>CAYVLT010000125.1:0-12215 GCA_964452405.1 uncultured Ferruginibacter sp.
GTTTTTTGCCATTGAAGTGCTGACCCATCTTTTTATAGATGGCTTTAATAATTATGGCGTAGGCTGGCTGGAACCGTTTAGTCATGCCCGTTATTCATTCAACACCATTTACGTGGTTGACCTGTTTTTTTCGATCTGGCCCGGTATCGCCTTGCTGGCGCTGGTGCTGTTGAACCGGTTCAGTGATAAAAGAAAATTCTGGTGGCGCTTCGGTTTGATCTTACCCGCCGTTTACCTCTGTTATTGCAGTTTTAATAAACTCTACATTAACCACGAAGTGAAAAAAATATTTGCCGCACAGGCTATCCCGCACCAACAATATTTCACCACCCCGGCGCCGTTTCAAAACTGGCTGTGGTTTGTGGTGGCAGGAAATGATAGTGGGTACCGCACCGGCTTCCGTTCTGTTTTCGATCATAGCAACCACATTCAACTCACCTACTACCCTAAAAACGACAGCTTGCTGCAACCCATCAGGGATGAAAAGGAAGTAAAGGAATTGATACGGTTTTCGCAGCAATTTTATACAGTTGAAAAATGGAAAGACACCCTCGTGTTCAACGACCTTCGCTTTGGGCAAAACTTTGGTTGGGAATCACCAGCTCAGCGCTTTGTATTTCATTACTACCTGCAGATGCCCGGCACCAATTAGATGGTGGTGCAACGTGGACGCTTTACCGGCTGGAACGCACAAAGCCTGCGGATCTTCTGGCATCGCATTCTCGGGAATTAATGTACCTGCTTAAAATAAAAAGTAAAAAGGTAAATCATCACACGGATAAACTGGTAGCTTAACCAACGGCCAAATTGGTTGATGGGATTTTTCCGCTTTTTCACCATGCTTTCCGTTATCTGCAGGCAATCGTTTTCAATGATGGTTGCAAGGGCATCGGCCGTGGTGGCAGCGAATGACTCATTGTTGATATCAAGATTGAGTTCCACACTTGCCTGGGCGCTGATATTGTTGATATTGTACGAACCAACGGTAACCCATGTACGATCACACAATCCTATTTTAGCGTGCAGTACATTTTTCTGGTATTCGTATATTTCAACACCGGTGCGCAATAACCAGTCATACAGCCAGCGTTCCGCACTTTTTGAAATAGCCACATCAGAAACACCCGTGGTAACCACTCTTATTTTTACGCCCCTGCGGGCAGCACGGGCCATCTGTTTCCTGATGATCGATCCCGGCAAAAAATAACTGCTCATGATCGTTACTTCCTGCGTGGCACCCCGCAGTAAAGCAGCATAGGTTTTCGAAATTTCATTTTTCCGGCGCACCCAATCGTTCTGCCGTACCCGCACATCACAAAGCGGTGATCCCGCCGGTTCTTCTTTCGCATCGTAACGGCAATCGAATTTTATTTTTTTCCCCGGAAATCCTTTCCATGTTTTCCAGCACACTTCGCAAAGAGCTGCCGCAATGGGACCTTCAGTTACCACGGCAAAGTCGAGCCAGGCAGGTTCGCCGGGCAGATCGTTGTACCGGTCGGTAATGTTGCGCCCGCCGGTAACGGCATACCGCGTATCCACCACCAGTATCTTATGGTGCATGCGTCGCCCAAAATAAAATTGCCGGCTGCGAAACAAAGGTTCAAAAAACCTGAATTGAATGCCGGCTGCCTTCATGTCGTCGATCACGGCAGCGGGTAAGTGCTGCGACGCATATCCATCCGCCACCAGGTACACCCGCACGTTTCTTGCAGCGGCTGCCTTCAGCGCTTCCATGATGGCCGTGCCGGTGGTATCCGCTGCCAGTATATACACCTGCAGGTGAATGATATCCTTTGCCTTACCAATCAGTTCCTTCAATGCTGTAAAATAAGCAGTGCCCCCGCAGACCAGTTTCACCGCATTACCGGCAACAGATTGATCCGGCTTTTTTTTACGCAGCGCCATGCTAATACATTTAAAATAAATATATCAACTTTCAAACTGCCATCGAAACATTTTTACAATTGTTGCAGGCTTTTTTTTCATTGCGTGCATGCCAACAAAATAGGCAGGGTGAGGTTGTATAAATTAATCTACAAAAAGCAGCGATGAGGTGGAATTTGCACGACAATGCCGGCAACCGCTCTTTTTTCGAGGTAGAAAAGCACGATCCGGCGATGGCTGTCAACTGGCATAATTATTTTATTGGATTGCATTGAAAAAAGGATGAAACTATGACACTCACACAATTTAAACAGCTCGACCAGGAAGAACGTTACATGGCATGGCTGTCAAATTCAATAGAAGTTGCTTCCTACGAATCGTTGGGATTTATGTATCTCCTGTACCAGATCGATAATTTTTACATTGAACTGCGCATACTGAAGCTGGCGCCGGAAGATGTGGTGTTCGCTGCCTTCCAGGATGAATACCGCCTGAAACCTTACCTCGAAAAAGTGGATATCACTGAAATTTATGAATTGCTGTAATTCACAAGCCTGGCCAATGCAGCCGGGAAGTGTGTGCAGGTTCCTCAACAGGTCATTTATTGAATGTCCGGCATAACACTCCCTCATTGATGCAACTGCAACAATGTGCTTCGCCCGGTGCATACATTTCCCCCACCGGCTATAATTTACACTATTCCTCATTGGCAGGGGTTACCGTACGCAACGCATGCTATACACTCAACTCTTTTATCCAGCTATGCCAGTACGGGGTAGTCACCAGGGTTTTGATACAGGCGATTGCATACTTGTAGTTTGCCTGCACCGAAGGTTTACTTGTCTTTGAGAGACGGCTACTCATGTGTGCTGATAGCTTTTGCAAATAATCCCTGATAGAGGGGATCGGGGTTCCCGCGTTCATCTCCTTCTTAATGTCTTTGACAATGATTCTTTCACTGTCCAGGTAGTCATTTGCAACTTCAAGCTGTGTGGTAATGCTTGATATTTTATCTTCTAAGTTTGACATACAAAGTTAAAAGCCAAATACAAGCCAATTTACTGATTAATTCAACTGCCTCCATGTAATACAAGGTTAAAATTAGTAAACGTGCATTTTTAATGCGGTCACCGGGTAACAAAATAAAAAGAAGTTTACCTGCTGCATAGATTTTGCAGTTGAATGGATGCGAAGGTTACAGGGTCAAAAAAAATACAGCGCCTGCTCCATTGTGCCGTTTGGTAACCCTGCAGTCCGTATCTTTAGCGGCTCAGATCATCATACATCGAATGAACAACAACAAACCAATATTACTCGATCCTTCAAGAGTGGAAGTAATGCGCCACCTCGAAAAAAATATGGACAGCATCGTGGAGACCTACCTCAAAGGCATCGACGATAACTGGCAACCTGCCGACCTGCTGCCTGAAAGCACCAGCGAAACGTTTACAGCCGATATTAAAGAATTGCAGAAAGAATGCAGGGAGCTTCCCTATGATTATATCGTGGTGCTCATTGGTGACATCATTACAGAAGAAGCCCTGCCCAGTTACGAAAGCTGGTTAATGGCAATGGAAGGCGTGGAGCACAACAACCGCGAGGGATGGAGCAAATGGGTTCGTTTGTGGACCGCCGAAGAGAACCGGCATGGTGACCTGCTGAACAAATATGTGTACCTCTCCGGCCGTGTAAACATGCGCCAGATGGAGATCAGCACCCAATACCTTATTGCAGACGGGGTGGATAATGGCGCAGCCAAAGATCCTTACCGCAATTTCGTGTACACTTCCTTCCAGGAACTGGCTACCAATATTTCGCACCGGCGCACGGCCACCCTTGCCAAAAATTATGGTAACGGTCAGTTATCAAAAATCTGTGGGATGATCGCTTCCGACGAAATGCGGCATGCCAAGGCTTATAAAAGTTTTATCAGCAACATCTTTGAAGTGGATCCCAGTGAAATGATGCTGGCCTTTGAAGATATGATGCGTAAAAAGATCGTGATGCCGGCACACTTCCTTCGCCAGCAGGGAGAAAAAATCGGCGCCGCCTTTTCGCATTTCAGCGATGCGGCACAACGCCTGGGTGTATATACTTCCTCAGACTATACCGATATTCTCGAATCACTCATCATCGACTGGAACATCGCCGGTATCACCGGCCTCAACAGCAAAGCAGAAAAAGCAAGAGATTACCTGATGGCACTGCCGGCCAGGTTTCGCCGGGTGTCTGACAGGTCGGGTATCAAAGCGCCGCTCGAATACCAGTTTAACTGGATCCATTGATCCATGCACTGGTTGCAGTAACTTATTTTGATTCGCGGGTTAATTTTTTCAGCAACACCCATTGCTTCAGGGCGTCCCTGGCTTCCACTGCGGGGTAGCCCAGCACTTTCGAGCCATCGGGCCAATCGTTGATCACGCCTGAGTTGCCGCCTACCGATACACCGTTGCCCAAGGTAACATGGTCAGATATTTTAGCGCCGCCCCCAATCACCACACCATCACCGAGTGTAACCGATCCTGCCAAACCGCTGGCGCCGGCCATAATACAACTACGTCCCATCTTACTGTTATGTCCTATCTGTATCAGGTTATCTATCTTACAACCATCGCCAATAATAGTGGCGCTGAATTTACCCCTGTCAACCGTGCTGTTGGCGCCAATCTCCACACCATTGCCAATCACCACGTTGCCAATATGAGGAATCTTCACCAGCCCCCGGCCATCCGGTGCCGGCCTGAAACCGAATCCGTCTGCCCCAATGCTCACATTCGCATGCAGCAGGCAATAATTTCCAATCACGCAACGCTCCCTGATCACGGTACCCGACCATATCTCCGTATTACTGCCAATACGCACATCATCAAAAATGGTTACGTTGGGGTACACGGTACTGTTAGCACCAATTGTTACAGCTTTGCCTATGTAAACGCCGGCACCAATGCGGCAACCTTCTCCAATCACGGCACTGGCATGTATCACTGCCGTGGCATGAATAGCTGTTTCAAACAAAACAGGCGCCGGCAAAAACATTTCCAGCACCTGCGCCATGGCAATATCCGCGTTCTTCACTTTTATAATGGCCTTCCCTGCAGGAACGCTGAGCGATATGTCTTCATTTACAATCGCAGCGCCGGCCTTCGATTCTTCCCAGGCTTTCACAAATTTTTTACTCCCCACAAATGTCACCTGGGTATCACCCGCCTTCGCAATATCTTCGGGCCCCGTAATCTGCAGGCTCGTATTGCCCTCCAATACGCCCTGTACCTGTTCGCTGATCGCAGTAATCGAAAAACTTTTCATGTCGCAATTTTAAGTGTGTATAGGTAAGCAAATTTTATCACCTGGCCTTTTTTTTTACCACCTGCAGGCACATTTTTTTTGTACGTGTGGTGTCCGTTTCAATCGGCACCCGTCCCGCTATCCGCTGCTACGCCGGCACATGCCATTCACAGGGCCTCACCGGGGTATCCGCTCCTATCGGGCGTACACATTCATACCGCACGGGTACTGTCAGCTCTTACTGTGTACATAACCCCGCAGGTATTGAAGTTAAAACAGGGCCCGCACACTCGCCCGCCCCACATGCACCGTCCTGGCCTCACCGGGTTTGCGTCCTTCATATTGAATACTCACTTCAATATTGCCCGCCAGCCGCTTGGTGAAATCCAGGTTCCACAAATAATTTTTTCCCGGCAGCAATCCTTCCAGCAATACATATCCTACGGTTGAGTTGGGCGAACCTCCACTCTCCGACCGGAAGCTGATCTGGTTCAAAGAAAATTTCGCGTTGATGGTGCTGCTCGACAACACATTGTATTTTACTTCTGAATTAAACACGTTGCTGGTGGTTTGCTCTGCAAAGCCGCTGGCATTTTTTTTATCGTTGTAACTGTAGCCCAGGGTTACCCTGAATTTTGTACCGCTGATATAACTTACCGAAGGTTCCACTCCCTGTTGTTTGATCTCGTAATTACGGTTGCCGAATTTGGGCGTGGTCAAACTGTTTACGCCTGACCGTACCTGTACATTGGTGCTGATCTTGCGGCTGATGTTCCACCGCAACCTGGTGGAGAGGTTGCTTTGCCGCCTGCTTTCCACGCCGTAGGTAAGCAGCGATTTATTGCTGTTCAGGATATGCGTCACATCTATCCCCCACTTCGGGTTTACCCGGTTAAAGAAAAAAGTATTCGACAAAAATGAACTCAGCGTCAGCAACGATGATTCATCCAGTGCTTTGGTAAACGGGTTGAATTCAAAATTACCGGCAGCCACCGTTTTTTTATTGATCTGCAGCGAGGAGGAAGTGCTAACCCTCGCCAATACTTTTTTCAAGCCATGTGCCTCAGCCATTTTGATGATCATACGTGGCGTAAGGTCAATGCTGTAGTTGAACTGTACATAGTTTGCCTTCACGTACTCGTTGGTGGGGGTAAACACCCGTATGTATTTTCTTTGATCCTGGAACAGGGCCAGCTCAAACTCGTTCAGCTCCGCTATGCCGTTGTTGTTATAATCAATCCAGGTATATTCGCCCTGCCCGGCCGGCACTTCTACAAAACTGTATTCTCTTTTCTGCTCCTGCCCGGCCCCCACTTCGTATAATATATTGCCGGTTAAAAATCCTTTGAATTCATTCACATAATATTCGGCCCTGCCCAACAGGCTTTCATCCGCTTTTTGCGTGGTAAGCGCCGGGTTAATGATCTGCAGTTTCCGATAGGTGATATTCAGCTTCAGTTGTTCTTTTTCACTTTTCAGCAATTCGGTAAAAAAACTGGTGTTATAGCTGCGGTCGGCCTGTTGCAGCTTTTTGGCCACGGGGTAAAAATCGCTGCGGGTAAAATAACTGATGCCCCATTTGTTGGGCCGGTTGTTGTCTGATTTAATGTAGGCCTGCCAGGTGGTAAAGGCAAAACTATAAGGCGTTAGGGTATCGTACACTTTATTCAGTTGCTCATTTCGTTCACCCTGGTAACTGGCGCCCACCATCATATTTTTTAAGCCGGTGAGCCGCTTACTAACGTCAACCGATGGACGAAGATAAGTGCCCCTGACATCACGGGCATTGATGTCACTCAGGCTCATTGCCGAATTCAGCCTCCAACCCTTGCTGTCAAGCACCAGGTTCAGTTGATGGCGGTATCCGTTAAAACTATCGCTGCGGTTATAATTCACCAGTTCGTACCGTAGTTTGCTTCCTGCCTTATCGTGCAACTCAAGGCCCGCGTTCAGCAGGCGTTCATCAGCCGCTGTTGTTACGAAAGGAAGGCTCCAGTCACGGTTAAACTCCACATCTCTCAACCGCTCCAATGGCTTAAAGGTTTTCTGTACATACTCCACGCCGGCATCTGCCTGCAGCAACAGTGTTTTTTGTAAGACTTTTACAGGCATGCCCTCCTTGCTGAACTGTATTTTGGTGGCGGCCCCATTGTCGTTCCCCTTATCCTTCGACGAAAACAAATTGATGTCGTATTTGCTCATTGCAAACTCGGCCTTCAGTTTGGTGCCGGCGTTAAAAGCATACATGGCGGCCACCGTGGCCACCTGCAGTTTTTTAGGCGACACCAGCAATATCACGGGCTGCCAGTCGCCCTGCTTATTGTTGGCCGCATCGGGCTGCACCCATTTAAACACCCTGCCGTTGGTGCCATTCTGCAACTGGATATAGTCGCCCTTGCCGGGGCCGAGGCAAGAGAAGGCAACCGCATACAGTATATTCACATTCGAGGTATCGTACACGAAAATAGTATCGTGCCTGTTGTTGTACAGGGTATCGGCTTTGCGGTATAAAATTTTGCCGGTGGCAAAGGTATCCACCACATCTCCATGGTAAAATGCGGTGTCAATGCCATCGCCGACACCGGCTAAAAACTGCTTCTGGTCTGCATCCAGGCTCTGGTTAATGCTGGAGCTTTTAGCATCCTGGTTACTGAATACTCCAATGCTCAGTTGCAGTTTTTTGTTGATGGTTACTTCGTCATTCACATAAATATTGCTGTTCAGGTAGTTCCTGTCGGCATACTCAAATTCCACCTGTATCCTTTTATCCTTCGTCACCATTCGTTTTGGCGTAAACGTTAGTTCAGCCGTGTTGTAGTTGATCACATAGTCCTGGTCTTCTCCCCGCTGCAGCAGTTCGCCATCCATAAACACTTTTTCTGTACCCGCCAGTATGGTAAAAAACAGTTCATTGTTGGCGCCCTGCAACCGGTAGGGTCCCTGGTTGCCTTCAATGGGTGTAAGGTAGTTCCGGTTGAATTTTCCTTTCGCAACCGATCCGCTCAGCAACAGGGAATTGCTTACATTTTTCGAAATGGCATTGTCAATGCTGAAGCTGGCTCCCTGCAGGCGCTTGTAAAAATTGAGGAAATAATTTTTACTCTGCCTGATGTCGATGTCGCCAAAACTCACCTGCCAGTTTTTTTTCTTCACCTGCAAAAAAATGCGGTCAAAGTCGCGGAGATCCTGCGTATTTCCATCGGGCTGTATCGGGATATTGTTGTCCGTTACCGCGGCCGTCAGTTCCAGGCTGTCGCCGATAAAGCCGTTCAACTGCAGGTTCATACTGCTGTTGAGTACCGCATCCTGGCTGTTTCCAAACGAGATACCTCTTCCAAAACTTCCATTGTAAGTAAGATCGCCGAAATCAAAAATGGTATTGGCCTGTTTGCCGGCAGGCCGGTATTTAAAAGCTTTTTCGAGCAGGAAATTATTTTTGATGCTGTCATAACTCAAATGCTGCGTTACCGCATTGAGCCGGTAAGGAAATACCCGGTACCGGCAGCGGACACTATCGCCATACGGCTTCTGCAGCCAAACCAGCCGGGCATTCACTTCGTCAATTTTATATTGGGCGGCAGGAATATTGGTGATGGAAAAGCTGTTGGGAAAAATACTGAGGCTGTCGAGTTGCAGGGTATCGGGGTGGGTGCTGATGGTTTTATACCGGAGATTACTTAGGGCCGCCACCGGATCCTGGGCCAGGGATACCTGCACAACACATACGCTGATCAGCACGAGCAATATCCTTGTCAATTTCAATGGAGGGGTTTGTAAATACAATGGATAAAGGTAACATTTATTGTGTTAGACCCTTTTTGCAGGCGCTTTGCTGCAAACAAAAAACCTTCCCCGAAAGGAAGGTTCCTGTAAAGTTGGTTTTGGTATGCCCTTTTATTCTTCCGAAGAAAGGGAGGCAGATAAATATTCGCGGTTCAATCTTGCAATATTGGCTACCGAAATACCCTTGGGGCATTCTGCCTCGCAGGCATAGGTGTTGGTGCAATTGCCAAATCCTTCCTTGTCCATCTGTGCCACCATGTTCAATACCCTTGTTTTTCTTTCAGGATCTCCCTGTGGCAACAGGGCCAGTTGCGATACTTTCGCACTTACAAACAACATGGCGCTGCCGTTTACGCAGGTGGCCACGCAGGCGCCGCAACCAATACAGGCGGCTGCCGCAAAAGCTTCATCGGCCTTTTTCTTTTCAATTGGCAGCGCATTGGCATCAACGGCATTACCGGTATTCACTGAAATATAACCACCGGCCTGTATGATCCTGTCGAAGGCACTGCGGTCAACCACCAGGTCCTTCAATACCGGGAAAGCCTTGCTGCGCCAGGGTTCCACCACAATGGTGTCGCCATCTTTAAAAGCACGCATGTGCAACTGGCAGGTGGTGTTATTGCTCCAGGGGCCGTGCGCTTCACCGTTAATGTGCATGCTGCAGGCGCCGCAAATACCTTCGCGGCAATCATGGTCAAAAGCGATCGGGTCTTTGCCTTCGGCGATCAACTGCTCATTCAGCACATCGATCATTTCTAAAAACGACATTTCAGAAGAAACATCTTTTACAGAGTATTGCTCAAAAGCTCCTGCTGATTTGCTGTTTTTCTGGCGCCATACTTTCAGCGTCAAATTCATTTTATAATGTTCCATTGGTAATGGTTATTTAGTAATTCGGAATGGGGTTATTTGTAAGAACGCTGGGTTGGTTTTACAATCTCAAAAGTCAGGGGTTCTTTGTTCAGTTCCCACTCACTCTCGCCTTTGTATTCCCAGGCTGCCACAAAACTGAAATTTTCATCGTCTCTTTTTGCTTCGCCGTCCTCGGTCTGACTTTCCTCCCTGAAATGCCCGCCACAACTTTCATTTCTCATCAGGGCATCCCTGCACATCAACTCGCCCAGCTCAATAAAGTCGGCCACCCTTCCAGCTTTATCCAGTTCAGGGTTCATGCTGTCCAGCTCACCGGGTATCTTTACATCGCTCCAAAATTCCTTTTTCAACGCCTGTATCTCCACAATGGCTTCTTTCAGGCCTGCTTCATTGCGGGCCATGCCACATTTGTTCCACATAATTTTTCCCAGGCGCTTGTGAAAACTCTCCACGCTTTGTGAACCTTTGATGTTCATCAGGGTCGACAAACGATCTTTCACCGCTTTTTCAGTTTCTTCAAAAGCCGCATGCGAAGTGGGAATGCTGGGGGTGCGTATTTCATCAGCCAGGTAATTGCCGAGGGTGTAGGGAATAACAAAATAACCATCTGCCAGGCCCTGCATCAAGGCAGAAGCACCGAGCCTGTTGGCGCCATGATCGCTGAAATTGGCTTCGCCCAACGCATACAATCCCTTTACCGTTGTTTGCAATTCGTAATCCACCCAAAGGCCACCCATGGTGTAGTGTACGGCCGGGTAAATACGCATCGGCATTTCGTACGGGTTTTCACCGGTGATCTTTTCATACATCTCGAAGAGGTTGCCGTATTTTTCTTTCACCACGTCTTTTCCCAGTGCGATCACTGTAGCTTCATCCGCATCATGGTTGCCCTGTTTGCCGGCTTCAATTTTTCCGTAGCGTTTAATAGCATCGGCAAAATCGAGGTACACCGCCAGTTTGGTGGTGCCTACGCCGTAGCCTTCATCGCATCTTTCTTTGGCCGCCCTCGATGCCACGTCTCTTGGCACCAGGTTACCAAAGGCAGGATACCTTCTTTCAAGATAATAATCCCGCTCCTGTTCAGGTATATCCACCGCTTTGCGGTTATCGTTTTTCTGCTTCGGTACCCAGATGCGGCCATCGTTGCGCAAACTTTCACTCATCAGCGTGAGCTTACTCTGGTACTCACCGCTCACCGGTATGCAGGTAGGATGTATTTGTGTAAAACAGGGGTTACCAAAAAATGCTCCTTTTTTATGTGCTTTCCAGGCCGCCGTTACGTTGCTGCCCATGGCGTTTGTACTTAAATAAAACACGTTGCCATAGCCGCCGGTACATAACAGTACCGCATGTCCGAAATGGCGTTCCAGTTGCCCGGTTACCAGGTCTCTTGCAATAATACCTCTCGCCTTTCCATCAATCATCACCACATCCAGCATTTCGTGGCGGCTGTATTGGGTTACATTACCCAGGGCCACCTGCCGTTCCAGGGCGCTGTAGGCACCCAGCAACAATTGCTGCCCCGTTTGCCCGGCCGCATAAAAAGTTCTTTGCACCTGCGTACCGCCAAAGCTGCGGTTGCTCAGCAGGCCACCATATTCCCTGGCAAAAGGTACACCCTGTGCCACACATTGGTCAATGATGGCGGCGCTCACTTCGGCAAGCCGGTGCACATTGGCCTCGCGGGCACGATAGTCGCCTCCTTTAACGGTATCATAAAACAGGCGGAACACCGAGTCTCCATCATTCTGGTAATTTTTCGCTGCATTAATACCACCCTGTGCAGCGATACTGTGTGCACGCCGCGGGCTATCCTGGAAACAAAAAGTTTTTACCTGGTATCCCATTTCACCCAGTGATGCGGCTGCCGAAGCGCCTGCCAGGCCTGTACCTACCACGATCACTTCCAGTTTACGTTTATTGGCCGGGTTTACCAGCTTCACGTGCCCTTTGTAATCGGCCCACTTTTCATTCATTTCACCACCCGGGATTTTTGAATCTAAAGCCATGTGTTATTGATTGTATGGTTAATTTTTAGGAAAGGTTTTTGGTTGTTGGTACCCATAGTAACGGTGCAGCGTATCCTTAGTTCACCCAGTTCATATAAATGGCAATGGGCATCAGCGCAAACAACAGGCAGATCACTACAGAATATATAACACCTGCCGTTTTAATGATCGGCGTGTATTTTTTGTGATTGAGACCAAAGGTTTGAAATGCGCTCTGGAAACCGTGCAGCAGGTGCCAGCACAAGGAGATCACACCCAGTACGTACACGATCACCACCAGTATGTTTTCCTGGAACACCACCTGCATTTCTTTGTACAGGTTATGCGCTTCCTGGTTGGCATATTCGGGCGGGACAACCGCCGTCGTCGTCGCATGAG
>CAYVLT010000126.1:0-12194 GCA_964452405.1 uncultured Ferruginibacter sp.
AAATCAAAGCCCAGGTTGAAAATACCACTTCAGACTACGATAAAGAAAAATTACAGGAAAGGCTGGCCAAACTGGCTGGTGGCGTAGCAGTATTGTATGTAGGTGCTGCCACTGAAGTTGAGATGAAAGAAAAGAAAGACAGGGTGGATGATGCGTTGCATGCGACACGTGCTGCTGTGGAAGAAGGAATTGTACCAGGTGGTGGTGTGGCTTATGTACGTGCCATTGAAGCGCTGGAACCAAAAGTAAAAGGCCAGGTTGCCGATGAACAAACCGGTATGTCAATCGTTCGTCGTGCATTGGAAGCCCCGATCCGCACGCTTACAGAGAACGCAGGTATCGACGGTTCTATCGTGGTGCAGAAGATCAAAGAAGGAAAAGCTGATTTTGGTTTTAATGCCCGCACAGAAGTGTATGAAAACCTCTTTAAAGCAGGTGTGATCGATCCTACCAAGGTGAGCAGGGTGGCATTGGAAAATGCAGCTTCTATTGCTGGTATGTTGTTAACCACTGAAGCAGTGATTGCCGACAAACCAAAAGAAGAACCGGCTCATGCACATGGCGCTCCTGATATGGGCGGAATGGGCGGATATTAATCCCGGCTTAAGAAGGTTTATAATAAGCTATGGATCCCCGGCAATTGCCGGGGATCTTTTTTTTGCCATCCAGGTTACCCGCCGGCCATTGTATTTTTTACCTGTAACATTTTTACTGGTCCATTCTCCTGTTGTAAGTAAATTGTTGGGTAAATCACATCTTATGGCAACAGTACACTGGCCAGAGGCCATCAAGCCGCTTATAAAAAAATATAAAGACAAACCGCACCCGCTTGAATTTCATAACCGCTACCAATTGCTCGTGGTAGTGTTGTTATCAGCGCAGGATTCCGATAAACACATCAACGACATCGCTCCCGGGTTTTTTGAAAAGTTTCCGGGAATAAAATCACTGAGCAAAGCCAGCCTGTCCATCATCGCCCGTTCATTAAAGAAAGTAAGAAATGGGAAGAACAAATCGAAATGGCTGAGTGAACTGGCAAAAAAAATAAATACTGACAGCAATATACCCGTGGCGCTCAACGAGCTTATTGCATTGCCGGGCATCGGGCGAAAATCAGCCAATGTGATCAGGCGTGGAGCAGGAGAAAAGCCGGAAGGGGTGATTGTAGACCTTCACGTGGTGAGAGTGGCGCCCAGGCTGGGTATAGCTACCGGCAGCAATGCGCCGAAGATAGAAGAGCAGTTGATGGAAGCGCTTCCCCAAAGGCAATGGGAGGCGGGTATGGCCATGTCGTTCCTGGGCAGGGAGATCTGCAGGCCTAAAAACCCGGCCTGCGAAATATGTTTGATGAACAAGGTATGTGCATATTATAACGGTAACCAATAGGGTATGATGGACACAACAAAAAAGCAGGCCCAGGGCCTGCTTTTTTAATTGGTTATTGGATCTTAAAATGAGGTTTAGAAACTCCGGTTGATGGTAAAACCAATGGCGAAGTTTCCGTCTTTAATGCTACTGGTATTTCTTGCCAACTGGTCGATATTGGATGCGTCAACCGTATTGCTTACGTAAAACTGGAACAGGTGACTGCCACTGTTGATCTCGATACCTACAGAAAGCAGGTCGGGATTGTAGTTGAGTATTGACCCGTTTTTGGTGATCAGGTTTTCGTACATGTTCAACTGGCGGGAGTATTCAGCGGTAAGGTTGAGTGAGCTGGTCATTTTGTATTTGCCGGCAATACCCAGTGAGAAAACTTCATTGCTGTTATTGATTCCGTAAGGAACGATGTTGAAGTGGATCCAGGTTGGCATCAATTGCAGTGATATCTTATCAGAGAACTTGCGTGCCAGCAACAACTGGCTGATGAAGGACACTTTATTACCTGCAAATACTTTATCACTGCTGCTGGCGGTGTTCACATTCACAGCTGAGTACCAGGCCAGTGATACCGGAATGTTTTTCAACCCGGTTTGCTGGCGCAGTAATTTGATCTTGGCCCAGCCTTCGTATTTTGATCCACCGGCCATTGCAGCACCGAGGTTCAGGTAGTTGGAAGGAGAGTAATCGAAAGAGAGATACGTGTGGGCTACGCCTGAGTTAAGTCCGAAAAATTGTCCCAGGTTTTCTCCTGCTGTTGCATCTTTATTCCAGAGGTAGCTAAAGTGGTGACCGATCATAAACTGCAAGGTTCCTTTGCTCACGATTTCAGTGCTTTGCATGTTAATGATGCGGGTTGAATTAAAAGTAGCCCGGGTGAACTTTTGTTTGGGGGCTTCTTTGGTTTCTTCAGAAGCGGGGGTATCCTGGGCCATTGCAAAGGCAAGGATGCCGAAACAGGAAACGAATAACAAAAATATCTTTTTCATAAACGCTGATTTTATTTTTAAAACATTCATTTAAGTGTAGTTACTGGTTGATGGTTATTGTGGTTGACCCTGGTTGATCCATTCTTTGAATGTATTCACTGTGCAGGTGCTCAGGCTGAGGGTACCACCCGGGTGACCGGTAACTCCGCCGCTGTTTACCATGTTTTCAATAGTGGTTTTTTTGTCAACCATTACACTGTAAGTGAGTGCTGTGGCAATTCCGCCGTGGCAGGTGGAACCTTTACAGGTGGTGGTATACAATGGAGCAATGTTAGCGGTGTAAGTGATGGCACCAGTTACGGTACAGCCACCGCCATCGTCTGCAGCACCTTCTTCGATCCACCTTTTTATGATGGTTTTTTCATTTGCTTTAAAATCGATTGCACCGCCACCTGGGTGTGTGCCGCCATTTACCCAATCAGTTAACAAACCAACCCTGCCAAGAATACCGTCATAGAAAATAGTATCAGCATGAGAGAATTGTACTGCTCTTTGTGCGCTTCCGTTGTTGTGGCATCCGCATCCACCCGCAACAATAATTGGCACTACGTCTGATCGGAAGGACACTTTAGGGAGTGCAAGAATATCTTCTTTATTTTTATAACAGGATGACAGCATATAAGTAAGCATTGAAGTCATCATAGCCATTAATATTATTACTTTTTTCATTTTTCTGAAATTTTAGAATGAGTACTTGGGTTGTTATTTTATGACGTTTCCTGTTTTCCTGTATTTGAAAATTCCTGCGTTACCGATTCCATATTTCCATACTGATGGAATATTAGGATCTGCGAAGTACCAGGCTTTGATGAGCGCAATTTCATTTGGTTTCAAACCACCGTCTCCGTAAGCCATGTCTCCTTGTTGACTGGTGGCAAAAACTCCTGTATATGGATTGGCCAGCAACAGGGTGGAGTCGATCCTGGAGATGAGAGAACTGCTTGCATTCAGAGGATTTCCTTTTGCATAATAAGTAATGAGGGTGTTTGGATCGGTGTACACCACGCTGGAATTGCTTCTTACACTTTTTGGATAGCTGATATCGAGCATGATATCATCGTAAGTGTTCAACGGGCCCCTGGTGCTGAGCGCTGATCTTGGAGTAGCCATTGTTTTCCATGGCCTGTAACTGGCGTATGCAGTGGTGTCAGAATAAAATTTCCGAACGCTGTCTTTGTAAGCTGCCCATACCTGCTGGCGTAATGTTTCATTAGATAACTGGCAGTACACGGTTCCGGCGCCGGTAGATGGGTTAATATAAGTATAGGTGCTTGTATCCGCTGAAGTTAAACCATTAATCAGGCCTTTTCTTGCCCATCCACCAGTTGCGGTAGCCTCATTATGACAGTTGGCAGAACCGCATCCGCTGCTGATGAGCGCAATGGCAGCCGGCCTGAAATCAGACAGGTCTGGTTTTTCTTTTGCACCGTTGATGATCCAGTTATAGATCAGCGTTTTGTCAGTAACGTTTAACTCGTGGTTGGAGTTAACCGGTGGCATTGCTTTATCAAAATTGTTGGTAGTGATAAATTCCCAGAGTTTGCTTCCCTCAGGATTGCCTGCGCTTACATATTTCATTACTTCTGCATAGGTGTCAAATTTTGGACTGATTGATCCACCATGACAATTTGAAGTAGCGCAGTATTCATGTAAAATTGTTTGAACGCCCCTGAATTTGATCACGTCGTTTACGTCCGGGGTGGCGTCTGCGGTGGCAATGGTATTGCTTTCATAGAAGGATGCATACAGGGCAGTGTCTGCAGTGCCCTTGAATGACCTGTCGAGGCCTGTGATAAGGTCCCCTGATTTTTTACATTGAAACAGGGACGCACTTACAAACATAACAGCCAGGAATAGGGTGGCCGCCTGAATTGCTGAAATCTTTTTCATAATAGATTAGTTTACTTAGCGAATTTTTGATTCTTTGAAAGAGCTCATTTTTAATTTGAGAACTCAAAAATATTTTAGGCCTCCTGACAATTCTATGACAATGGATTGATGCCCCTGTGACATTTATCACGTTTCCCGTTGATGATTGTCATGGAATTGTCACCCCAACCTGTCTAAGTTGCACCATCAATTTTGACCTCCCATTTTTAAACCATTTATTGATATGGATAAGCCAACAAAACAACCCGAAAAATCACGGCGCTGGTTTCTGTCCCTGTTTACGCCCGCCGAAAAAAAGGCGGTAACCAAAGACAGGGTGAAGATGCTGACCGCCGATGGAAAACTGGTTGAAGTAGACAGGGCCGTACTGGAAGCTGCTTCTAAAAAAACCAGGTCTACCAACAAAGAGATCTATGCATGGATGAATAATCCTTCAAAGGAAAATAATCGTTGACCCATCAAACTTCAACAATGAAACACGAAGAAGAAATAAACGACAAAAGCAGGAGAGACTTTCTTAAAACCGCTGCACTGGCCACCGTTGTTACCGCAGCCTGTGGCAGCCTTGCCTGCTCCTGTTCCTCAAAAAAAGAAGTGATACCTCAAAAAATTCCGCTGCTGTCGCCCGATGGTGAAGTGGTGGAAATAGATGCTGCTTATCTCAACCATCATGAAACCATGAGCGTGTTGTCGCAGCATGAACAACGGATCGGTATTCCCGGGAAAAAATTTGTGATGGTGGTTGACCTCAGCCGCTGTAAAAATGCCCGTAAATGTGTAACGGCCTGTCAAAAACATCACTATCGCCCGGAAGACAAAGAATGGCTTACCGTAAAGCTGATGAAAGACAGCGAAAAAGGAGCGCCATACTGGTTTCCCAAACAATGCTTTCACTGCGATAACCCGCCTTGCGTAAAGGTTTGCCCGGTAGACGCCACCTTTAAAAGGCAGGATGGGCTGGTGCTGATCGATAATGATCGTTGCATCGGCTGTAAGTTCTGTATGGCCGCCTGTCCTTATTCCACCCGTGTATTTAACTGGGATGAACCGGAAGTACCGGTGGATATCCGCAACCTGGAATACAATGCCGAAACAGGCGTGCCTGCAAAAATTGGTACCGTGGAAAAATGTGATTTCTGCCCCGACAGGTCAAGAGAAGGCTTACTGCCACCATGCGTGGAAGCCTGCCCCAACGGTGTATTTTATTTTGGTGATGAAAACGAGGATACTGTTACTAACGGTGACGAGACAGTGAGTTTTACCCAATTGATAAAAGACCGTGCCGGTTACCGTTTCCTCGAAGAGCTGGGCACCAAACCAAGGGTGTACTACCTGCCTCCAAAAGACAGGCAGTTCCCGGTTGAACGCGGGTATGAAAACCTGCCCGATAAACTGAAGGAAAGGTTTAAAGATGTGATTGAAAGTGAAAAGAAAAATTCCTGAGAAGGAACATACGATCATTTAAAAGCTTAATATATTATGGAACTCAATTCATACCAACAGGAAGCCTTCGACTACCAGCGGTCAAATATTGAAAAGTTTGGCAAAAAAAATATTTTCTGGTCAGTGGTTTTTTTGTTGTTCATTATGGCAGGTGCCTATGCCTTATACCTGCAGATCACCAAGGGCCACATTGTTACCGGCATGCGGGATAACGTGGTGTGGGGATTGTTCATCGTGAACTTTATCTTTTTTATCGGGCTCAGTTATGCCGGTGCCATCATCGGCGGTGTATTGCACCTGCTGAAAGTGCCCTGGGGTAAACCCATCATACGGCTGGCACAGATGATGACACTCATCTCCGTGATCGTAGGCCCCATCTTTATCTTATTGTGTGTGGGCCGGTTCGACAGGCTGCATCACCTTTTTATTTACCCGAGAATCCAATCGCCCATGACATGGGATGTGATGGCGGTGGTAACGTTTTTTGCAGGCAGCATCCTGTTTTTGTACATGGCACTCATCAAAGACCTCGCTGTGTACCGCGATGCCAAACTTGATATTCCTTCCTGGAAACAAAAACTCTATAAAATACTGGCGATCGGTTACAGGGGCGCTGCCAGCCAAAAAAGGCACCTCCTTATTTCCCAGAACCTGCTTGCCATCATCATGATCCCTCTTTCCATCATCGTGGCATCTATACTTTCCTGGATTTTCGGAATGACGTTGAGGCCCGGGTGGCACAGCACCATCTTCGGTCCTTATTTTGTACTCGGTGCCCTGTACTCCGGTCTCGGCGTATTGGTTGTGGCCATGTGGGTATATCGCAAAATGTATCACCTCGATAAATATTTTACGGATAAGCATTTCAGTTATCTCGGTTATGGCATGCTGGTACTCGGCGCCGGGTATGGTTACTTCACGTTTTCAGAATATTTCACCGACTGGTTTGGCTCTGCAAAATGGGACAGCGAAGTGATCAACAAATTATTCAACATGAAAGAATATGGCGGTTGGTCGTTGTTCGCTAACCTTGCCGGTATTGTGATCCCTATTCTTATCGTGTCGCTTCCTGCAACCCGCAAGCCGGGCTGGATCACTATTTCAGCATTCTTTATGGTGATTGCTTTATGGGTGAAACGTTACCTCATCATTGTACCAACCCTCGAAACACCTGCACTACCGATGCAGGATACCCGGATAGAATTTGTAAAATATTCCGCCACCTGGCCAGAGTGGGCATTAACCTTTGCCGGTATCGCCACCTTCCTGCTGTTCTTTACCATCATGTCAAAATTTGTAACGGTGGTTCCATTGTCCGGTTTGGATGAATATCATTTTCCTCACACGCTCTCCCATCACCAGCACGATACAGCAGCGCCCGTGAAAGAACAAATTCAAAATGCTTAAAAAATATTTTATGAAAAACAGAATCACCGCATCTATATATGTTACGATCGGCCGCCTGTTGTTGTTGCTGCTGCTCATCCCCGGTTATGCAGCCGCTCAAACAGACAGCACCGCCGCTAAAGACAGCAGCGCCAAAGAAGAAGAGCTGATATCTCCTTCTCTTGAATTTGTTACAGTGCAGAAACAGGACAGTGACGTAGACCTCAAAGCCACACTCAAAGCCAAGATCAACGGTAACTTCACCGATCTGCGTTTGCTCAAAGTAAGTTTTGTGCAGGTGTTGGATACAGCAGAGAACAAGCTGGGTTTTGTGATCACAGATGAAAGGGGTAAAGCCGTTTTACATGTTAAGAACAGCGTACTTGTACCCGCAAAAGATGGAAGCCTGCATTTTAAAGCCGTGTTTGCCGGCAATAAACAGATGGAAGCCGCGGAAGAAGAAGCCACCATCAAAAAAGCAATGATTGCCCTTACTGCCAGTAAAGCAGATTCCACTTATAACCTCACTGCCAAGCTTGTTGCCCCGGGCACTGAAAATGATCCTGCTATCAAAGATGTTACGATCGGCATTTACGTGCAACGCAGTTTTTTTCCTTTGAAAATAGGTGAGGGCACTACCGATGAAAACGGTGAAGTATCAGTGGAAGTACCCGGTAATCTTCCCGGCGACGACCAGGGTAATATCGTACTGCTGGCAAAGGTGGAAGAAAATGAAAACTTTGGTAACCTCGAATCAGCCACCACGCAGAAATGGGGTGTGCCCGTATCAGATAAAATTGTAAACCAGCCGCGTGCGCTCTGGAGTTCGCATCCCCCGCTGTGGATGCTCATCACCTTCATTGTGCTGATGGCAGTGGTATGGGGCCACTACATCGTAATCGTATTCCAGTTGTTCAGGCTGCGTAAGGAAGAACCTGCCACTGCCTGACTTGACATACTTTCACAACTATTGTAAATTAGTAATCTAAAATAAAAACCCACAACAAAATGAAAAAGAAAGTATCTGTATTTTTCGCAGCCATTTTTGCGATATCGCTGGTGGCCTTTGCGCCCAAAAAAGCATCGAATGAGCCATGGCCTGTTCCCGATGCCTACAAAAACAAAGTGAACCCGCTCAAGGGAGATGCAGCTTCCGTTGCCACCGGTAAAACACTGTACAATCAACACTGCAAATCCTGCCACGGAACAAAAGGTAAAGGTGATGGTCCAAAAGCTTCACAGCTCGATACAGAATGTGGCGATTTCACGAAAGACCTCGCTGCACAAACGGATGGAGCACTTTTTTATAAAACATTTGAAGGAAGAAAAGACATGCCTTCTTATAAAAAGAAAATTCCGGAAGCCAATGATATCTGGGCAGTGGTAAACTACCTGAGAACCCTGAAATAAAAACCGGCCTGCTTAACTAACCCTTTTTATAGAACCGGGCTTTGCCCGGTTTTTTTTTGATGCCCATGAATCATCAAGTACCACTGCTTCCTGCAGCAGTTTCAGGATGGCTGTATCATTAATTTCTTCAGCCTGTTTAAATACCCGGTAATAGATCTGCTTATTGGTGCCATGTTGCAGGTACCCGTCAACATCCTGCAGCCGGTTACCATACCAGAAGCCGAGCAAAACTCCTTCACTGATACCCCCACGCGGAATGCTGGCAGGCCACACAATACAAATACCCTTATTTCCATAAAAAAAGGGCACGTTGTAAGATATTTTTTCTTTGCAATGAGGGGGAAGATTTTCTGCGATGAGCTGCCGCAGTACGTCCGTGATGATGCGCTCTTCCGGCAACAGTAGTTCATACAATTGCAGGACTGTTTTTACCCGTAGAGAAGCATTCGGAGTATTCATGTGTAACAGCAGATCAATCAAACCAAATGTAAACAAAAAGGCAACACCTGGCGGGCGCCTGGTATTGCCTCTTTTGATAGCCTGTTAGCTGGTTATTGTTTTACATAAGTGGTTGTTTTTTCGTCGCCCGGTACGATGCTGTCTGATTCTTTTACCACGAGGGTGTTGCAATCAAAACTTACGATGAGCATATTGTAATCTGCCATCTGTATACGGGTGTTGCCACTTTCGAGTGTCCAGGTGGTTGGTAAACCTGGTAACGGTGGCAGGTTGCAGGATACACCGGCATCACTGAATACAACGGTACCGTCTGCATTCAACTGGTAGGTGTCATCTTTCTGGCAGTCTGAAAAATCTGCAAACATATCAGTTGGTGTGGCAGAAGCATCTACCTTGTAACTGATAGAAGAAATTTTGTAAGTGCCTGCGATCGTACTGATACTTGGTACGCAGGTGTTTACCGGGGCAGGAGTTGATTTTTTGCAGGAAGCAAAACCGGCAATGATCGCAAGTGCAAATAATGTTTTTTTCATTTCAATGGATTTTAAGGTTTTTTATAGATTGTTATGTGCTAAAAACGGGCATCAATCTTTTATATTGTTAAAACCTTGCAAACCTTTTGAGGAGCTGTTCATTTAAATCCTTGCTGGTAAAGGGTTACAGGCGATGATGTAGTTGTTGTTCTACAGCAGGTAGCTTGTATGTTCTAAAAACATGAATGCTGTTTGATGAATGTACAGGTGGGCCTATAGAAAAAAATCACCGGCAAAAAGCCGGTGATCACAAAAGGTTTGCTGTTGTCAATGATAGTGTTTCACCACTTACATTGAACCTCAGCGTTTCGTACAGCACTGTGGTTTCTTTGGTTAGAGGTAAGCAGAAATTATGTGGATATTGGTAATGTCTTTCAAAGGAAATTATCTGCGATTGCCGGTGGGCAACCAGTCACCGTTTATTCTTCCCGGTTTCTGATGCAAAGTAACAGCACACTGGTTTTTACTGCTATAGTATCCAAATGATATGCATCCGAAACTTTTTGCAGAATGGCTGTAGTATTTGTACTACAGGATGATTAAAACCTTTAGCCGGGTGATAAAATTATTTTTCATGTAGAAGCAGGACCAGCTAATGTGCCTGCACTACTCTTTTGGAAGTGCTTTGCTGTTTCGACTGCTGAAAGAAAATCACTTTTACTTCATAACTGGCAGCGTTGTCCCTCAGTGGGATAAAGTGATCAAACTGCTCTGCATTGTCGAGAAAAAGCTGCAGTTCACCACTGCCTTCTTTTTGAATATAGGTGATGTGATAGATGCTGTCACCATAGCGGTAATCGATTGTTATGGTTGGCCAGTCTGCCGGGATGCAGGGTTTAAAACTTAAGGTATCTCCTTTTCTTTTTAACCCGATGAACCAATCAGTGATCAATTGATACATCCAGCCTGCTGAGCCGGTGTACCAGGTCCATCCGCCACGACCCTTGTGCAAGGGCTGTGCATACACATCTGCTGCAATTACGTATGGCTCCACTTTATATACCGCTGTTTCTGCCGCACTGTTACCATGGTTAACCGGGTTGATCATATTCAACAATTCCCAGGTTCTTTTTTTATCTCCCAATGCGGCAAATGCCATTGTGAGCCAAACCGCCGCATGTGTATATTGACCGCCATTTTCCCTCACACCGGGTACATATCCTTTGATGTAGCCAGGGTTCATCGTGGACTTATCAAAAGGGGGATGGAATAATTGTACTATGCCCTGGTCTTTTTTCACCAGGTACCGGTAAGCTGATTCCATCGCGGCGATGGCCCTGTTTTCACCGGCTGCATTTGACAATACGGCCCAGCTTTGTGCAATGGAATCGATCTTGCATTCATCGTTTACTTTTGAGCCCAGCGGCGTACCATCGTCAAAAAAAGCCCGTTTAAACCAATCTCCATCCCATGCATTTTGCTGGATATTATTTTTTAACCTGGCTGCCTGTTTTGTACACTCATCTGCGAAAGCAGTATCTGTTTTTGCAGCAGCAATGTCGCTGAAACGTACCAGGATATCATACAGGAAAAATGCCAGCCAGATGCTTTCGCCCTTTCCATGTTCTCCCACCTTATCCAGTCCATCATTCCAGTCGCCGGAACCGATCAGCGGCAGGCCGTTGCTGCCAAACTGCAAGCCGTTTTGAATC
Source organism: uncultured Ferruginibacter sp. (assembly GCA_964452405.1). GTDB lineage: Bacteria > Bacteroidota > Bacteroidia > Chitinophagales > Chitinophagaceae > Ferruginibacter. The sequence continues at coordinate 11,143 of CAYVLT010000126.1, forward strand.
GCTTTCACGCAGTGCTCATACAAACTGCCTGATTCATCTGAACGGATTGGAAGATCATAGTATGATTCTTCACCGGTGTTCAAAGATCTTCCTTCGAGGAAATGTATCTGTTCATCCAGTATGGCTGCATCACCGGTATGATCAACATAACGGGAAGTAACAAACGGCAACCATAGGTAGTCGTCGGAGCAGGTGGTGCGTACGCCACGGCCAACCGGCGGATGCCACCAGTGCTGAACATCGCCTTTTTTAAATTGACGGGACGCACAAAGTAAAACCTGTTTCCTGGCAATGGATGGTTCGGTGTGCATCAGTGAGAGTGTATCCTGTAATTGATCGCGGAAACCATAGGCGCCACCCGATTGGTAAAAACCGCTTCGGGCCCATATTCTGCTGGCGATGGTTTGATAATTGAGCCATCCGTTGCCGAGGAAATTGAGGCCTTCATCCGGTGTGTTGATCTGAACGGTGGTGAGGGCTTTACTCCAATAATCTTTTACAGATTGCAAGGCTTCCTGCGCTGCGGTACGTCCTTCAAATTTTCTTACCATGGTAATGGCATCATTGCGATCACGGCCGGCGCCTAACCTGAAAATAATCTCTTTTTCCTCACCCGGCGCTAATTCAACAGCTACCTGGATAGCAGCGCAGGGATCCAGCGCCGCACCGGTGCGTCCCGACAGCCTTGTTTTTTTCATTGCTTCCGGTTTTGCAAGGGTTCCGTTTCTACCAATGAATTCGGCCCTGTCGGTGGTATAGTTGCGGTTATAATCGTCGGCATCAAAAAACGCCACTTTGTTATCGAGTGCAGTGTTGTAGCTGTTGCTGGCAAGTAATGCACCACTGCCGGTATCCGTCTCTGTAATGATGTGCATGATCGATTTTGAACGCAGATCACCCAGTACCCATTCAATATAACCCGTAGCTGATAACTTACGGGTTCTTTTGGATTGATTTTTCAGTTTGATGGAAATGAACTTGATGTTTTGTTCCAGGTGCGTGAATACACACATATTCGACCCGATGCCGTTCTCTGCGTGCTCAAAAATACT
>CAYVLT010000127.1:0-12169 GCA_964452405.1 uncultured Ferruginibacter sp.
TGGTGCACAATACGCCCACATCCAGCACCTGGTTCAATGCTTCCACATCGGAGCGCCTACCCAGGAAACGGATATTATTAGCCAGGTTTTCGGGTACCATCGCTTCAATTGATTCCCTGTTCTTTCCTTCGCCGATGAGCAGGAAACAGGCATCCGTATGTTTTGAGGCGATGTTGATGGCGGCTTTTACAAAGGTTTCGAAATCTTTCCGGTCGTGAAAAGCGCCCACCATGCCCACCACAAAATTGAACTGTTCAATCGCCAGTTCTTTTTTTAATTCGGCAGGATCCGTAAGATTTTTAAAACGGTTCATGTCGATGCCGTTGTAAATGCAATAGGTTTTGTTCACCGGTGCATTGTACGACCTGATGCCCGCCAGCGAATTAGCCAACACCACATCCGAGAACCTGAACGTGAGCTGGCCCCTGAGGTAATTTTTGTTATGCCAGGGAAGCTGTATCGGGGCGTCTGCAATGATACCATTGATGAACTTGAATTTTCTGAAAGGCAGCATCGGTAGCAAATACACACTGCACATGGAACCCCAGGAATGAATAACGTCGGGTTTATATTTTTCGATGGCGCCTTTGATGATGAAGTAGGGGCGGGTGGTGTATTTATATTGCCTGTCGCTTTCTATGATGGTGATCGGGAAGTCGTACATGTAATCATAACCCACACCCATATCCGAAATGGAAACCAGGATGATTTTATAGGCAGGATCTTTGCTCAGCGATTTTATCAGCTCCAGCATCCTCCGTTCCTTACCTCCTCCGCCAATATTATCCGCGACAAAAAGAATGGTCATTCGTTGACTTTTTTTTGTGGTTACAGGTTCGTTGGTAACAATGCCTGATTGTGATGGTGCAATCATTGTAAGTCTTTTAGCTTTGCAGGGGTAACTGATTGAGGGCTTGTTAGCTGGATATTTTTCCTAAGCAATTGTTAAGCCAAACTGCGATACCCTTTGGTTTATTTATTATCCGGAAGTGATTTGATAAAGTCTTCCATTTGATAGTACTGCAGGTTTACTTTATCCGGGTGCCATTGCAGGTTGTTGTCCCAGTAACCCGGGCAGTCGTCGTAAAACGGGCCGATGATATAAGTATAGCTGATCTCAACGATCTTCGGTTCATCGCCATTCCATATAAAATCAAAAGCCAGCGATTGGGTGCCGAGTTGCCGGGCAATGTCAAAAGCAATTTTGATACAGCGCTTGTCAAACAATTCCGGATCGTAGGCTTTGATGCCACTGCCCGAAGCCCTGAAATCATTTTGCCGTACATACCTCCGTACGCCCACACAACGGTTGCCCACCACCACCAGCCGGGTGTCGTGATCATTTCCCGGTGCGAAATCCTGGAAGTACACATACCCTTTTTCCCGTTGGGAAAACCTGGCGAGCTCGGTGGGAATGAATATTCTTGCAATGCCTTTGAAAATTCCTTTTACCGCGGCCAGGTTTCTATCTCTTTTCAATACCCAGAATTTATCCTTTAACCTGCCCCAGTTATCAATTTGACGGAAACCTTTGCCAAATGCCCTGTTCACGAATTGTTGTGCTTCCGAACGGGAGCGCACCAGCTTCACATTGATAGAGCCTGCGCCGCCTCTCAGCTTCCACACTTTCGGAAAACTGGTGCTGTCGAGCCATTTTTCCGCCTGCTCTTTCACATAAAAAACATGGGTGTTCACCAAGGGAGCCCCGATGGCTTCCAGCAGGTATTTCTGGCCAACTTTGTCATCATGATGCCAACTGCTTTTAAAATTCGGGAACATTTTTTTGCCGGTCAACTCAAGGGAATAGGTAAGCTGCCTGGCCATCAGTGCTGCCCTGAAATCATTCTGGTTCCAGTTCCACATCAATGCATCACAATCCTGCAATTGGGTGAGTATATCGGAATCGTAGCAGGATACGATCTTATAATCGATCCCCTTTTCTTTGCAATAGGTGATCCACCTGTCGCTGAATCCGTTTTCGTTGGGGTGTATGGCTAATTTCATGTTCAGAGTTTTGTTCGCCTGCGGCGACGGGAGGTATCAGGCCGATTTTTCTGCTATGTAAGCGGCCATGATGCCGGCCTGTATCTTGTAATCAAAAAGACTTACGGCAACAGCCTTGCCTGCCTGCCCGATGGCTTTGGATCTTTGCGGGTCGGCAAGCGCTTCCTCCATTTTAGCGGCAAAAGCATCCGGGCTGTCGGGTGCTGAAAGAAAACCTGTTTCTCCGTCTTTCACAAAAACAGGTATTTCACCCACACTGGTAACTACTACGGGTACCCCGGTAGCCAGGTATTCACCGATCTTGATCGGGAAATTGCCTGAATTCAATTCATTGTTGGGTTTTGCCACCACCAGTATTTCCGCGTTGCATAAAATCACCGGCATCATCTCCCGTTCAACCAGCCCCGCAAATACCACCCGCTCCTGCAACCGGTGTTGCTCAATGGCATCGAGTGTTTCCCTGATGGCTGCCGTATTGCTGTTATTGCCCACCAGTACCAGCTTCAATTGCGGGAAACGGGGAGCGATCTTTGCAAAGGCCTCCACTAAAATGGGCACCCCGTCTTTATTACCCCCGATGGTACCACAATACCCGACGTATGGAAAGGGGTAGGGACTGGAGACAGCAGTATTAAAAAAATCAAGGTCAACCACCGTTACGAGTTTTTTCACCGCGGGGTTGAACTGGCCGATGTATTCAATCAGTTTATTACTGATCACGAAAATTCCGCTGAACCTTGGTAACATCCGGTGCAGGTATATATCCAGCATTTTTTTGTTCATGTCGAACACATAAGGCAGTTCGGTTCTTTCATGAAACACTTTGATGCCGTATTCCGTAGCTTGCTTAATGAGGTAATCCATCGGGATGGTATGGATGGATAACATCGAAAACACTACAAGGGCATCAATTTTTTTTGCCCCGGCCAGTTGGCGCAAGGTCTTTTTCGTTTTCATCACAGCCTGCAGGTAGCGGTAATGTTTCAGTATTTTATTGCCACCACGGTAACTGTTGAATTCTTCAAACTGTACGCCATGGTAGTCGAAAGTTGTCTTCCCTTCCCAATGCTCCTGTGGGTTTAGCACGATAAACCGCACCGAATGGCCCAGTTCCACCAGTCCTTTCGCCAGTACCGATTGCCGGATGGCTGCAGCATGGATATCAGGGTAAGAGCCCTCCGATAAAAAAACAAGGTTCATAAAACTGTATTAAGCCGTTAGGGGTTTGATCACTTTGCAGGGGTTGCCGCCAGCGATCACGTTGGCAGGAATATCTCTTGTAACCACACTGTTGGCACCGATCACGCTGTTTTCGCCGATGGTGACACCTTTGAGTACAATGCTGCCATAACCGATGAAAACATTGTTGCCAATGTGGATGGGTTGTGAATCTCCCGATGATGTTTTTCTTTCATGCGGCAGGATGCCATGCCAGTCAAAATCGGTAATGAGGGTATTGGCGCCGCACATCACGTCGTTGCCGATACTGATCTTTTCTTTGGCGCCGATCACCGTACCGCTGAAGCCGCAGTGATTGCCGATGGAGATCACTGCCTGTGCACTGTGGGTTGACAGCATACATTTGCGGTTGAGGCCGATCATATTTGAATTGCCATCGCTGCGGAAAGCACAGTGATCACCAATGGAGATAGATGAGCCGGGATACCGCACGGCATACAGCGAACTCCAGAAGCGAACGCCTTTGCCATACCTGATCTTTTTGGCACTGAGCATGGTTTTCATCCAGAATCCTGAGCAGGCTTCAAGGGCTGAAAGCCGCCAGCCTCTTAAGCGCATCATTATTTTTCCCTGTATGTCTGCCATGGATGAAAGCTATTTTTTGTAGATAGAAACAGTGAACGGACTGCCGGGTATTTGCGTGTATCCTTTACCGGGAGGTTATTCCGCGGATACGCCGCCTGTGCTGGCTGCCTCATCTTCATGTATAACAATTTTAACACCTTCTGATTTCCGGATTACGTAGTTCCGGTAATAAAAGATGAACAGTGCCAGGAAGAAGACCAGTGATCCCAATGATTTTGCAATGATACCTCCCGTGGAAGAAAACAACCGGATGAGGATCACTGAAGATATCAGTTGTACCAGCCCTACGGCGATGGATACCTTCTTCATGTACTTCGACTCGCCCTTGGCCAATAAAAATTTATTTACAAAATCCCCGAAGCCGTGCATCAACGCACCAAAGGAACCAATCTTAATGAGGCTGCTCACTTCCATGTATTCGGGCTTCAGGAAAAACCGGATGATCTGGTCAACGCCCAGTATCAGGATTACCTGCAGCGCCACCGAGGCCAGCACCACTTTAATAAAATTGTTTTTGGGGATAGTCGGCAGCGTTATGTATTTTTTAAAATTGGCCGTGCCTACAATACTCGGCAAAATGGATAGTGGCATGATGAAGCTGAGCGCCAGGCTGTAATGACCCACATCTTTATGATCGGGATTGAAAAAACCCACAAGTATTGGCAAAAGGTAGATAACACCCACACCCCATAAGCCACCCCAGTATAACTGGATGCCAAAGGTTTTGTGTTGCATCTTAAGATCGAGCCACTCACTGGTGCCCCGTTTAAACACCGGCCTGTCGTTCCATACCAGTAACATACACACCACGAACGAACTGCCATAATACAGGATGGCATTGTAAAAAATACTTCCGTGGGATAAGGATTGGAAAGCGTATAAAAGTACCAGGTAGATAAAGGGTGGCACAAAGCGGTACACCGCCAGTTTCAGTAATTTTTTTTCGCCCTGGTACACCGACTCAAAATAAAAGCCGAGCGGGTGAATGATGAAGAGCGGCAGCATGAGCAGTGCCAGGTGAAACAGGTCTTTGTTCAGTAATGACGGGATGAAAAGCCCGATTACCAGGATGGAAACAATGATCACGGATAAACCCGCCAATGCAAAATAGATAAGGTATCCCTTGTAGGTCCTGATCTTGATAAAATTATCAGTGGCGGCAATGAGGCGGCCTCCCGAAGAATACAAACCGAAATTTACCAGGTAGCTTACCAACACCACAAAACTCTGCAGGTATTTCCAATCACCGAACGATTTGTCCAGCAACAGGCGGGAGTTGAGTACACTGCCAAAAAAGCTCAATCCCAGCGCACCGATGGTGGCGGCAAAAAGAATTTTTGAGCTGTGCTTATCCAGCAAATTCATAATCTTCATATTCCTCATCAGGTTCGGTTTCCGGTTCAATGATCTGGGTGTACCGGCAGGCATTGAGGCCTATCAGCAAACTCAGGAAATAATAATAATGTTCTGAGCACAAGGTGCAGTAGATAGCCATGCCGAGGCAGGCAGCGATCCAGAAAAAAATGATCGTTTTAAGGCCCTTGATATTTTCAAACTGTAAAATTTCTGTCTCGATAAAAAGCGATCTCACCAATAAAAAAACATAGGCGAGTATGGTTGGTAAACCTGCCCACCAGGCGATCAGTAAAAACTGGTTATCCAAAAAACCATAGGGTGCGTTGATACCATGCCAGAACCAGTTTTTCACAGGGCCTACGCCCTGCACCAGGTAATCCATATCGTACTGCGACAGGAAGTCCATGATCTGGTCGCTGCGGGTATCTTCGCCGGAACGCTCATTGAGATTGCCCACAGCGCTTTCCACTGTACCACTCAGGCTGCTGTTGATGAGGATAAAGTATCCTACGGCCACCAACACCACCATGGCCATGATAAGGATGATGCCGTTTTTTGTTTGCAGTTGCGCCCTGAATTTTATCACCACGTACAGCAGGTATAAAATGAGGTAGGAGCGTGAACCCGTACTCAGCACAATCACGAATATCAGCAGGAAGGCGGCTATATTCACCAGGTTCTTCTTTTTGTTGGGTTCATCCTGCAAAAAGAAGAAAGGGAACACCCACATTAAAAAAACCGAGTAGTCGCGGAGGTAGGTTAAAAATTCCCGCCGGCTGGCGCCAATGCCTGCCTTGCCGATATTGATGAGGCTGGCAACAATGATGGCAAAGCAGAGATAGTAAAAAAAATCAAGCACTTTGGGAAAGTACCTGGTATCTGCAGCAAAGAAAAGAATGCCGATGTTGATATACGTTCCGATGCCCTTTATGCTGAAAAAGAAAGTGGGCGTACTCATGGTCTGGCCCAGCGATTCGAGCGACACAAAGGTTACCATCACCACCATGGTGATGTAGCACCATTTTACATAAGACGGAAAATATTGTTTGTAAGAAAAGAAAGACAGAACGGATGCAAAGCACATCAGCACATCGCCCAGGAAATCGATCCTGAAATACCAGGGAAAAACGCCTTCCTCGGCGGTGGCCATATCATTCTGGCCGAAATAGAGCTTCACCATGTTAAAGGTGACGCCTACCAAAATAGCCCAGTATATGTACTTGGAAAACGGTTTCATGAATTGTATGCCGTGCTAAAGTTCAGCAAAGGGCAGCGCACAAAAAAATATTGATTCAGGCCTGCGCACGGCTTCGCCTCTCTGAGTCACATGCACCCGGTTTGATGGCGGCATTTTCTATGATGTGAATAGCCGCATTGTAAAAGCATAAACGAACCTGGAGCCGCATAATTGTTTGTGCCGCAAGGTAATTAAGCAATCACCCGCCAGGTAGCTGGCACAGGGTTATACCTTACCCTGCATTCCCAATAACTTCGACAGCTTTTTAAACAGCCAGTAGCCATAGGAGAAATAATTGGTTGATTCAACCACTTTGCCTCCAAACAATAATTTATAATTGTTGATGCCCTTGAGACTTTCGTCGGTGGTATTGTAGGCATATCCGCCAAAATCAAAGCAGGTAAAACCCTGTTCTTTAAAATAAAAGATATTCTTAACCGTAAGGTATTTGTTGGCCCGGCCAATCAGGTTGCGGTCGATCTGTTCATCCAGACGGCGGGTGGCTGCATGATGGTGCCGTACAATACCAGCCTCGCGGTCCACGAGGTAACTGTGGGCCGCCAATAACTCGCCATTGATCTCGGCAAAACTGAGTATGATGTTATCGCCAAATTCCTCCATCCTGCGCAGGCTTACCAGGTCGGTATTTTTTTTACGGGCAAAATCATTGAAAAAATCCACGAAACGGGCATTTTCCTTTGTATCGAATAAGCAGGTGATGCCTTCAGTTTCGGCTATCCTTGCCTGTTGCCTTATCTGTTTTGAAAAATTAGCGCTGATCACTCCGGCATCCTGTGTAAGATCCAGCTCCACGGTATGGGAGATGGCCCTGATGCCGGTAACGGATGGTTTATCCTGCCGCTTTACATTCCAGTAAACATTCAATCCAAATACGTCAGCCAGTTTATAGTGGTATTGAAACCAATGCTCATACACTTTTAAAAAGTAGAATTTCTTATAGTAACGTATCATCCTTTGTTTTAATGTTTTGGAGGTACAGGGGCCTTTTTTTACACAGGTCTAACGTTATTTTGAATCAATTATTTCCCATATGTAGACTTTTTCCAAAAAATATATTTTTACCGGGCACAAACTTAACGAACTGCGCCGGTAAAACGGCAATAAAAAACCGTTACATTTTACTGTAACGGTGATAAGATTTTTGAAGGAAGATTTTCGTTCCTGGTCATGTTCCGGCATCAACTGAGCATGGACGAAGCTTCGAGGTCGATTTGAAAAATATCGTCACTGGTTCTTTCTGTTTGAGCGATCATGGCAAAACCGATGGAAGGCAGGGCCAACCTGATCTGCCTGGTATTGGCTGATACAATTCCTTTGCTGAGGTTGAAAGAGGGCTCATTGGTAATGCGGATCATGCCGCCTGCAATTACCGCGGTTTTTTCGAGCCTGATATTGTAGTAAAGGCTGGTAAAATGAGCGGCATTTTCCACCTCTGCGGCTTTGATCACCGCGGGCTTGCCCAACCAATAAACAAAGTTGATGACATCGCTTGTTTTCCTCACCTCGTGCATTTCGTTTTCCGCTATGTACACAAACACAAAGGTCGGAAACAGCGGCTCATAGCTCATCTTGCGCCTGTTTCCAGATGCATGCTTGATACGGTTCAGCGGACACAAATTCTCAATTTTCTTCTTCGTTAAAAGGGCAGCTACCTTTTTCTCACATTGTGGTTTAGTGTAAACTGCATACCAATTCCTGTTCATTTGCGAATGGTTTATTGATTAAAAAACTATGCAGTTTTTCAATAGATCGGTTATTGGCGATTATTGCAAAGGATACAGGTAAGCTAGTTACAGGGTGTGGATCAAATAATATACGGTGGTTTCCAGAACCGCTAAGTTAGGCTTTTAATTTCTTTCCTTTCGAAATTTTTTGATTGCCTCCATATACATAGTCGTACCCATAGCCGTAATTGTTTTTCATGAAGCCGCGGGTTTTAATACCATTGAATATGATAGCGGGGTTTTTAAGAGAGTTGATCTTGTTATTTTCGTCGATGCGTTTTACCAGCATTTTAGGGGTGTACTTATGCCTTACCACAAACAGGGTGGCATCTGCCAATGAAGACAGGTGGTAGGCATCAGTCACCATCACTATGGGGGCCGTGTCGATCACCACCAGGTCGAACTTGCTTTCAAGTTCTGCAACCAGTTTTTGAATCTGCCCGTTCTCCAGTAACTCAGAAGGAGTGGGGTGCAGGCCACCGGACGACACAAAGCTGAGGTTCTGGTGGTTTTCCACCTTACGGATGATCTCGTCTGCGGTTTTTTCTCCCAACAGGTAATCACTCACACCAATCTCTTCGGTGGTTACACCAAATAATTTTCCTTGTGATGGGTTGTGCAGGTCAGCGTCTACCAGTACCACTTTTTTACCCGTCATGGCCAGGCTTACCGCCAGGTTGGCTGCAATAAAGCTTTTGCCTTCGCCCGGGATGCTGGAAGTAAGTAATATTTTTTTATGATAGGAATCGATGCCGAGGAACAGCAACGATACCCTTATTTTCCTGAATTCTTCTGCTATAAAACTGCGCTTGCCGGGTTCCAGCACCAGCGAGGTTTTCGTTTTATTGTGCACGATCTCACCAATTACCGGGATGCTGGTAAGGGCCTCAATCTCTTTCCGGTAAAGGATCTTGTTATTGAGCATCTCACGGCCATTCACGAATATCACCGGAAGCACCAGGCCCATCATCAGGGCAGCAATATAGATCATGCTGGTTTTCGGGCTCACCGGCTTACCGCTCGATTTGGCATAGTTGATCACTTTCGCATCGGGGTTGGTGCTGGTATACGATAATACACTTTCCTCTCTTTTCTGCAAAAGGAACTGGTAAATACCATTTTGAATATTCTGATCACGGGTGATCTCCAGCAACTGGCGTTCCTGCTCAGGAATGGCCGACAGCATTGAATTATACCTGCCACTGGTGGAGGAGTAGGTGTTCTGTTGCTGCTGCAGGTTACGGATCTGGGTTTCAATATTTGATACAATATTGGGTTTGATCTTGTTGATCTGCTCACGAATGCCCTGCAGGAGCGGGTTTCCTTCCCCTACAGTTTTTTTCAGGCGCTCATATTCAAGTTGGTTACGGTTCAGTTCCTGCATCTGCGAAATCAGCCCCTGGTCAACAATGCCGGAGGCAGATGGTAATACGCCTACGTTGTCAGTGGAACTTACCACTTTTTTAAGGTCGTTCAGTTGCATTAACTGGGTGCGTACTTCGGCCAGCTGGTTGTCGCTGGAACCCACCATTGTCTGGTACTGTTGTCCCTGTGAACTGAGGTTGATGGCTTTATGGCTTGCCCTGTATTCCTTCTCTTTCCGCTGTATGGAATCCAAAGAATTGGATACCACCACCAGGCGGTTTTCAATGGAGGCCAGCGTGTTTTTTACAAGGGCATTTTTTTCTGCGATGGCACTCTTGTTATAATATTCTATGAGCGTGTTAAGGATATCTTCGGCTCTTTCAGGCACTTCATCTTTAAACGTAAGATCGATCACACTGGAAGTTTTACTGGAAGCCAGTGTTAATCCACCCAGCAGGCTGCTCCCGGCATTGGCGGCTTTTTTTAAATCAAGGAAAAACGGCTTTGAGGTGGTATTGCCGTTGAACTGCGGGTTCTCAATGAACATCAGTTCTCCCCAGGGAGTGTGCAGCCATTCATTGAGCGGTCCGCTAAAACTGTTGTTTACCACCACTTTCCCGTTGGTACTGTCAAAGCGAATGGGAAGTTTTTCAGCTTTCTTTATTTTGTTCGGGTATTTTGCTTCCACCGCAAAAGGGCAGGTGGTGTAAGCAGATTGTATCCTTAGTTTTCCTTCCTGGCTGATGGGTGCATACAACCGGAGTTTTATGGCAACACTGTCCAGCAAAGCCTGCGACTGGAATACTTCCACTTCATTTTCGATGATCTTGGTGGTATTCAACGGGTCAATTGCCTGCTCCGTTTTGGAACGGTCAACGCCTCGTTTTTCATCGTTTAACAGTATGGATGCATTGGCTTCATATTTTGGGATGGCATAGCGGATATAAAAATAAGCACCGCCCAGGGCCAAGGCCAGGCACACTAAAAACAAGGGCCAGTAGCTGATATAGCCTGCCATCATCTGGCTGATCTGGTTATCCTCTTTCTGAACAGTTGTTTTATTAACTCTTTGTTGCATACGTTTTAATTGGTTGGGATTAATTACCGGGTTATCCGGTCGATCACGAGCACAGCCACAGATATCGTACTTAAAATTGACGGCAGTATCAATCTCGTCCTGTCTACACTGGCCGCCCTGTTTTTGGTGGTTTCAACATACACCACATCGTTAGGTTGCAGGTAATAGTAAGGAGATTGAAGAAAAGTGCTGGAGTTGAGATCAAGCCTGGTGATGATCTTTTTTCCTTCACTTTCGCGAATGAGCATCACATTGTCGCGACGGCCATAGGCAGTGATATCGCCGGCAACACCGAGTGCCTTGATAAGGGATATTTTTTCAGTGGGAACATTGATCACCGTTGGCCGGGCCACTTCGCCCAGAATAGTTACTTCAAAATTGAGGTAACGGATGTCAACAATCGGGTCGATCAGCAGTTTTTTGTCGGTTATCTTTTTAGTGATATAATCTTTTAATTCTGTTTTGGTAAGTCCCGTGGCCTTGATGGCGCCCAGCAAAGGAATCTCTATATATCCCTCGTTGCTCACCAGGTAACCGGTAGATTCTGTACGTGACCCGGTGGAAGTAGGGGCGCTGCTTTTATAATCGTTGTTGATGTTGAAAATTTTATAAGCCGATTCCTCGGTGGTGGGACTGGTGATGCGGATGCTCAGCAATTCATTGTTTTCAATTTTATGTTCAGCATTGTCCATCGTATTCGACAAAAGCGCCGTTTCACGTACATTTTCAAGGTCTTTAAAATAGACCAGATGCCTGGTGCTGTTGCAGGCATTGGTGGCAATGATAACAATGGCAAACAGCAGGAAACCCGTTATTTTCTTACTCATACAAGTGAATTGATGTGGTTAGTATTAGGTATTAACGAAAAAAGAAATAGATTCTTGCACGCCGGGATTGAATAATAAAGCGCTGGCTGCAGAGCGCCATTACCTTTTGCAGGTAAACAGGGGGCATTATAGCTTGTTATCAGTGGCAAAAATGTTATTTTCAAAAGGTTTAGGTGTACAAACAGCGCATCATCAGATACGCTGTGGCGGTAAAATTACTTGAATGTACCAAATTATCCAATTTTTGGAAATAACAAGCTGCCCGCAGGATATTTTTCTTTTGACGGGCAGCAGGGTTGCAATAAACGGTAATTATTTTCCAATGATCTCAAGCGCCTTTGCTACTGCATTGTCACGGCTGTTCATTACCTGGTAATAGCCGTTGTTGCGCCATCCCTGGCGGGCGATAAAGGCTTTTAGCTTAAAAAGCAGTTGGTTCTTTGTCGCTTCCTTACTGCTGTTTACCTGCACGGAATCCCTGGCAGCGAGGCTGGCAAATGATTGCCAGGCGGCATCGGGTACGGTAAATTCATTCATGAAATCGGGTACTGATTTGTATTGGCTGTACAGCGTTGGATGTTGCATGTAATAGAGGTATGCAAAATCGGCCATGGTACCGGCCAGGTATAAGCGGTTCAGGGAAGTATCGTAGGTGCTGGTGTCCAGGGCAACAAATACTTCGGGTGTAATGCCCCCGCCGCCATACAAAATACGGCCCGAGGGTGTTTTAAAC
>CAYVLT010000128.1:0-12110 GCA_964452405.1 uncultured Ferruginibacter sp.
TGACGAGATGACCGGTCCAGTGCATGTACATTATTTTGGATTGCAAAAGTAAGTGTTATGGAACGATGAAATGCCGGTAAATGCAGTTTGTGAATGGCAGGGCAATGCATTCACCCGGGCACGGGACTTATCTTTTTCAAAAAAAAATCAACCTGATTTTTGAACGGGAACTGTTTTTCATTACTTTTGCTCCCTGCAAAAAAACGGTAGTCGTAGCTCAGTTGGTTAGAGCATCAGATTGTGATTCTGAGGGTCGAGGGTTCGAGCCCCTTCGATTACCCCACGAAAGGTTCTTCTTCTACAGGAGAACCTTTTTTTATGCCATGTATTTCGTTTTTTTTAACTGGATCGCCTGGTGTTTGCGAATGCGGCATAACCATCGTTCTCCGAATGCCCGGAATGGCCGGTTTCCACTCATCATTTTTTAAGAAAACATTAGTTGCAAAGCCATTGTTATTGAAATAAAGCAACTGTTTTTTCCGTTAATTTTACTTCATGCTACAACTAAGGCAGATTATTATGAATAAAAAATTTTTCCCGGTATTACTGGTGTTAACCATTGTAAGTGTGTTTTTTGCATTTTCAAGGGGCAGTAATAACGACAATCCGAAATCCCGTTATGAAAAAGTACTCAGGAACGTAGGGCTGATCCTTGAAGAAGGACATTATAGTCCGCGGAAAATTGACGATGAATTTTCGAAAGAAGTGCTGAAAAGTTTTCTGAAGGACCTGGATGATGACAAGACGATTTTTTTACAGGCCGATATCGACAGTTTCCAGCGTTTTAATACAAAGATTGATGATGAGATTCATGGTGCTGCGCTGGAATCATTTTACAGCATCAGTGACTCTTATTCAAGGCGCCTGAATGAAGCCTCAGAATTTTATACATCCATCCTGTCAAAACCTTTCGATTTTAACAAAGATGAATCGATCATAATGGACGGAGATAAGATCAGCAGCTATCCCAAAACCAACGAAGCCCGCAAGGATATCTGGCGCAAACGCCTGAAATACCTGGTGCTGAGCCGCTATTCTGATATGCTGGAAGATCGCGAGAAAAACAAGAACCGTAAGATCACTGCCGACACTGACAGTCTTACTGCCGAGTCGATCAGGAAATTTGTTTACAAGCCAGATAGTACGCTGGAAAGAGAGGCCCGTGACCAGGTGAGGAAGCAGATCGACCGTTATTTCACAACACTTAAGAATCACAATACCACGGACGAACTGTTCAGTTCATTTGTGAATGCCATCACCGGTGAAATGGATCCGCACACCAATTATTTTGCGCCGGTGGATAGCAGGGGATTCAACGAAATGATGGCGGGCCGCTTCTTTGGTATCGGTGCCCAATTAAAGGAAGAAGAAAGCAAGATCAAGGTGGCAAGCCTCGTAACAGGGGGGCCGGCCTGGAAAAGCGGCGAACTGGGTGCCAATGATGAGATCATCAAAATTGCACAGGGTAATGAGGAGCCGGTAGATGTTACCGGGTATGCAGTTACAGATGCTGTAAAATTGATCCGGGGTTCAGAAGCAGGCAGCATTGTGAAACTTACCGTACGCAAACCCGATGGCAGCATTAAAGTGGTGGCCCTGAAAAGGGACGAAATAAAGCTGGATGATACTTTTGCCAAAAGCGCCATCATTAATGGTGAACACAAGATCGGTTATATCTACCTGCCGGAATTTTATATGGATTTTGAAAATCCGAACGGACCAAGGTGCAGTGACGATGTAGCTAAAGAAATACAGAAACTGAAGGCCGAGAACGTGGAGGGGATTGTGATGGACCTGAGAGGTAATGGTGGAGGATCTTTACCGGAGGTAGTGAAAATGGTTGGACTGTTTATCGAAGACGGTCCTGTTGTACAGGTGAAAGCCCGGGAACAGGAGCAGCCCATGCAGTTGAAAGACAGGGATAAATCAGTTTTATACACCGGTCCGCTGACTGTGATGGTGGATGAATACTCAGCCTCTGCATCAGAAATTTTTGCCGCTGCCATCCAGGATTACAAACGCGGCATTATTATCGGCAGCAGTTCCACCTACGGAAAAGGAACTGTTCAGCGTATCATCCCGTTGAACCCCGGGGAATCAGCCCTGCAGTTCGGTAACAAGCAACAGGAAGATCTGGGTACCATCAAACTTACCATTCAGAAATTTTACCGTGTTAATGGCGGTGCCACGCAGTTGAAAGGGGTGGTGCCCGATGTGATCATTCCCGACCGTTATGAGTTATCTAAAACGAGGGAGAAAGACAACAACACTGCGTTGAGCTGGGATGAAATTTCAAAGGCAGATTACAAACCCTGGACTTCCACTTACAGCACAGATGCTGTGGTTGCTGCCGCTAATGACCAGGTAAAATCAAGCTCAGTATTTTCAGTATTGAGAAATAAAGTGGAATGGATCAATAAAAAGAACGACCAGGCTTACCCGCTGAACCTTGCAAAATACCAGGAGCAGCAAAAGGATTTGAAAGTGGTGTACAAATCACTTGACAGCCTCTACAAATTACCGGTTGAATTAAAAGTGAAGAGTACCGAAGAGGATGCGGCTAAAATTGCAAGCGACAAAGAAAAGGCTGAAAAAAGCAAGTTGTTCATCAACCGCATCAAAGGAGATATTTATGTAGATGAAACTGTAAAAGTGATGAATGATATGATCCGGCAGAATAACCTTGCGCTGAACAACGGCGCTGATACCGAAGCTCCCAAAAAGAATTAACCAGGATAGTTTATTATTTGAAAAGCCGCCAGTATCCGATACTGGCGGCTTTTTTATTGCACCATCCTCCTGTTACACTGCTGCTGCGAGGTATCGTTCTGCAAGAATTTTTATATGATGGGCATAATGTCCCGCAGTGATGAAGCCCATGCTGATCACGGTGGTGGGATTGTTATTGGTGAGCCCGCTGTTATTCATTACAGATGGAGAAAAACTTTTGAATAACCCGATCGTGGATTCCCGAACCTGTTTGAATTCCTCCAACAGGCTTTGCCAGGATCTTTCAGCCGTGTGGGCATTGTTTGCGTAGTCATTCTCGTCAAATCCCGGCAGATTTTGTTTTTCGCTCCTCGCCAGGCACAGCGCACGATAGGCGAAAATTCTTTCGGTATCGATCATGTGTTGCAGCATTTCCTTGATCGTCCACTTGCCGGGTGCATAGGCTCTATTGGATTTTTGTTCCGTAATGGCTCCGAAAATATCCATGAAAGCGGCCGCCTGGCTTTCTAATGCTGGCAGGAATTCGTTTTCCTGTACCTGGTCGATGTATCCCTTGAAATAAGTGGGGTAAGTACCGGGTGTTGGTTTTGGCATATACATTCATTTAGGTTTCAAAAAAATTTATAATGCTAAAATAGCAGATGATTACCTGTCATCCAACCCGGCTGCCCGGCAAAGTTGCCGCACAAAAAAAAGCCGGCAATTTCTTGCACGGCTTTATAACGAGGTTCACTTACCCTTTCTTACTTCTTTTCAACTTTGGCTTGGGTAGTTTTTCTTTTTTCGTTGCGTTCTTTTCAGTTAAAGTGCTGGCCAGTTTAACTGCAGCATAAGCATTGAGTAAACCGCCGGTCTTACTGAGGTCTGAGAGGCTTACTTTTACATCTGGGGTACCTGGTACATCCACTTCAGTTTCCGGTGCCACGGCTGATTTTTCGATGATGTATTTTACCTGGCTGGCTGTAAGGGTGGGAAAGTATTCCATCAATAATGCAGCGGTTCCTGCCACCACCGGGCAGGCCATACTGGTACCTGACAGTTTCCCGTACCTGTTACCACCGGGCAGGGTTGCAAAGATCTGAACGCCCGGCGCAAATACATCCACATCTCTTTTACCATAGTTGCTGAAACTGGCAGTGAGCCCGCCATTTGTGGGATCACCACTCGCACCCACCGTGATCATGTTGCTGGCCCTGGTGCCATCGAGGAAATTCACCGTAGGAAAATTATCCGTACTGTCAATATCTTTTGAATCATTTCCGGCAGCATGCACCAGTAATACGCCTTTGCTTTCAGCATAGCGAACCGCATCATCCACCCATTGTTTCTGAGGCGAAAAATCCTTGCCAAAACTCATACTGATCACCTGTGCGCCATTGTCAACTGCATAGCGAATGGCGAGTGCTATGTCTTTGTCATGTTCATCACCGTCAGGCACGGCCCGTATCATCATGATGCGAACATTGTCTGCAATGCCATCGCCGCCTTTATCATTATTTCTTACGGCGCCGATGATGCCCGAGCAATGTGTGCCGTGCATGGAGGTGGTTGACATGATATCGTTGTTGCCATAATCCCGGTCGTTGATATTGGATTCATCATCCTTCACAATTTCCTTGCGGTATTCTTCCGGTGCCTGGTTGGCGGCTTCGGCCTTTAATATCCGGCCCTCAAACTGGCTGATCACTTCCTGGTTGCTGATCTCATTCGTGCCATTCCCTTTACAGAGTTCCTGCAGGTACATCTTGGCGAATGCAGCCTTTGCATTTTCAGTCTGGTAGGTTTCCAGGTCATTGCAATTGTATTCCTCCTTACCCATCTCTTTCATGATCACACTGTCGCCCGCTTTAAATACCGGCAACATTTTTTTCATAAAAGCCATTTCCATTTCATCCACATCGCCTACAATCACCTGTTGTGCTTTGGCAAAGGTTTCCATATCAGCCTTTTCTTCCGGCGACATGGAAGAGTCTGCCGGTATCCTGCGGCCGTATTTTTCTTTGAGCTGGTTGTAAACACGGGCCGCCTCATAGCTGTCTTTGGTAACATTGCGTCCATCTTTTCCTCCCAGGAAATTCCAGCCATGTATATCATCTACATAACCATTATGATCGTCATCAATGCCATTGTTTGGAATTTCGTTGGGATTGGTCCATAAAATGGGCTTCAGGTCTTCATGCAAGGTATCGATCCCACTGTCGATCACAGCTACCAGTACCTGCCTGCTCTTTAATTTTTTGGCTTTGAGAAAATCATAGGCTTTGTCAAGGCTGATGCCATAATACCCGGTGGTTGCCTGGTCAAGCTGGTGCCATTGTTTAGGCGCCGGGGTTTTTTGTACTTTAATTTGGGGTACTTCGTTGTTTACCTGCGCCATTACTGTTACGTAGGCCAGGCTTGCTGCAAGCAATAAAGAAAACTTAGTCATTTGTAGTTGAGATTAAGCCTGCAATTTATTACAATGCCTGCACATAAGCCAGCCACTGGTCAAAAACGGGCGCCTACCCGGTAATTGTAACAATTCTACAACAAAATGGATCGCACATAGTAGTGGGTGGGAAGGTTGGAAAGGGCTGGGGGAGCATCTTTAAACAATCCAAATACGGAGCTGCCACTGCCACTCATAGCGGCATACCCGGCTCCATGATCGTACAGCATTTCTTTGATTGTTTGGATGGCGGGATATGCGGGAAACACGGCTGCTTCAAAATCATTTACCACCAGGTTCCGCCAATTTGCAACCGGTTCCGCTATATGCCGGAGCAGGTTTTTTGACTCCCTGTTTGTTAATATACCGCCAAGCTGTTTAAAGGCCCACCCGGTATTGATATGAATACCGGGATTGATCAACAGCAACGTATACCCGCTGAGGCTAAGCTTCAATGGTTGAAGTTGTTCACCCCTGCCGGTGGCAAAGCAGGGTTTGTTAACCATAAAGAACGGGCAGTCGCTTCCTAACTGCAACGCATAGGGTATCAACGCAGTTTCAGCAATGCCGAGGTTGAATTTTTTGTTGAGTAATTGCAACACAAAGGCACCGTCTGCTGATCCGCCGCCAAGGCCGGCTCCCATCGGAATCGCCTTGTGCAGGTGCATTTGAACAGGTGGTAATGCGGGAAAATCTTTTTTAAGAAGGTGCCAGGCTTTTACGCAGAGATTGTCAGCAATGTCGCCATCTATACCATTGCCTGATTGGCTGAAAATTACGTCTTGCCCATGGGTGGAAGAACGCGTGATCTCAAGTACATCGGTTACAGGTACCGGGTAAAATACAGTTTCAAGGTTGTGAAAGCCATCATCCCTTTTATGAAGGATATTTAAACCGAGATTGATCTTGCAATTGGGAAAAACAACCATGGCATTGGAAAACGGTGATCGGAAAGTGAAAATTATTAACCGGGTGTTGCGCAACGTAACGTGCCGGGTTCTATTTTTTCCTGTTATTGATCTCGTCGCGGATGGCGATGGCTTTGATATAGTCTTCCTGCTCCAGTACCTCGGCCAGCAGCGTGTTTAACTCCTGCAGGGAAAGTGCTTTCAGATCGTCCCGGCTGCTATCGGTGGTAACAGGCTGACTTGCTGCCGCTGCTTTCTTCTTTTCATCATTTTCCATCAGGATACCTGCGCTTTCTAAAATATTTTCGTAGGTGTAAATAGGGCAACCAAAGCGCACCGCAAGTGCCAACGCATCCGAAGTGCGGGAATCAATTTCAACGGTGTCGTTTTCGCTGCTGCAAACCAGTTTGCTGTAGAAGATGCCTTCCTGCAGGTCATTGATCACCACTTCGTGCAGCTCCACGTTGAATGCCAGCATAAAATTTTTCATTAAATCGTGGGTGAGAGGACGGCTGGGATTCATACGTTCCAACGCCACTGCGATCGCTTGTGCTTCAAAGCCCCCGATCACAATGGGTAGCCTGCGCAGGCCATTCAGTTCGCCAAGTACCACTGCGTAAGAATGCGTTTGCGTGATACTGTGTGAAAGGGCTACTATTTCCAGTTCTATTTTTTTCATATTTCAGGCTACGAAAATAAGGCATTCTTGTATTATGTCTCTTATTCTTTTCACTTTGTATCAATGCTGAATGGCAGCTACCCGGGCCCTTAAAAGATGTAAACTGATCAAAAAAGACAGCGCTTATTACGATGCTTTCAGCTTCTTAATAGCTTCCGTAATTTTTGGCACCACCTCAAAAGCATCACCTACAATTCCGTAATCTGCCGCTTTGAAAAAAGGAGCTTCCGGATCTTTATTGATCACCACAATGGTTTTGCTGCGGTTTACGCCGGCCAGGTGCTGGATAGCGCCGGAAATTCCGATTGCAATATAGAGGTTGGGTGCAATGGCAATACCGGTTTGGCCAACATGCTCATGGTGCGGCCTCCAGTGAACATCTGCCACGGGCCGGCTGCAGGCGGTGGCGGCGCCCAATACTTTGGCGAGGTCAGTTACCAGTCCCCAGTTTTCTGGACCTTTCAAACCACGACCTCCGCTTACCACTATTTCAGCCTCAGTTAAGGGCACTTCTCCTTCTACCTTATTCGTGGCCGTTACCTTCACTTTTGCGGCGCCTGCAGTGATGGCAAGTTCATTGATTGCTGCAGTACCTTCCCCGGAGCTGATGGAGTAAGAATTGGGGTTGATGGAAATTATTTTTATCGCCGAATTAATCGAAACATTGGCAAAGGCTTTTCCACTAAATACATTTTTTTTCACCACAAAACCAGCACTGGTATCCGGCATTGCCACCGCACCCGTAACCAACCCGGCTTTCAATCTTGCACTTAGCCTGGGGGCCACCGCCTTACCGGTAAGATTGTTGGAAAAGAGGATCACATCTGCAGCGGTAAGCCTAGCAGCTTCTGCAAGTACGCCGGCATATACCTGCGCATCAAGTTGGTTCAGCGCATCATTACTAACGGTATGTACAGTGCTGATGCCGTATTGCCCAAGCGACGAAATGTTTTCAACACCGGAACCCAACAGGATACCTTCAGCAGTGGTGCCGATTTGTTTTGCAAGGGCGGCTCCGTAACAGGCTGCTTCCAGGGAGGCTTTCCGTACCTGTCCATCTGCGTGATCTAAAAAAACTAATACCATATAATATTTTTTATTTTTTTTGAAATGTTAGTTTACCAGTCAGGCCTTAAAAAACCTTTGCTTCTTCGTGAAGTAATCGTACCAGTTCCTCCGGGTTGTCGGCACTTACCAGTTTTACGCCCGCCTTGGCTGGTGGCAGATCGAATGATTTGATCGAAGTGAGACTTTCCGCTTCAACCGGCTCTGACACTTTTAAGGGTTTTGACCTGGCGCCCATGATACCTTTCATATTAGGTATCCGTTGCTCTGCCATTCCCTTTTGGCAACTCACTACCACGGGTAGCCCAACCTGGTCAGTTTCTTCACCACCATCTATTTCACGTTCAACTGTTATCGTACTTCCTTCGAGGGTTAGTTTACTTGCAAGGCTCAGGTAAGGCATATCAAGCAGTTCAGCAACCATGCCGCCGATGGAAGAACCATTATAGTCGATGGTTTCTTTACCGGTAAATATCAGATCGTAATTTCCCGGGCCGGCAATCGCTGCAATTTGTGAGGCAATATAAAAACTGTCTTCACTATTGGCGTTTACCCTGAAGGCTTCATCACCGCCTAATGCAAGGGCTTTCCTGATGATGGGTTCTGTATCTGCGCCACCAACCGTTACCAGGTGAATGACCGTGGATGGATCAGCTTCTTTCATTTCTATGGCTCTTACCAATGCATACCATTCATCGTAAGGGTTGATAATCCATTGCACCCCATCACCGGCAAATTTCGTATTGTTATCGGTGAAGGCTATTTTTGCGGTTGTGTCGGGAGTTTTACTGATGCAAACTAAAATCTTCATACGTGTTTATTTAGTGCGTTTGTAGAGAAGTACTATTGAGCAATCGTTTATTTAGTTGTTTATGCAACTAATGCAAAGATAATGGAAGCATTCAAATTTTGTACAGTTGCCGCGAAAAAATATTTAGTTCAATGAGCAGGATTGAAAAATTACTGGAGTTTTTGCAGGGATCGCCCGCTGATAGTTTTTTGCAACACGCACTTGCGCTCGAATACATTAAGACGGGTAATGATGGCGCTGCAAAAAAGTTATTTGAAGAGATTCTTCACCGGGAGCCGGGCTATGTTGGTTCTTATTACCACCTGGGTAAATTGCTGGAGAGGCAGGCAGATATTACCGGCGCCATCAGCATCTACAGCCATGGAATGAGTGAAGCAAAAAAGGCCGGCGACAACCATGCTTACAATGAATTGCAGGCGGCCAAAGAAGATATTGAAGACTAACAAGAGGTTCATTCACCTAAGTTGCCCACTTCTGCATCAAAGGATAAGTAATGCAATAATAATTTTTCAAACTGCTGCAACTCTTCTCCTTTAAATACCCGTTTTGGAATAATCAGCGCCTGCAGGGAGTTGGTAAAAAGAAAATAATGTGCCGCTGTTTCCTGTTTCCTGGTAAATGCAGCCCAGCTTAACCGAAGGGTTTCGAGTTCGTTTTTTTTGGTTATTCCTGCTTCATTTATTTCAAGCTGCCCCTCCAGGAACATTGATTGGTTCTCCTCATTGTCCACGATACGCTGTGCCTGTCTTTTAATATTATACCGGGCATTCAACAACTGCAGTAAGGTTACCAGCGAAAGGATGCCGATGTAAATATAAAGTGTAACCGGGCTGTACCGGAATACATCAACATATAATAACAAAAGTATGATACCCGCGTTCACCAATACCTGCCGCAGGTAATATTTTAAGCGGGCTTTTGTACGGGAAGGAGCGTCCCACATGGCATACAGGTAGAAGCTGCTGTAATCATTTTTTTCGAGTGTGTATTTTACCTGTAATAACATAGCAATATAAATCTAAGTGAAACAAATGGTCGTGCAAAGAGTTGAAACGGGATGCTGTTAAAAAAAACAGCCGCAATGTGTTGATTGCGGCTGCACAATTATATTGATTCCCGGTTTATTTCTTTGGCGCTGCTTTTTTAGAAGCCGCCTTTTTGGGTGCTGCTTTTTTTGCAGCCGTTTTTTTGGCGGTGGTTTTTTTATCGAATGCTTTGGGATCCTGGGCCACGATCATTTTTTTGATGCTGTCCAGGTCAATCACGGCCAGTTCGTCGGCGCTGTATTTGCTGTTGTCTTCTTTATTAAGCAGTTTCAACATTTTTTTGTTGAAACGGATGAAGGGGCCCCATCGGCCATTTTCAATTGAAATTTTTTCTGCCGGCCATTGCTGTATAAAACGGTTGGCTTCTTTTTCAATCTTTTTTTCAATCAGTTCATCACAATCTTTTTGAGAGAGGGCCTCAAAATTATATGCCCTCGGTATATTGATGAACATGTCGTTCCATTTAATAAACGGACCAAACCTCCCTTTTCCTTTGGTAATTGGTTTTTCCTGGTAAAAGCCGATCGGGGCATCTTCAATTTGCTTGGCTGTAATGATCTCGATCGCCCTGTTTAGGTCCACTTCAAACAAATCTTCTCCTTTGGGGATGGAAATGAACTGTTCCCCAAATTTTACATAGGGTCCAAAACGACCCACGTTTACCGCTACTTCCAGTCCTTCGTATTCTCCTAGTGAAATGGGCAGCTTAAATAATTCCATCGCTTCTTCAAGCGTAATGGTTTCAATGCTCTGGCTGGCTTTCAGTTTGGCGAATTTGGGTTTTTCCTCGTCAGTGCTGGAACCCAACTGTACCATCGGGCCATAACGGCCCATTCTGGCAATCACCGGTTTGCCGTTTTCATCTGTACCCAGTGCCCGTTCACCTACTGCCCGCTCTGCATTTTCCAGGGTATGTTCCACCCCTTCATGAAAAGGTTTGTAAAAGTCTGCCACCATTTTATTCCATACGATCCTGCCATCAGCAATTTCATCAAACTCCTTTTCAATCTCTGCTGTGAACGAGTAATCCATTACCTTATCAAAATGCTGGTTCAGGAAGTCGGTGACAACCAGTCCGAGGTCGGTTGGGAACAATTTTGATTTTTCCGCCCCGGTATTTTCCTGTGCAGTTATGCTGGTAACCTTGTCATCCTTCAATTGCAACACCCGGTAATCCCGTTTAACCCCTTCTTTGTCTTTTTTCTCAACGTATGTTCTTTTAATAATGGTGGAGATAGTAGGAGCGTAGGTGCTGGGGCGACCAATGCCGAGTTCTTCCAGTTTTTTCACTAACGAGGCTTCTGTATACCTTGCGGCTGGCCGGGTAAATTTTTCCGTGGCGGCCATCTGTTTAAACTCAAGCGACTGGCCGATGCGCAAACCAGGCAGCCTGCTTTCATCGCCAGACAAGCCATCAGAGTCGTCGTCATCATTGCCTTCCATGTACACTTTTAAAAATCCATCAAATTTGATCACTTCACCGGAAGCTGTTAATTCTTCATTATTGGTGCTGATGGCTATCCTGGCGGTTGTTTTTTCCAGCTCGGCGTCGGCCATCTGGCTGGCGATGGTGCGCTTCCAGATCAGTTCATACAATTTCGCCGTTTCAAAATCATTCACAGTTGAATGCTCCATGTATGTGGGCCTGATCGCTTCGTGCGCTTCCTGTGCGCTCTCATTTTTATTTTTGTACCTGCGTTCCTGCAGGTATTTATCACCATAATTATTATGCACAGCACTGCGGATGCCATCCATTGCGGTGTCACTCAGGTTCACACTGTCTGTACGCATGTATGTGATCTTACCACTTTCATATAACTTTTGAGCCAACAGCATGGTTTTACTAACGCCATAGCCCAGTTTACGGCTTGCTTCCTGTTGAAGGGTGGAGGTGGTGAAAGGCGCTGCAGGCGTGCGTTTCCCGGGTTTTACCTGGATGTCTTTAACACTGTAGGCCGCACCTATACAGCTTTGCAAAAACTGCTCGGCGCCTTCCTGGGTATTGTAACGGGTGCCTTCAGCCTTAAAACTAACCGACCGGTCGTTGATGTCTTTTGCTGCCAGCAGTGCTTCTACTTTAAATGAACTGGTAGGGGTGAACTGGTTGATCTCTCTTTCTCTTTCTGCAATCAGTTTTACCGCTACACTCTGTACCCTCCCTGCACTGAGACCTCCCTTCATGCCGATCTTGCGCCAAAGCACCGGGCT
Source organism: uncultured Ferruginibacter sp. (assembly GCA_964452405.1). GTDB lineage: Bacteria > Bacteroidota > Bacteroidia > Chitinophagales > Chitinophagaceae > Ferruginibacter. Next base: position 11,876 of record CAYVLT010000128.1, read on the forward strand.
CAGCTCAAAGCCCACCAACCTGTCGAGTACCCGGCGTGCCTGCTGGGCATTCACCAGGTCCATATTAATATAACGTGGATTTTGAACTGCTTTTTGAATGGCAGGTTTGGTGATCTCGTGAAATACGATCCGCTTGGTGGTCTTTGGATCAAGCTTAAGTACTTCTGCCAAATGCCAACTGATGCTTTCTCCTTCCCGGTCCTCATCCGATGCCAACCAAACTTCATCACTTTTT
>CAYVLT010000129.1:0-12026 GCA_964452405.1 uncultured Ferruginibacter sp.
CAGTCAGCACCAAAGTTGATATAGAATCGCACCCTGAACTTCCGGTTAATGTATCGGCGTATGTTCCTGCCGAGATAATGATGTTTCCGTTCCAGTTAAAAGGTAATTGCGAAGGACAAATGCTCAAACTGGTTGTAGTTGCACCTGTTACATTTACGGAGAGGTTGAGTGTAGCGACTGAATCGCATCCTGCACTGTTGACAAGTGTATCATTATAAGTTCCTGCTACATTATACAAATTCCCATTCCAGCTATATGGTAACTGATCCGGGCAAATACTAACGTTGGTGCTGCTGTTACTGATCGCCTTCACTGTTAAGTTCAACGTCGCAATGGAATCACAACCCACACTGTTGACAAGTGTGTCATTATAAGTTCCTGCAGTATTATACAAATTGCCATTCCAACTGAATGGTAGTTGATCCGGGCAAATACTAACGTTGCTGCTACTGCTGCTGATCGCCTTCACTGTTAAGTTCAACGTCGCAATCGAATCACAGCCCACACTGTTCACCAAGGTATCATTATAAGTTCCTGCTACATTATACAAATTTCCATTCCAGCTATACGGTAACTGATCCGGGCAAAGTCCCAGGCTGGTGGTGCTGCTGGTAACAGGCTTCACAGTTACTGTCACCGTTTTAGAAAGATTACAGATCGTGGTAGTGGTGAAACTGATATCATCCAGCGCAAAATCATTTCCTGCACCTGCCGTATTCTCATCTGTCATACAAATTGCTGCGGTAGTGGCCAGGCCGGCATTCCAGGTGAAACTAACATTCGCCCAGTTACCGCAGGCAGAACTGTTGGGCGCAGTGTCTGCCTGTATGCGGACATTGTTGATCCAAACGGCGATCACAGCAGGGCTTGAAGCTGAATTATTAATAGTGTGTATCCAATAGCTGAAAGTGTAATTCCGGCCCGGAACCACCTCCACCGCCTGGCACCAGATTCTGTCAGTGCCACCGTTAATATCCGAACCATCCACGGCCATCATATTGCCATTGCCATCTGTATGATCTCCGCAATTGATGAAACCGGATTCAAAAAGTACCGGCTTGGTAACGACACCGTATGCACGCTTTAGCTTGTTTATATTGTCGGGTATAGAGGGGTAGTCGGAGCTGAACCCGGTATCACCGGCAGAAAAATCTCCATTGAAGATGAGGTCCGTTATCGTGGTGTCTGCTGCAGTTACTGTGTAAAGCGTGGTCACGACCGGTGCAACGGTTGGGTTGGCAATTAATGGTTGGGTCAGGCTTGGATCAGAAGGTGCGGCGGTCCAGTTGTAATTTCCCGGCCCCCCGGTTGCAGTGAGCGTTACCTGTTCGCCGGCGCAGATAGCAGTATCCCTGCTTACAGTTAGGGTATCCGGTATCGTTAGCATCAGGGATGCTATTGAATCGCAGCCGCCCGTTCCCACAAGGGTCACACTATAGGTGCCCGCGACGCTGTAATTATTTCCATTCCAGGTGAAAGGCAGGTTAGCCGGACAGATATTGATTTTTGTGAGACTGGTCTTGGTAGGAGTAACAGTCAGGGTAGTGTTTACTGAATCAGTGCATCCCTGTGTGTCGTTGTACACATAACGGATGCTGTAAACACCGGCGGCGCTGCTGGAAGGGATAATGGCCCCGGTTACAGAGTTGAGGTTTAGTCCCGCAGGGGATGCCGAAAATACACCACCTGCAGGCCCGGTAAGTGATACCATCTGTGGCGCATTAATGCTGCTGCAGTATGGCGACCCGGTGTAACTGATCGAAGGGGCCGGTGTGATGGTAAAGGTGGAAACATAATTACTGCCACCATTGTTCGTATAGATCGTGTCACGGCACAAACCGGTTGAATTATTGTCGCCCCGGATTTGATAGTAAACCTCGAGGGTGTAATTGCCCGGAGCCATTCCGGTAAGATCAATGCCCGCATTTATCGCTTGCCACTTCTGGTCACCGGGCGAACAGGGACCGCCAATAAAATCATTGAAATTTCCTCCCACGCAATCAGCAAAAAAAGCAAGATTTACCGGTGTGAAAACAGGCGATGCCGGCCGGGGACCAGTATATACGGTATAGTATAAATCTGCACCACACACATTTGACAGCGCAGGATCTTTAAAGGTTTTGATCTCTGCGCCGTCCAGGGTAAGGTTGCCGGAGTTCTGGATAAAACTTCCCAGGCTGGCGTTTTGGAAATTATTCCCGCCGATAAGGTCAGACCCTGATCCGGTGGTATTGTAAAAGCCAAGGCTGTCAGCATTATTCCGGCAATGGCCCAGGTATACTGCAGAGGCAAAGGAACCAAAATTGCTGCCACAGGAATTTACCGTGATACTCATAGTGCTGTTGTTGGCGCAACTGCCGGCGGAAGGGGTAAATGTGTAAAGAGTGGTGCCTGTGGAAGCGGTACTTACCGCGGGCGACCAGGTTCCGGTTATGGGTACCAGGTTGGTGGAACTGGCAGGCAATACAGGGGCCACCGTTCCCTGGCACAGCGGCCCCACGGGGCTAAACGTAGGTGTAATAGGGTTACTAACGTACACGGTTACCTGCTTTGTAATGGCCACAGGGCAGGCACCGGTACCAGTGGAGGTAACAGTGTACGTGGTGGAGACGGATGGCGTGGCCGTTACCGTGGCGCCTGAAGTGGTATTAAGGCCTGTACCCGGGCTCCAGGAATACACCCCGTTACCGCCGCTCGCTGTAAGGGTCACACTGCTGCCGTTGCAGATGGAGGTATCTGCCGGACTGATATTGAGTGCATCCACACCAGAAACCGGGTCGAAGGTGTAGTCGCATATATCACCGGCTACCCCGTCAATCATCAGGTAATAGGTATTGCCCGGCACAAGCCCGGTTGCATTGATGAGATTGGGCCCACCGAAAACATTGTTGTACCCGCCATGACAGGTTACCGGGCCAGATCCGCAACCTCCTTCATAAAACATCAATTGAATCCCGTCGCCGAAGAGGCTGCTGGTAACCCAAACATTAAATGAAGCAGTGGTGCCAGACGCGACGAATGAAATAAAGGAATTGTTTTCGATACTGGTTCCGCCACCCAGGCAGGCATCAAAGGCATTGTACAATTCCGTCCAGTAATTGGCGGTATAACTGGCAGATGTATTTCCACAATACCCGTTAAAATTACAGATCGGCGTGGCAGCGTTGCAGGTATTGCCTGCGGGATCGGTGGAAGAACAGGTGGGAGGAAGGGTGGGAACGGTTACACAAATACCAAAAGTACCGTTGTTATTGTTACCGTATTCCCACATTCTTACCCAAACAGTGCTCCCGGGTGTGAGCCCGGTGGCGGCGATCATCGGCATCAGGCTGCCTCCAACGAGGCTGCCGTCATCGTTGCAGGCGACCAGGCTCAGGTTACTGCAGTCGGTACCACTGTACAGCGCCATGCCTCCGTCGGTCATGCTGCCCTCCTGCGTGTCGAATGTTAAGGCGCCGGAAGGTGGAACAGTTACGCTGAACCATACATCACCACCAGAATAACTGGCACAGCCAGGTGCCGGTACACCGGTGGTGCCTGTTGCGCCCTGGTTGGTGAAATTATTGTAAATGCAGCCAGCCGTTGGCGTTAGGACAATCGCATTGCAGGGATCGTCATTTGTGAGTGGAGCAGGTGCTGTTACGCAGATGCCAAAACTGCCGTTGTTATCGTTGCCATACTCCCAAACCCTTACCCAGATAGTGTCTCCGGGCGTGAGGCCGCTGGCGTCTATCTTGGGCATTAAGCCATTACTGCTGCCATCGTCATCACAATCCACCAGGGTCAGTGCATTGCAATGTCCTTTATAGATGGCCATGCCACCATCAGTGATCACCCCTGTTTGTGTATCAAAAGTGAGGATGCCGCCAACTGGTACAACTACAGAAAACCATACGTCGCCGCCGCTGTAACTCGCACAGCCCGGTGCAGGTACACCCGTACTGCCGGTTGCACCTGCATTGGTGAAGGTGGAGTAGGAACAGGCATTGGTTACCGGCAAAGGAATGGCGTTGCAGGGATCATCGTTGGAAGGGGGAGCCAGCGGTTGTGAGGGCCGGTTCAAGCTGCCCGGCCCGGCTGATTCCTTACTTTTTAGTTCCTTTTTTTTGAGGGATTGATAGGGCTGCAGCACTGCCTTTCCAGTTGCCGATGTTTGCTGAATGCGCAAATGCTGCTCCTGTTGCCTGGGAATCTGCGCCTGCACGATACAGGCGGCAAAAACCGATATGTAACAAAACAGCAATTTCCTCATAAGCAGTACTTCCTGGTTTCCACGGTTTCAGGTTTTGAATGATTATAAAAAAACAGGTACAAGTCCCCGTGTGTAGGCAGGTTGGTTTAAAAAGGTCGGAATTTAAAAGATCAACACCTGCTGTGCCTTAAGGCCAGGTGCCGGGTTTCAGATTGGGGAACCAGTTGTGCTGGATTGAACAGCCAATTTACAGTTATTTTTAATATCAACAAGCAATCGTACGCTGCTGCTGGTATTTAAGTCAGCATTTTTTTTGCCAGGGCAGGGAAGGTGTTTTTTATTGCACCCATTGCGGGTATGATATGTTGATCATCGGAACGATCCGATCATCAATGGGGTTGTTGACGGACACGGATTGTGAACAATACACTATTTTGCAGGATGCAAAAAATCAAACGCTATGCGTTGGTCATAGTATTGTTCCTCTCCCTTCTATACATTGTATTATTAATTCCATCCTGCGAAAAAAATAAGGCGGTCATTTCAGGGAAAACTCCTTTCGCCTGGAAACAGGACCAACTTTGGCAGCAACTGGAAACAGCGTTTGTGTCTGCAAAACAGTCGCCGGCGTCGGTTACAGACCTGCACATTACAGGCCGTTTTCAAACAGCCGATTCATTGTTGCAACAGTTTTCTGCCGGCAACAACCTCCGGAATGACGCTCTTATAACCGGGTTACTGAACAACTATTTCAGCCTGGCAGCCCTGGTGGCAGCAAGGCCCGGGCAGCGGCAGCGATTTATTGACTACTACAGTGCCGTACGTACGCTGGCGAAAGATCAATCTACACAATACAGTCTCACTGAAACGGGTATACGAAATAATCTGTACCGGCTCCTGTATGGGATGCGGGCAGCAGCAGAAGAGGTATTGTTGCAAACGGGCCAGTTTCCTTTTCCTCCTGTAGTGCAAGGTGCTGCAGATTCATCTGCTGCACCCGCTGCCGTCTTATTCGGTATCCGGGTGCATAGTGGCGACCTGTTGGTATCGCGGGGTGGGGCAGAAGTATCGGCCCTGATCTCCAGGGGAAACGATTATCCAGGCAATTTTTCGCATGTGGCATTGCTGTACGTGGATGAAAAAACCAATCAACCATTCCTGGTGGAAGCGCATATTGAAAAAGGAGTGGCGGTTTCCTCTGCTGCACAATATATACAGGATAAAAAACTCCGGTTCATGGTGCTGAGACCAAGGGCTGGCCTGGATTCGCTGCATGCGGATCCAATGCTGCCTCACAAAGCGGCCCAAGCTGCTTTTGCAGAAGCCGGGCGCCGCCATATCCCTTACGATTTTAAAATGGATTTCCTCGATAGCAGTGCACTTTTTTGTTCAGAAGTAGCATCACATGCTTATGGCCGGATGGGACTGCAGTTGTGGCCGGCACCCTCCCATATCAATGCACCCGGCGTCATCCGCTGGCTGGGAGATTTTGGAGTGGAACATTTTGTGACGCAAATGCCGAGTGACCTGGAGTACGATCCACAACTCACCGTGGTGGCCGAATGGCGTAACCCGGAAACGCTGCAGAAAGATCATCTGGAGCAGGCCGACCGGGGGAGGGTGATCAGGCACAACCATTGGATGTTGCCCATTGCCCGGGTGATCAAAGCTTATTGCAGTATTAAAAATTGGTTTGGAGGCGTGGGGATAATACCGGAAGGCATGAGCGCCACAAGGGCTTTGAAGAACCAGTATTTTGTAAATATGTACCAGCAGGCAAGGATGGGCACGGAAAGGATGAGCGCTGCATTCACGGAAAAGAACGGGTACCAGCCCCCTTACTGGAAAATGTTGGAAATGGCCCGGGTAGCTGCCGGTGAACAGTAATGGCCTCAGGAAGCGGCCAGTTCAGCTATCTCGTCCATATTGATGCCGGAATGGCTTTCATCATAAATACACTCACCATTCCTGATGAGGAGTACCTGGGGCGATTCGTGGTACACAGAAAAATCCTCCGCGATCTTATTGGATAGCTGGCGGTGGCGGATAAGATCCAGGAAATAAAAATCGGCATTGTCCGGCGGCGGCGTACGTTCAAGGCGGCTCAAAGCCATGCTGCTCACGGCACAACGGGTACTGTGTTTAAAGATCACCTGGGCTCTTTGGGCGGATTTTTCCCGCAGGGCATCCAGTTGATCTGCGTGATTGAGTTCAATCCAGGTCATGAAGAAAATTTTAATGCAGGATGTTCTCTGTCATCGGGCAGCCGGTTTTTCTGCTGGGCCCGCAGGAGCTGAGTAAGGTGATCCCTGATACGATGAGCAGGGCCGCGATGAGAATGCTTCTTTTCATGTTGTATTTTTGATGTATTGGAGGTGTCCGGGACAAAGATAATGAACGGATGAGATACCACCGCCAGTCTGCTTTGTTTTAACTTTATTTTCGCCGCCTGCGGGCTGGTTACATTTCTAAAATATTCACCTGGCTGCCATGAAAAAAATGCTGATTTTTCTTCTTTTTTTTCCTTTCCTGCTGCTCACCTTTTTTGGGTTTTACAAATTCAAAAGCATTCGCATGGCTGATAAACGCAGATCCCTCAACGGGCAACAGGGTGCAATATTTCCTGCGCAGCCGATGCTGAACAGCGGGGGAGATAGCATTTACGCTGTTGAACCGGCACTGCATAAAAAAACGATCGTGGAATACTGGTTTCGTAATTGCCCTTATTGCCTGGCTGAAATGAAGCAACTGTCGATACTGTTGCCGGGGCGGGAAAATGAACTTGAGCTGGTGAGCATCTCCATTGATGATTATGCTGGTTGGAAAGCGGCTGTTACCGGTTCCGATCAACGATATGCTTTTCTCCGCAACAACCTGCCCAACTGGAAACAGTTGCTGTTGAATTTTCCTAAAGACAGCGCCGGGAAAAATACGAATGCAAAGCAATTGGTCGCCTTATTACAGGTAACCGGTTTTCCCACTTTTTTCGTGCTGGACCAGCAGGGTGTAATTATCGCAACGCCGGTAAGTGCAGTTGCGTATATCCGGCAGGTTTATGAAAAGGAAAATGGATTCCTTTTATTCATCCGGGCACAGGAAGGAAGCAGTGTTGCGCAACTGTTATTGCTGTTGCTGCTAACGGTGGCTGCCTACCTGGTATTGGTAAGGTTGTTCGCAAATGGCCGCTGGTTGCGGATTGACCGTTAGTTATCATGATTTTTTTCAATCCGTTATTTTCGCTGAAGAAATTGCAGTTTATTGATGCTGTTGAAAAAAATATTGCATCAAAAAGATCATTTTTGAAAAAATACACTACTTTACAGGCGCTCCGTTTTGATCCTTTGTTAAACTTATTACTGTTGCCGCCAGCGATATCCCATATCCGATCAACCAGTGTACGGCTAATATCTTTCGAACAATTGTTTGAACTCTAAGGTAATATTGGGTTAAAAAGCATAAACTGCGGGGCCCGGTTAACTTATTATTAATTACCTGTTTTCACCGCTTGTTTGTTTGGTGTCCGCCAAATTTTCTTTTAACCTTGCACCCGATTCCGTTTAACATGGTACCTAAAATCAAATATTGACTTATGCGAAATTCTACACCAGGCTACACTACACCCCAAGCAATCTTTGCCAATTGCAATTTGTTTTTCGAGAAGAATGTTTTCCGGTTTTTTCTGCCGGTGCTGCTGATGGTTTTTGCTTCACAGGCAACCATCGGGCAAACAGCATTTACAGCTACCTACACATTTGGATCAACGGGAAACGTTGCTTCTTTTGATTATAACGGTACTGTATATCCGGGGATCGCTCCCACAGCGATCATTAAGAATACAGTAGTTACGTCAAGCAGTTCAAACAACTTCAGGGCAACTGACTGGCCAACCGGTGCAACAAATGGAAGTGACGTTTTCTCCGGATCCGTTGACCTTACCAGGTATATCCAGTTCGCGATCGCCCCGGTGGCCGGTTATAAGTTCACCGTTACTTCCATCAATTTTGGTGTTGGGCGGAGCGCAACCGGACCCAGGCAATGGGAATGGCGCGGTTCAGCAGATACTTACGGAGCTCCCCTTACCAATTATACGACGCTTGCAAGCGGCCTTGTTAACGCTTCCGGAATCTTAACCCATCCTGATGCTAACTCCAGTTGGACTGGGAATGTACTTACGCTGAGTACTGGATACACGGATCTCACCAGTACAGCTACTTTCAGGTTATATGGATTTAATAGTGAAGCAGCAGGTGGAACGGCTGGATTGCAAGGTGCCATCACCATCACTGGTACTTATGCAGCGGCAGTAACCAATTATTCCGTAACCTACAATGGTAATACCAATACAAGTGGAACAGCGCCTACAGATCCAAGCAGCCCCTATGCTTCAGGATCAAATGTTACAGTACTCGGTGCCGGAACCCTGGCAAAAACAGGCTATACCTTTAGTGGATGGAATACTGTAGCAAATGGCAGCGGCACAGCGTATGCAGCCGGTGGTACCATCAGCAATCTTTCGGCCAACACCACTTTGTATGCACAATGGACCATCAACACTTATCCGGTTACTTACGATGGAAACACCAGCGACGGAGGTTCAGCGCCTGTTGATCCTTCCAGTCCTTATAATTATAATTCTAACGTTACGGTACTCGGTGCCGGTACACTTACCAAAACGGGATACACCTTTGTAAACTGGAACACTGCGTCAGACGGCAGTGGCACTCCTTATAGCCCGGGTGGAACCATCACCGGAATTACTACCGGAATAACCTTGTACGCACAATGGATTTTAGCCAATACTTATGCGGTTACTTATGCAGGTAACGGTTTCACAGGTGGTACACCTCCTGAAGATCCGAACAGTCCTTATACCGGTGGATCCGATGTTACGGTATTATCAGCGGGTAGCCTGGTGAAAACCGGTTACACATTCAGTGGCTGGAATACGGCACCTGATGGCAGTGGCACTCCATACAGCCCGGGAAACACGATCAGCAGTATCGGTGCTACCATTACCCTGTACGCCCAATGGACCATCAATACCTATTCGGTTACTTATGATGGTAATACCAATGATGGCGGTTCAGCCCCGGTGGATCCATCCAGCCCTTACGACTACAATTCAAACGTAACAGTATTGGGCGTTGGCTCACTCACCAAAACAAATTACAATTTCACCGGCTGGAATACAGCAGCCAATGGTTCCGGCACAACTTACGCAGCAGGAGCCACCATTACAGGTATCTCAACTAACGTTACCCTGTATGCGCAGTGGGCAATACAAACATTCACTGTAATCTATAATGGCAATGGCAGCACCGGAGGAGCAGCACCTGTTGATCCATCCAGTCCATACGACGCAGGCTCAAATGTTACCATACTGGGAGCAGGCTCACTGGTAAAAACCGGTTATAGTTTCGCCGGCTGGAACACTGCTTCTGATGGAAGTGGTACCGCTTATGCAGCCGCAGCTACTTTATCAAACATACTTGCAAACACTACCTTGTTTGCTCAATGGACCCTCAATACCTATACTGTTACTTATAATGGAAACGGTAACACTGGTGGTACAGTACCGGTTGATCCTAACAGTCCTTACGACTTTGGCAGCCCCGTTACTGTGCTGGCGAATACAGGCAGCCTGGTAAAAACCGGGGCTGACTTTGTCGGCTGGAACACTGCAGCTGACGGAACGGGTACCAACTATGATGCATCGGGTAGTGCCAGCTTCACACTGGGCGCTTCCAATGTAGTCTTGTATGCCAAGTGGGCAGAGCCTTTGTATGAAGGCTTTAATTACACCGTTGGAACCACCATCGGCGGAACCACTAACGGTAGTTCTAATAACAACTGGACTGTTCACTCAGGCACCGGATCAAATACCATCTCTGCCGGAAGCCTGAGCTATAGTGGGTTACAAACCTCTACCGGCAATAAGGTAACCATTGGTTCTCCAACTACTGCGGATGTAAATACAGCCGTTTCATTGCCGGGTGGTTCAGTGGCCTACTTTTCAATGCTGGTAAACGTTGCCGATGCCACTTCATTAGGTGCCGGCGATTATTTTGCAGGTTTTGGAGCCACTTCAGGAACTTCTGTTACTTCATTGTTCGGACGCCTGTTTATCAAGAGCAGTGGATCAGGATTCCAGCTTGGTGTTACGAATAACTCCGGAACCGGAACCAGCACTACTTATTATGCCACAGACCTTAGCTTTGGAACTACTTACCTGGTGGTGGTGAAACATGATTTCAATGGCGCTTCCAATGATATCACCAGTCTTTGGGTAAATCCATCTTCACTGGGAGGAACAGAACCTGTAGCTGATGCTACCAATAGTGGCTCAGGCAGCACTGTAACCGGATTTGCTTCGATATTCCTCCGGAATGGTAGTGGTACACCGCATGCTGATATCGATGAGATACGCGTGGGCAGTACCTGGGCACAGGTTACTCCAACCAGCGGTTATACCATCACTGCCACAGCCATCGGCGACGGAAGCATCTCTCCTGCAGGAAGCGTGCTGGTGAACGGTGGATCTGATCAGCCATTTACCATTACTGCCAACTCCTGTAACGATATCGCAGACGTGATCGTGGATGGTACCACATCCGTACTCGGCGACATGGTGGGCAATACTTACACATTCACCAATGTATCTGCAGATCATACCATCGATGTATATTTCAACCCAAGTACTTCCACCACCTGGACGGGTGCTGTGAACAATGATTGGGACAATGCAGGTAACTGGACCAGTTGCGTGCCGAATGAAACACTGGATGTAACCATCCCTGCTTCGGCCAGCCTGTTCCCGATCATGAACGTGGATGCATCGGTTAACAGTCTTACCATCGAAGATGGTGCTGCCCTGGTATTAGGTGGCCATACCCTTACTATCAATGGTGGATACACCGGCACCACCGCTGCTACCATTGTAGGTTCCAGCGCATCTAACCTGGTGCTGAACTCTACCGTTACATTGGCATCAGCCAATACCATCACCCTGCACAACCTCGATGTAAACGGGGGTACTGTTACCCTTACTTCACCAGTTGACATCAGCGGCGGTGACAATTCAAACGGACCTGGTACGGTTACCGTACAGGGTGGTTCATTACTTGAATCAAATGGATTCTTAACCATCAAATCAAATGCATTCGGTACGGCAAGAGTAGCGGCCGGTGATGATGGTGGAAATTATATCAGCGGAGACGTAACGGTTGAACGTTACATTCCAAACAACGGTTTCCGCTCATGGAGGTTGTTGTCAGTGCCCACTTCAGGTGGACAAACCATCCGCAATGCATGGCAGGAAGGTGTGGCCAACCCTGCACCATTGCAGAACAACCTTGGTGGCCTGGGAACACAGATCACCAGCGTGGGTAACCTCGCTGCTGCACAGGCTGCAGGCTTTGACAATGTTTCTGCTTCTGCATCCATGTTATCATGGAACGGCAGCGGCTGGAGCGCTGTATCAAGCACCAACCAGGCAATCGACAATCAATCGGCTTACTTCCTCTTTGTAAGGGGCGACAGGAGCAAGGGCATCACCGGTGCTGTTACCAACACCAATGCCACCACGCTCCGGTCAACCGGTGCCCTGTACCAGGGTACCCAGGCGATCCCGTCATTTGCTGCCAACAGCTTCAACCTGGTGGGTAACCTTTATCCTTCAGCGATCGACTTTACACAGTTGAACCGTACCGGAGGTGTGAGCAACCTGTTCTATATCTGGGATAGTAAAAAACAATCAGGCAACAGCCTCGGTGCCTACCAAACCTTCAGCGCCACCAATGGCTTCCAGTGCCTGGTGAGCGGCGGAAGTTACACC
>CAYVLT010000130.1:0-11944 GCA_964452405.1 uncultured Ferruginibacter sp.
CGTACACTTCCATGGGCTGTATGCTGAGTAAAGAAGCCACATAATCCATCACCGGCACATCGAGCCAGCCGCCAAATTCTTCCTGTGCCAGGTGCAGCACGGGTAACAGGGCGCTCTTTTGCTTTCCCTCCGGATAACGTTGAATGATCTTTTCAACTTCAGCCAGTTTTGCATCCGAAAATTTAACCACTTGTATTCTTTTTTAATTTCTCAATGTCAGTTGTTGATGACAGTAAAACACTACGCATCCAGTTCACCGGCGATCAGGTTTAAACTACTCATGGTGATCACCGCATCACTTAACAAACCTCCCTTGATCAGCTCGGGATAGGCCTGGTAGTAAATAAAGCAGGGTCTGCGGAAATGCAGCCTGTAGGGTGTTCTGCCGCCATCGCTGATGAGGTAGAAGCCCAGCTCACCATTCGCTCCCTCTACCGGGCTGTACAATTCGCCGGCAGGTATCTCTGTTTCGCCCATCACGATCTTAAAGTGATAGATCAATGCTTCCATTTTACTGTACACATCTTTCTTTTCGGGCAGGTAATAAGCAGGAGCATCTGCATGGAAAACCTCTGCTTCCGCACCTTTAAACTCCTGCACTTTATTATAGGCATCGCCAATCAGTTTCAGGCTCTGCCACATTTCTTCGTTGCGAACCAAAAAGCGATCGTAGGTATCGCCGGTAGAACCAACGGGTACACTGAATTCAAAATCTTCGTAACTGCTGTAGGGTGTATGTACCCGCACATCATAATCCACGCCGGCCGCCCTCAGGTTTGGACCGGTAAAGCCATAGTTCAACGCTCTTTCTGCACTGATAGGACCACAACCAATGGTGCGCTCCATGAAGATGCGGTTACGGTTGAACAGCTTTTCAAACTCCTTCATCACCTCGGGATATTCTTTTAAGAATTTCTCGAGTTTTTCAAACGCTGTATTTGAGAAATTCCTTTCAAAACCGCCAATACGCCCAATATTAGTAGTAAGACGGGACCCACATACTTCTTCATATATTTCATAAATTAATTCCCGGTATTGCATCAGGTACAGGAACCCTGAAAAAGCGCCACTGTCAACACCCACGATGGAATTACAGATAAGGTGATCTGCAATTCTTGCCAGCTCCATGATGATGATGCGCAGGTAATCCACCCTTTTAGGTGTTTGCACTTTCAGCAATCTTTCGCAGGCGATATGCCAGCCCATGTTATTGATGGGAGAAGAACAGTAGTTGAGCCGGTCTGTGATCGGGGTGATCTGGTACAATGGCCTTCTTTCTGCCAGCTTTTCAAAAGCCCGGTGAATATAACCCACGGTTGATACTGCCGACAGTATCCGCTCGCCATCCATTTCAAGAATATTCTGAAATACACCGTGTGTGGCCGGGTGAGTGGGTCCCAGGTTAAGCGTGGTGGTTTGCTTTTCCAGGGAACCTTCCGGTAGTAAAATATGTTCCGATTGAGCCATTAAACTATTTTTATTGTTACCAGCTATATCAAATTTTCGGCTGCCGTTCCATTTACTACGATCGCTTTATAAACTGCAACCGCGGGTGATGTAAACGGATCACCTGCCAAACATCTCGTCGTCCTTATCAACCCTGGTCTGTTCCTCCAATGGAAACTCTTTCCGCATCGGGAAATAATCCATTTCATCTACATTCAAAATCCTTTTGAGGTTGGGATGCCCAACGAAATTCACCCCAAAAAAATCATAGGTTTCCCGTTCCATAAAATTTGCCGATTGGTACAGGGCGGTGGCGCTGTACACATCAGGGGTTTGTATGTCGGTAAACACTTTCAGGCGCAACCTCAGGTTGTCGACCAGGTTATGAAGATGATAGACCACAGCCAGCTCTGCCCCGGTTTTTTCGGGATAATGCACAGCCTGCAGATCGGTTAAAAATTGAAAATTCAGGGAAGGTTCGTCGTACAAAAACTGCAATACTTTCAGGTTGAGTTCTTTTGGAGCGGTAAAAGTGAGCATCCCGTAGGGTTCCTGCCAGTCAGTAAGCACCTCGCCGAATTTCTCAGTTAGTTTTTGCTGTATTGTTTCGTTGGTCAATGACATTTATAAAAAATTGTATTGAAAACGTTGATCCATCCTAACCGGGGATGTACACCAACGCCGGCAGGTTTTTCAACGGTATTATTGAATTCCGTAGGCGGCCATCAGGTCTTTGTACTTTTCACCGTTTCTCCGTCTCAGGCTTTCTTCACCCACCAAGGCCTGTATTTTCAAAAAGCCATCAATGATGGCTTCGGGCCTGGGCGGGCATCCCGGCACATATACATCCACCGGTATCACCTGGTCGATCCCCTGCAGCACAGAATACGTGTCAAAAATGCCGCCGCTGCAGGCGCAGGCGCCAACAGACAGTACCCACCTGGGTTCAGCCATTTGCAGGTACACCTGCCGCAATACCGGTCCCATTTTTTTTGAAATAGTGCCCATCACCATCAACAGGTCGCACTGGCGGGGAGAAAAACTCATCCGCTCTGCACCAAAACGGGCAATATCGTAGTGACTGGCAGCAGTTGCCATAAATTCAATACCGCAACAACTGGTGGCAAAGGGCAGTGGCCAGATGGAATTTTTACGGGCCAGCCCCACCACCTTTTCGAGTGAGGTTGCCATAAAACCATCTCCCATCATGCCTTCCGGGGGCTCTACGGTTTTGATCTTTGTGTTATACTGTACGGGACGTGACATAGTAAGAATTTGATTGTTAAATGTACTTTGAGCTTTTACTACATTTAAACGTTTACTTTCTCTGATAGGTTCAGAACATTCTCCTAAACCATTTTATCCAGCTATTTCCTGCGCCACCAACACAGCTCAGTCTTCCCAATCGAGGGCGCCTTTTTTAATGATATAAATAAATCCTGCAATAAACAAACCCACGAACATCGCCACGGCAATAAAACCACTCCATCCCAACGAACGGAAATTCACCGCATAGGGATAGAAGAAGATCACTTCCACATCAAACAACACAAACAATATCGCTACCAGGAAATATTTAATGGCCATGGGCTGCCTTGCGTTGCCTTTGATTTCGATACCGCTTTCAAAGTTCTGGAGCTTATCACTACCCCTGCGTTTGGGCCCAAAAAAATGGGTTAACCCCATCATCGTTGCAATAAAACCTATCGCGAAAAACAACTGAATGCCTATTGGAAGATAATTTTCTGCATTATTCAGGTTAGAGGCTTGTAGTAGGAATGGTTGCATGGCGCAAAAATAAGACAGCCTTATCAAAAAACAACTGGTAAATAAAAAAAGAAAAGCCCCGGCGGGCTGCCGGGGCAATGATTATCATCAGGTTTCTAATTTTGATCAGGGCGTTTTAGGACTGCCGCTTTTAGAACCGGTTTTGCCGGAGGAAGCAGCAGGACTTTGTTTGGCCGGCGCTTTTGAAGGTCCGCTGAAATTCATTTTTTCAATCGCCGCCTTATTGCTGGTGGTTTCTGAATCAGCCGGGTCTAAAGAAAGTATCTTATCGCAATAGGCAAGTGCAGCGGCTTTGTCTTTTTTGTACACATTGTACACTACAAAATACTTATAGCTACCCACCAGTTGCGGTTGAAATTTCACGCTGTCTGTTAAGCCCACTTCGATCGCTTTTTGAAAATCGTCGTTGGCAAGGCCCAGCTCAAGGGTGGAGTCGATCGCCCATTTTGATTTACCCAGCATGTAATAGCCAAAAGCGCCATCCGGGAAAAGTTGGGTGTAGGTGTTAAAAACATTAATGGATGAATCGTAATTACCTGACCTGAAATAGTTGTATCCTGCATAATACAGGTCGGTCTTGGAAGGATTAGCTTTTTCTTTTACAATACGGTTGTACCAGTCACCGGCCTGCTTGTACATTTTTTGTCCTTCGTAATAAGTGGCCATTGTTTTAAGCAACTCTGTTTTTCCTTTTTCCGTGGTATCGAGAGCTACTGCTTTAGTGATGCTGAGGGCCGCCAATGAATCATTTCCGGGGAATTTCAATAAAACTTTCGCATAGGTCTGCCAATCAGTTACACCTACTTTTTCAGGCTTCTGCCTGGTAAGATAATTTTCAAACGCAGCTTTAGCACCTGTTGAATCACCCAGCTTATCATAAGCGTAGGCTTTCAAACCAAAAAGGTTGGGGTAAGGAGTGGTACCACCTGCCGCGATACATTCATCAGATTTACTGATGGCTTCATTGAACAGGCCCTGGGCGTATTTCATGGAAGCCCTGTAATAACAATCTTTAGGATCGTCATCGGCGTTGGCAAGGTATTTTTCAAGATACTCCGCAGATTTATTTACATCAGTTAAATAGTAGTACTGGTAAAGATTTTCGTACACAGGTGCATACTTGGGGTCTTTTGCAATGGCATCGTTGTAATACCTCATATAGATATCTTCCTGCTGAATGCCCTGCGTTTGATAAATTTTACCGATCCTGAATGAAGCCCTCGCATAATTCGGATCAAGTTCAAGCGCAGATTCATAGGCAGATTGAGCCGGACCACCCTGCAATAATTTTTTATAGGCGTCACCGAGGTTCGCCCATACATCCGGGTCCTTCATTTTTTTAAGGTTGGTAGCCTGTTTCAATTTATCTACGGCGTATTCAGCATCGCCATTGTCGGCCTGCACATTGGCAAAGCCGATTGCATTCAGCACGGCGGCATCTTTTCCCTGGCTGAGGCTCAGGGCTGTTTCAAACCGGTTTTTTGCATCCTGTACTTTTCCTTCCAGCAATTCCACATGGCCCATCCCTGCCAGTAACAGGGGGCTGTTGCTGTTATTCATCAACGCTTTCTGGTATAAGGCTTTTGCAGCCGGAATATCACTGTTATCATCCGGAACAATCATCGACTGGCCAAGCCAATATATCGCTTCCACATTATTGGGGTTAGCTGCCACCAGTTTTTCGAACACCTCTCTTGCACTCTTATGCCTTTCGTAATACATGAATTTCTTGCCATCTTCCAGTGATTGTGCTTTTAAAAGCCCTGAGAACAACAATGCTGAAAGTACCAGTAAGCCCGATTTTAACTTGTTCATTTTATCTTGATTTAAAACTTTACAATGTTATAAAAATGAAGCCGATTTTTTCCAATGTGCCGGCTGAAAATATTATTCTTTTTTGGTGTGCTCATTTACAATTACATTACGCACATCAAAGGATATCATCGCCGGCCGCAGGTATGCCCGTCTGAAAATCAACTGCCCTTTTTCATATTGCATAAAACCTGCCAATCCTGATCCGAGTCCCGAATAGTTTTCCTTCAAAATGTAATACAATCCTCTCACCATCGGGTATCGCCTTGTCCAGATGCCGCCCTGCGTGGGTTTCACGTAAGGAGTATCTTTACAAACATCGCATTTGATATAGGCGAGCTTCACTTTTTTTAACATGTTCACCTGGGCCGTATCTTCCGGGTTACCGATCCAGCTGATGCCCACAAAGCCAATTGCATTTTCGTGGCCGGCCACATAGTTGAGTACTTCCTGGCTGTTGCGAACCGCCTGTACGCTGTTGTTGTCGAAAGGCTGGCCCTTCAAAATACTGTCTACCGCAAATCGCACGGTACTCGTAGCGGTTAGTCCGTCGAAAACTACTCTTTTGTTACCCCCTTTGCCGGTGAGCAGTTGCTGCAATTGCTGCATCGAAAAAACTGAGTCCTTACTCTTTTCATTTACCACCACCGCAATCGCATCTGAGGCGATCTTTTCACTCCTCGGCACAAAATGCAGGGTATCCTGCAGGTACCTCGCTTCCTCCCTGGAAAGCCCCCTGGTTACGAGTACCATCCTGGTAGCTGAATCATACACCAGGTCTTTTAAACAATCAGACTCAGGTTTATAATGCGCAATGATCCTGGTGCCGGGATAGGTGCTTTCAAAAACTTTTATCTCTTCCTCAATCACCGGCCGGAAAGATTCATCCACGCTTACCTGGATGGTGCCACTTATGGGGGTATCGGTTGGACCAGCCTGCCGGGCTTCGTTGCTGCAGGCGCCCAACATACAACAGGTTGCCAACACCAACAGCCCCACCAGGCCTTTTCCTGCGTTCCTGCTGCTACTGTTCATCAATCTCTGAAATAGTTTTTTTGGTATCCCCTGAATATCCTGAAAGCGCCATAGATCCAGCAGATGACTGCAAAAGTTTTGATGGAAGCGGGATCATACTTGTCGATAAAATCCGCTGTGTACCTGGTTGGAAACATAAAAAAACAACCTGCCAGTATTATAAGGATGCCGCCGCCGTAATTGCTGATCGTCCGCATCTGCGACATGCCCTTATGCCGTTCACTCAACCGTTTGTTTTCAAATTCTTCCAAAGCCATGATCGAATCGATTTATCTGTAAGACTTAACAATCCCAAAACAGTTTGATCACAGAATTGTTAAATTAGTTTTTAAAAGGGGCTACAAATTACTGCTTTTATAACAGAATCAGTTAAAGCCCGTAAACTTTACAGGAACACAATAGTAAACCGGCACGTTTCTTCCACCCTTTTTCCCGGGCACCCAACGGGGCATTTTTTTTAGCACCCGTAACACTTCGTTGTTGAAGGGCTCGCCACCATCCTGCACTACATCAAAGCCCTGGAGGTTGCCATCAAAATCCACCACAAATTTCACTTTCACAGAAATGGTTTCATCGTCTTCGAGATCACGGGGTGAGCGAAGGTTACGCTGCAAAAATTGTTGTAAGGCGGGCATTCCCCCGGGAAATGAAGCCTGCACATCCGGGTTTTCTTCGGGCCGGTTATTCACCACTTCCGTTTGAACCGGCTCCGGGTCTCCCGCCGGTTCGCCTGTCACAGTTCCCAATGGGCCGCCCACACCTGGCGGTGTAAGATCTGTGATACTTCCAATGCGGAGCAGGCTGATGTCGTCGAGTTGGTCGGCGCTGTCTTTTTCCTTTACGATCGCAATCGACGTAAGAAATTTTGAGGTGGCTGCTTTTTGAGTTACCGGTTCGGCAGGCGGCTTGGGTGCTTCAGGGATTGGATCTTCCGTGAATGTCCGAACCACGATGCTATCCCTGAAATCGGGTTGTTTTACCTCCACCTTTGCATGCGGCAAAAAGGTGAAAGCAGAAAGCACAGTGGCCAGTGCCAGCATAATAGCGATGGAAAGTTTAACGCGGGCTGCATAAAACCTGCGCAAGGCATAAGCGCCGTATTCTTTATTTCGGTTCTCGAATAAAATATCAAGCAGGTCTCCTGCAACATTTTTCTCTGTGTTCATGATAATTGGTTTTGAAGTGAACTGATTCAAAACCGGCGCCGGTGATAAGAAGATGCGGCGCAAGGGCTATTCCATAAAAAAGTAGTTTCGAGCGAGGGCCGTTGACCTTGATCTTCCATGCAAAAATTTACTGGCTCCCCTGCCTTTTTGGAAAATTTTCTTTTATTTTAACGCATGAAATTCTTTAACCCAACTACCATCTTACTGGCATTGCTATGTATTACCGTTAACAGCTACAGCCAAAATTTCCGTGCCGGCTATTACATCAACCTGCAAGGAGATACCTCCAGGGGTTTTACCAGCGGGCCGGATAAATCAGCAACCTTTGATTTTTATTTCAAAAGCACACCGGAAGCAACCGCAGAAAAAATTCCCTTTGCTTCCTGCCGGTTGCTCTGTTGGGGCGACCAGGTATTTACAGGTTGGTATGGAAGAAGAAATATGTCGTATGTAAACAGGATCGATCAAAATGTGGTGAACATCGACTCCGGTATCACCGGGATGATCCCGCTGCGTTTAGTTTATGCCGGCAAGAAAACTTCTTTGTATCATTTCAAGGATGAAACAGACCATTTTTTTATTGTGATTGCAGATACCCTCCAGGAATTGCTCATCAGGTACACCGTTGCTACCGATTGGGAACGGCTACAGCACCACATCAATCCTCCCACTTATTTTATAAACCCCATTTTCCGGAACCAGCTCCTGATGATTTTCGGGAACGAGGTAAGTGAAAGGCAAATGATCTGGATTGATGCCACCGAGTACACCGAAAGCTCCCTGAAAAAGTTCATCAAAAAATTTGGATAAACAATCCTGTTCGCTGGCTGGCATGATCGTACGAAACAGTACATCCACTCCTGCATTAATGTACCGCCGTTACATTCACTGTTTCCACACCCAATAGCGTGAGCGTAATGTTTCGGTCGCGTGCCTTGGCTGCAAACTCGCTGATAATCTCCAGGATATCATAGTCGATAAAATTACAGGCGCTGCCATCAATTGTTAAATGACTGTCCTCCTCCACCCGGTCGAGGGCTTTGCGAAGCGTTACTTTGTTTAAAAAAGTAACCGTGCTGTTGAGCCTGATATAGTAAGTTTCGAACCCATCTTTTTTTGAAACAGATATCTTATACTCATCTTTAAAATTGCTGCGGATGATGAAAAATACCGACAACAGCAAACCGATACCCACGCCGATCAACAGGTCGGTGGAAAGGATGGCCAGGATGGTGATGAGGAATGGCAGGAACTGCCGCGGCCCCAGGCTCCACATGTTGCGGAACAATTTCGGTTTGGTGAGATTGAAGCCCGTTACCAACAGGATGGCAGCCAATGATGCATAGGGAATTTTATTGAGCAGGAATGGAACCGTTGCCACTGCCACCAATAAAAAAACACCATGGGTAAAAGCAGCAAGTTTGGTACGGGCGCCGGCATCAACATTGGCAGCCCCTCTTACCACCACAGCAGTGATAGGGATGGCACCCAACAACCCGCAGGCAATATTGCCGATGCCCTGTGCCAACAATTCCCTGTTCACAGGAGTAATGCGGTTGTGGCGGTCAAGTTTGTCGATCGCCTCCACACAAAGCAGTGTTTCGAGCGTGGCTAGCAGCCCGATCACCAACCCGTTTTTCCAGATGGCGCCTATCGAAAAGAACTTTGAAAAATCGGGAAAGGAAATATCTGCAAAAATATTTGCGGGTATGCTTACCAGTTGGGTTGGTTTGAGTGAAAAGCTGGTAACTGCTGCGGCAAACAGCAAACTCAACAGCACACCAATGATCACCACCAGCAGGGGCGCAGGAACAATAGCCATTTTTTTAACAGCCGGCTTCTGCAGCAACAGCAATAACAATACTGAAATTACTGTGATCACGATGGCGCCGGTAGTTACATGCAAACCGAAGTTTTTGATATTGCCCAGGAAATGTCCCTGGGAAAACAAAGCCGGGAAACCACTGGTCCAGAAATCCGGTTGATCGTACCCGATGGCAAGGGGAATTTGTTTGGAGATGAGAATGATACCAATAGCCGCCAACATGCCTTTGATGACGGCAGAAGGAAAATAATTTGCGATCGCCCCCAGTTTCAGTACACCCAGCGCCAGTTGAAACAAGCCAGCTACAATTACCGACAATAAAAACATTTTATACCCACCCAGGGTAATGATGGAGGTGGCCACCACGGTGGTTAACCCGGCGGCAGGCCCTGAAACTGCAAGGGGAGAGCCGCTTACAATGGCTACCAGCATTCCACCAATAATGCCCGATAATATGCCGGCATACAGCGGTGCGCCGGATGCCAGGGCAATACCAAGGCAAAGCGGCAATGCTATCAGGAATACAGATAAACCTGCGGGCAGGTCATACTTCAGCCACAGCAGGCGATAGTATCTGATTTTTCTTTTCATAAATAAACGGGGAAGTGCTAAAGGTACTTAAATATAAAACGATTTGGAGGTTGCTGTATTGTTATGCACATTGGTTACCCGTTCGCAGCACCTGCTGCCGCCTATGTTTTGAAAGCGCCTGCCACACAATCTCCAGGCATCCGTTATTTAAACAATAACAGCAATGCCAGTACCAGCAAATTGATCAGTGTACCTGTTTTCGCATCCTGCCAGGAAGCCAGGATGGCCAGTTGCGAAATAAAAATTGCAACAAGTGCCACCCGCCACCAGGCATCATTTTTTACGAACAGGAAAATGGCTGCGGTTAAAAATAACAATGCCGCAATAAACCACAGTGCTCCCATCGGCCTTGAGATGGAAGTAAGGACAGGGATGTTGCGGTACCCGAATGCTTTTGCAAAACCAATCAGGTGAATCATGCTGTGTATAAGGAGAACAAGGCTCAATACCGGGCGGTACATAACCAATATTTTACAGCAAGGTATGCTGGTATCGAGTGTGGCGATATGATGATACACAGGGCCGGCCATGATGCATATCAATGGAGCCGGTTTTATCAAAACAAAGAGCCCTGCAATAACGCAGGGCCCTGTTGGTATTTTATTGCAGCCTTACGGCGGCAGTAATTATTCTTCGTCAATCTTCATCTTTCCTTTGCTCTTTGCAATCACCGCTTCCGCGATATTGTTTGGCGCCGGGGAATAATGACTGAACTCCATGGTGGAAGTGGCACGGCCGCTCGACAAAGAACGCAACTGGGTAACATACCCGAACATTTCGCTCAGTGGCACTTTAGCCTTGATCACCTGCAGGTTTGCACGGCTGTCCATACCTTCCAGCATACCACGCCTGCGGTTAAGGTCACCTGTTACATCTCCCATGTACTGATCAGGAGTTAACACTTCCACTTTCATGATTGGCTCCAGCAAAGTTGGTTTTGCCTTACGACCCGCTTCACGGAAACCGGCCTTGGCACACAATTCAAAACTCATCGCATCAGAATCCACATCATGGTAGCTACCGTCAAATACACGCACTTTCATATTGTTTACAGGATATCCTGCCAGTACGCCCGTTGACATTGCTGTTTCAAAACCCTTGATAATGGCCGGAACAAACTCCTTAGGGATGGATCCACCAAAAAGGTCGTTCACAAACTGGAAGTGTTTGCCTTCATTTTCTTTCAGCCACTCTTCATCAGCCGGGCCAAATTCAAACACGATGTCAGCGAACTTACCACGACCACCGGATTGCTTTTTCAACACTTCCCTGTGCTCGATAGAGGTTCCGAAAGCTTCTTTATAAGCCACCTGCGGCGCACCCTGGTTAATTTCAACTTTAAACTCACGACGCATACGATCTACAATGATCTCCAGGTGCAACTCACCCATTCCACGCAGGATGGTTTGGCCGGTATCTTCATCCGTATTTACACGCAGTGTAGGATCTTCTTCTACCAGCTTAGCGATTGCCATACCCATTTTATCCACGTCGGCCTGTGTTTTCGGCTCCACCGCGATTGCGATCACCGGCTCAGGAATGAACATGTTTTCGAGCGTGATCGGGTGATCCTGCTCGCACAGCGTATCCCCGGTTTTAATTTCTTTAAAACCAACAGCCGCACCAATATCACCTGCTTCAATGAAATCGATCGGGTTTTGCTTGTTGGCAAACATTTTCATGATACGGCTGATCCTTTCTTTTTTACCGCTTCTTACATTCAGTACATAGCTACCTGCATCCAGGTGACCAGAATACACCCTGAAGAAAGCGAGACGTCCTACAAACGGATCGGTCATGATCTTAAAGGCCAGTGCAGCAAATGGTTCTTTTGCTTCCGGCTTACGGATCTCTTCTTCCCCGGTATCAGGATTTACACCCTTGATCGCTTCAATATCCACCGGTGAAGGCAGGTAACGGCAAACCGCATCCAGTGCAGTTTGTACGCCCTTGTTTTTGAAAGAAGAACCACACATCATTGGCACGATGGACAGGTCGATGGTGGCTTTGCGGATCGCATCATGCATCTCTGCTTCGGTGATGCTGTTTGGATCTTCAAAGAATTTTTCCATCAGTTTATCATCGTATTCAGCAACGGCTTCCACCAGTTGTGCCCTCCATTCGTTGGCTTCTTCCACCATATCTTCCGGAACGGGAATCTCATCAAAGGTCATTCCTTCTGTTTCCATGTGCCAGATGATACCCTTCATTTTGATAAGGTCAACCACACCTTTGAAATTATCTTCAGCACCGATCGGCAACTGTAATGGAACGGCTTTAG
>CAYVLT010000131.1:0-11839 GCA_964452405.1 uncultured Ferruginibacter sp.
GCCTCAATATATTTTACGAAGTAACGGGCATATACATCATAGCACTCTTTTTTCAGAAAGCCACTTTTCACGGCTCCATTTGTTTTCATCCATGCCGGTGCCGACCAGGGCGAACCCAGGATCTTTATGGCAGGGTTGATGGCGAGAATCTCCTTCATTACAGGCACTACATCTTTCATATCCTGTGAAAGACTGAATTTTTTCAAATCAAAATCAGTGCTGTTAACCGGTATGTCATCGTAGGAAAAAACAAAACTGTTCATGTCTGAAGCACCGATGCTGAGGCGGATATAATTCACGCCTGCATCACCGGGGCCGTTGCCAAAAACCTGTTGCAAGGTGCTGGCGCGGTTGGCGGCGGTCATCTTCATCAATAGTTCAGCACTGCCGCCGGTAAGGGCAAAGCCAAATCCATCCATCGACTGCATTTGATTCATTTCATCGATGATGATGAGCGATCCCCAATCGCGGTTGTGATGCGTGAAGAGCGGATGTTCATCCTGGTGTTGGAAAAGCATTGTACGGTCGGCGGTAGTGATCCAGGCATCAATGGGAATACTGTCATTGGTTTGGGCAAATACACAAGATGCAGCAACAAAGAGCAGCAGGGTGCTGAAGATATTTTTCATAACGGCAGTTTTTTGCAGTAGCAAAATTATACAGCCTGCACCGTTAGTTCGCATTTTATTTTAAATGGCAGCATATTGTTTTCATTGGCTGCCTGCTGGTGAAATATCACTGGCATGTGACTCGTCATTGTTCGGTGTAGTGATAGGCCAAACCTCCATCCACATAATAAGTGCTGCCGGTAACATATTTGGCTTCCTCACTTGCTAAAAATGCCACCACGTTGGCCACATCGTCCGGTTCGCCAAGCCGGTGCAGCGAAATATTATTTTTCAAAGGGGCTATCAATTCAGGCTTGCTGAGTAATGCTGCATTGATGGGAGTTTTAATAGCTCCCGGCGCCACATTGTTGATGCGGATGTTCAGGGGCGCCAGTTCCACTGCCAAATTCCGCATCACCATCTGCATGCCTCCCTTGCTGGCGCAATAAGCTGTAAAGTTGGGGAAAGGCAGTTCTTCATGTACACTGCTGTTGTTAACGATCACACCCGGCTTATTGTTTTGCTGCAGGTATTGTACAAAAGCCTGTGTAAGAAAAAACATACCTTTCAAATTCACATTCATCACAATGTCGTACTGCTGCTCTGTTACTTCCCAAAAAGGCGCATGTATTTCTACACCCGCGTTGTTTACCAGTATGTCCAGTTGCCCTGCGGCTGCCACAGTTTGTTGTACAAGCTGCTGCACATTTTCCACTTTGCTGATATCTGCCGGGATGAAAAAAGCTTTTGCTCCCAGTTGTTCCACCTGCTTCACTGATTCCCGGGCATTGTCGTCATCGTGCAAATCGTTTATCACCACGGTGGCGCCTTCTCTGGCGAATTTCACGGCGATGGCCCGCCCGATACCACGACCACTGCCCGTAACCAATACTGTTTTTCCTGTAAATTTTGCCATATCCTGTTTTTTTTACTGTGAAGAATCAACAACAATTTGTGTGCCCTGCAATGCCATTTAAAGATAAGCTCAAAAAAGGGGGTATGCGGTATTCCAGCAAACAACAACCTGCTGTTAACATCCGATGGGCAGGTTCGTATACCTATTGCAGCCTTTTACAAGATCAGCCGCACACCACCGAGTTCTTCCACGCGGTAACTGAATTTTTCGCCCGGTGAACTGATGAACATGAAGTTTTTTGGTACCTGCCATTCCCTGCTGAGTTTTTCGATCAGGTCAGGGCCGAATGTTCCTTTGATAATAATATATTCCATATTGATATCCGGGTAGGCCCGGTCGAGCACTTCAAAATCGCTGAGGAATTTTTTTGAAGCCTGCTGTTCTTCATGCAGCACGGTCACGATCTTCATCTTGCGTGTGATCTCATTTTCCTGTACATACATCATCACCTTGTTAAGGGTGGCGATATCATCCGCTTTTGAAAAGAATACGAATTCCTGTTCATGCAGCCGGGTAATGAACCGGTTGATGCGGATGCGGCTGAGCAGGGCAATCTTGCGAAGACTATCAGTAAGATTTTTCAACAGGCTCAGAATAAACTGCATGATATGATTCCTGTTGAGCATTCCGTAAATCAACAGCATGGATGGAATAAAATACTGCAGAAACATCACCAGGTAATCCGGCCGCATTTTTACGTTTCCATACAATGCCACGGCTACTGCTATTAAAGCCAGTACCACGATAAAGGGAGTTGCATACTCTGGTCTTGGTAAACGGCTTCTTCTGATTTTTAGCATGAGGTTGCCCAATGCGAAGAACGACATAACGAGCAGGAAGGAGATGGTATATACACCCGCCAGCGGCCCTAACTCACCCTCCGTTACCAATAAAACAGATACGCAAAGCAGGAAGAAGCTGATGAGGATCCTGTAACTGCTGCCGCGTTTATTTTCTTTTAAAAAGAACTGGGGGAGAATCCTGTCAAGCGTCATGCGCCGGATGAGTCCGCTTACACCTACAAAAGAAGTCAGCAGGGCGCCACTCAGCACCGTTACTGCGTTGATGGATATGATATTGGCCAGTGTACGCCCTCCTGTTAGTGAAGCCATATAGCTCAACAAGGATTGCTGGTGTTCTCCCACCTGGGCCAGCGGCATCACGCCAATGGCCAGGATGGCAATAAGCGGGTTCAATACCGAAACCGCGATCCACATGTTGCGCAGGGTTTTTGGAAAAACACCTCTTTTCTGTTCCTCCACAAAATTCGCAGAACTTTCAAAACCGGATATGCCCAGCATGGCGGCGCTGAATCCAAAAAATAAAGCTGTGGCAATGCCGCCGCCTTTTACCGGCATCGAAAAGTTTACGCTCATCACTTCGGTTCCGTGGCGGAATAAAAAAATAAAAATACTGATGATGAGCGCCGTCATGCATAGCATGTGGAACAAAAAAATGACGAGTGCAACCACGGCGCTTTCAGAAATACCAAGTATGGTTAACAATAAGAATAGCAACAACAGGCAAAAGGTTGCCAGCGTAACCGGTAAAGCGGGAATGCTGTTCTGCAGGTAGTGCATGGCTTCGCTGGCGGAGATCACTGCTGTGGCCATGTACGATAAGATGGTCAGGCAGGCGGCCACGGAGGCATTGCTTTTAGTGGTGGTATTGAGTAGTACGTTGTAGGCACCACCATTAAGTGGCAACGCACCCACCACTTCGCCATAGATTTTTCTGAATAAAAACAGTACTGCGGCCACAATCAGCAGCGACAGCCATGCATACTGACCGGCCATTCCGATGGTGAGCGCTGATACATACAAGCAGGAAGAGGTAATGTCGTTTCCGCAGATAGCTGTTGCCATCAGCGTGTTTAATTTTTTTGCTGAAGACATGTGGTTTGTATTTTACTGAACTGCTCCAGGGTTTTATTTTCTCAAAATACAATTAATCCCGCAGTTGATCAATCATCACCGGTACCTCCCGTGCAGCAGCGACCGTTTTCACCGGCACAGGTTTTTCTGCAGGTTCTTTTTCGGAAAAATTAAGTTGGTACAGATCAAGGCGACGGTCTTTCAGCGTTTGTACGCTGCCGTAATTATGCAATTCCGTCAGCAACGACAAATCAACATCGCTTACCACGATCATTTCCGTATTGGGTGTTGCTTCTGCCTTGATGCCTGTTACCGGGAAAGCAAAGTCAGAAGGCGTTAGTACGGCAGACTGTGCAAACTGCAGATCCATGTTGGTTACTTTCGGCAGGTTGCCCACATTACCTGCCATCGCGACAAAACATTCATTTTCTATCGCACGTGCCTGGGCGCAAAAACGCACACGGTTATACGCATTTTGGGTATCCGTTAAAAATGGTACAAACAAAATCTGCATGCCTTCGTCGGCCAGTTTCCGGGTCATCTCCGGGAACTCAACATCATAGCAGATCTGCACTCCGATCCTGCACACATCCGTATCAATCACTTTTATTTCATCACCTCCTTCGATGTGCCAGTCAGATTCTTCAGAGGGCGTGATGTGTATTTTGCAAACACTGTCGATCTTCCCGTTGCGTTGCAGCACATAAGCCACATTGTACACTTTTTCATCGCGTACTTCCGGCATGCTGCCCGCAATGATATTTACATTGTACGATACCGCCATTTTGCTGAGTGTTTCCACAATGGTTTGGGTGTACTGGGCAAGGCTGCGGATGGCATCACGGCTGCTTTTGTCGTTAAAGCTTCCCATCAGGGGCGCATTAAATAATTCAGGGAAGAGAATGAAATCCGATTGATAATCACTCACAGCATCCACGAAATATTCCACATGATTTAGGAAATCTTCAGGTTTGTGATAGGGCCTCATCTGGAGTTGCACCAGCCCTATCCGCACCACATCTTTTTTGCGCAGCAGGATGCTTTTTTCTGCATCGTAATATACATTGTGCCACACAAGCAAAGTGGCAAAGCCCATACTCTCTGCATCTTCAGGCAGGTAGTTACGGATGATGCGTTTTACCTGGAAATCGTTAGCGAGCTGGAAGGTGAGGGTAGGATCGTAGATCTCTCTTCTTTTCACCCGCTCAATATAAGCACCGGGTGTAAGTGTATCGGCATATTTTTTATAATTTGGTATCCGTCCCCCGGCAACGATGGCTTTTAAATTCAGGCGTTCGCACAACACTTTACGTGCATCGTATAAGCGCCTGGCGAGGCGCATGCCACGGTAATCAGGGTGCACAAACACTTCTATGCCATACAAAGTATCACCTTTTGGATCGTGTGATTCAAAACTGAAATTGGCGGTGATGTCCCGGTAATTGTGATTGTCACTGAATTTATCATAACTAACGATAATGGATAGGGCACAACCTACAACTTTGCCATTGTGTGTGATCACAATCTGCCCCTGGGGAAATTTCTGGATAAGACGCTTCATCGATTCTTCTTTCCAGTATTGGCCACCCAAACTGGCATAGGCCTCAATCATTGATTCTTTTAACGTTTCATAATCTGCCAGGGTAAAATTTCTTATTTCTATAATTGCTGTATCCATAAAATATGTATTGGTTCAAAAAGCTTTACTACAAAAGCATGCCAGTATGAGGGTAGCGACACGGGAAGGAGTGATAACAAGGTAGCCCAGCAGATATAAGCCGCTATTAAAACCATATTAAAAACCGGTTAAAATATGTTCGCCATCCCGGCTATAAGAATGTTTTGTTCAATACATCATCGATGGCCGTTCGATGAGTTCAACACATTTCATCCGTTGGTTATTACAATTGATACAAAGCAGCAATAGAAAACTGCAGCCGGCGGGTTAATCTTGCAATCGTACAAAAAATGTTTTAGCCATTCACTTTTATTAAGTATCGACCATGAAAAAGAAATTTTATTATGTACTGCTCCTGTGTTCCCTGTTCAGTAATGCCTGCAAAAAATCCGCTGTTAGTAATCCTGCAGATCCCCAGGCTAACCCGCTTATCACTCTAGCCGGGAGCACCGCAGGTAATCTTGTTACTGCCCGCATCACCGCTGCCGCCGGAGGTGATATCAGCAGTGAAGACGGCTTGGTCAGCATCCATATTCCTGCAGGTGCATTAACGGCTGATACCACCATCGGCATTCAACCGGTTACCAATACAGCGGGAGTTGGCAATGCAGTGAACTACCGTCTCACTCCCCATAACATCACATTCAATGTGCCTGTAACCATACGCTTCAAATATACTGCCAGCGAGCTTACGGGCACCTCCGAAGAGTTGTTGCGGGCAGGGTATCAAACCAATGACGGCGCCTGGCGTTGCCTGGTGAACAGCGTGGTAAACAAGCAGCAAAGCACGATCACAGCCACCAGTATGCATTTCAGCGACTGGGGATATTTTGCTATGTGTTACCTCGACCCTTCACAAAAAACAATTCATACCGGCGATGCATTGCCATTGAAAGTGATGTACTGTGTTGACCCCAAAGGCGCTGACCTGTTGGTATCGCCTGACGGAACAGTTCCCATGAATGAACCTGAATTACTGAATGAGTATTACATCAGGAACTGGATGTTCTCCGGTGCCGGCTCGTTGCAGGCTGCCGGGGCTACCGCTACCTACATGGCACCATCGCAGGTTCCGTCGCAAAACCCGGTTGCAGTAAGTGTTGACATTCGCTTTGGAAAAAACCTCACCTGTTTACTTGTATCAAATATCCTTATCGTGGGTGGTGTGCATATTGATTATATGCAGGTAGATGAAACGGAGGTAAGTACAGCTTCCATCAACTATATCAGCCGCCTGCTCATTTATGGGAATTTTGGTAATGACCCCGGTGTACAGCATCGTTCGGTGAAAGTGGGCAATGTGCCACTAACGGTAATGGTATGGTCACCAAATTTGATTATCTGTGAAATCGCGGCGATAGGTCCGGCTTCATCCGGTATCATCACTGTGAGTGCAGGCGCAGCGGTTGACAGCAAATTGCTGAATGAATGGCAGGTGGAACTGAAGTATGAAAAAAGAGAATCTCCTAACGGGTCGCTCACTAAAAAAATAAACTTCAACCTTGTTTTCCGGGGCGATGCGGTTGATTTTGGTGGCGGCGAAACGTCGCCGCTGCTCAGTTTTACAGATATCAATAAGGCGGGCAATGCAGAGATCAATATGGATGCGGGGAGTTACAGCAATGCGGTGCAGGGGGATGGCTGCGGCACTTATACGGTGCATTGGGATGCGATACACGATGTGGCGATTGAAAGAACCCTTTATGGCGGCGGCGGACATTTTACCGGCCAGGTGCAGCAAACTGCTTCAGGATTTGGAGTCAAATTAAAATGCCTGAGTGAAAATATTCTGCGTTCGCAACAGGATTTTGCCCCCTGTGTGGGTGCGGGTACCCATGCAACTGTTTTTGAGCCGATCGAATTTGAAGGATATCATGAGGAGGTGATCTGGTTCAATTTTACAGGAACCGGGGCCAGTGCACACCTGGCCGCCGGCGCACCACCGGAAGCTACAGGAACAGGCGTGGCCACAGGTTTATACTGGGATGCACAGGATTTTGATCCTTCCTTTTTTACCAGGAAGATCTACTGGGCAGAAGTGGTGCCAAAATACTGATGATCGTTTTCGAGTATTCATGCCCGTTACACTTTTCGCTTCAACGGCTATCCGGTCACCTGAACCCATCAGTAAGTGTTTTGATAAATGCCACGATGTCTTTTTCTTCCTGATCGGTAAGTTGCAGGTCGCCCAGTTCAACCCGGTTCACTGTTTCCGGAATTTCAGGAGCCGGGAATGTTTCCACGTCGCGTTTGTTGTAGAAATGTACCACTTCCTCCAGGGTGTTGAAAAACCCATTGTGAAAATAGGGTGCAGAGATAGCAGCGTTGCGTAAGGTGGGTACTTTAAATTTCCCGTTTTGCGCAGCATCATTCAAAAAGCCGCCCAATCCATAATCGGTGGCATTACTGCCTGCTGGGTTGAAATTTGAAGGAATGCTGTAAAAGGGATTGGCCGGGTTTTTCGGCACACCGATATTATCGTAAGTGAAATCAGTGAATAGCACTTTGCCGCTCTCTTCATCAGGATCCGAAATATGACAACTGGCACAATTGCCCTTGGCCGGGTCATTGAATAACTGCAGTCCCCGCAATTCCTGTTCCGAGAGGGTAGCCTGGCCCCTGAGGTAATAATCAAACTTTGAGCTGAATGGGTTGAGATCGGGTGTCCGTTCAAATGCAGCGATCGCAGAAGCAATGTTATTGAACGCGGTATTTACATCTGTCACTTCCCCATAAAGATCTTTGTACAGGGGGTAGTAATCAGCTTTTTTTATCTTTTCGATCAGCGTTTGTGCGTTGGCGTTATTCATTTCCACCGGGTTCAAAAAAGGTTTTTGCGCCTGCTCTTCCAGCGTGTTCACACGTCCGTCAAGAAAAAAGCCTCCCACCCAAACGGAGTCTTCCGTATTGAAATACAGTGATGGTGCAAACATGCTGTAAGCAATGTTAGGAGCATTGCGGTTTCCAAAAAGCCCATGAACGGCTCCTTCCGACACCAGGTTATGGTTGAGGTCGCTGAATCCCGTGGAAGCGCTGTGGCAACTCGAACAGGATTGTCCCGCCGGGGTGGAAAGATTTTTATCATTAAAGATAAATTTCCCCAGTTGAATATTATCGGTATATGTCACCGCTTTAATATCCCGGTCTTTTGAACAGGAGGGGAAGAGGGAAGCACTAACACCTACGGTTAGGGTTAAAGCGGTTATTGTAAAAAGTATGCTGTTATTTTTCATGATTATAATTTAGCAGTAAAACCCAGGTAGAAACTCCGGCCGATGGCGGGTATGATACCCGGGCCAGGATACTCATCGGTACGCCTGGTGAAGTAAGCGCTGTTGCCAATATTGTTCAATCCAATTTTAATGGCATACTGATCAAACTTATAAGTGGCGCTGGCATCTAGTACGGTGTAAGCAGGTATGTAGCCGGCAACCGGATCATCACTGGTCCTGGCATTGCTTGCATCTCCGTAGGCATCACCGGTATAGTTTACCTGGAAGGTGGCAGATAGTTTTTGATGCGTATAAATAACACCGGCCCTTTCTATGATCCGGGCTGCTGCTTCCACTCTTTTTCCTTTAAACTCACCCGATGTGTACGCAGCATCAATGTATGCAAATGAATTAAAGATGCTGAGGCCATGGGCCGCATGTGGATGCAGGTATTGAATGATATTAAATTCCGCGTAAGTTTCTATCCCTTTATGTACACTGTTGGCAATATTGGTTCTGTACGCATAATCCTCTCCTGTAGCGCCATCTTTTTTTACCACGGTGCCGATCCTGTTATTATAGGCCAGGTAAAAAATACTGAGGTCGGTGTTGAAATAATTACTGATCACTGTCCTGTAACCTGCGTCGGCATTGAAACCTTTGGCATCTTTTAAGGCTGGATCTATCCGGGCTGTAACGCCGAATGGTTCAAGCTGGCTGTAATCGATTGGCCGGTAGCTCTGGCTGATATTGGCATAAAGGCCGCCGTTCACTGTGGGTTTATATTCAATTCCAATGCCCCCCAATACAAAAAACCGGTTCTTACTTTGATCGATACTTTGCTTATAAATTTCGTCGATCTTATAACCAAGCGCCGTGTTATTGAGGAATTCCACCCTGATACCGGGGGTAACCGTAAGTTTTTTACCGATCCGGAAAATGTTCTCGGCAAAAGGGGCAAAGTTGGTGGTGGTAAAATCAAAATTATATTCCCATTCTCCCGAAATAGACAGGTCGAAATCACTGTTGGTAGTGCCTTCTCCGCCTCCCAGCCTTTTGAACCAGCCATAACTGAAACGCATACCCGCAGCAAAAGTTGATTTGTGATCGCCGGTTTTGTAGCTGGTGGAGAGCCTTGCCTCAGAAGTAATGCTGTGCATGTTTTCTTTTTCAACTTCACGTGGTACAAACTGGCCTGTTGCCGGGTCAATATCATCCGCTGCGGCTGCACCGCCATCCTCGTTGCGCCATACCAATGAGCGGTTGCTGAAGATATAAGTGGTTTTAACGGCCAGGTTGGTGTTGCCGGAAGCAGTATAATTTATATAGTGGTTGAGTATGTTCCAGGGACTTTTCAACCAGTTCCTGGCCCGGGTTGATAATTTACTGTCAGCGGCAAACTGGCTGTCGGTAAGCCCGCCGGGCATCTGTATCCGGTTTCGTAAAAACGAATACTCGATACCGGTAGTAAGTTTCGGGTTTATATTGTATTGAAGTTTGCCAAAACCCGAAAGTTGCCACTGGCGGCTGTTTTCACGGTAGCCTTCAATATTCCGGTATTGAACAAATCCATAGTAGCTGATTTTTTTATAATTGCCGCCGATAGCGTTGAACGAATTGAACAACCCAAAGCTGCCGGTAGTTTGTGATGTGGTGAACTGGAATTTTTTATCTGCCGGCGCTGACTCGGTGATGTAATTCACCAGTCCGCCAAACTGTGCACCAAATTGCAGGGAGGCTGCTCCCCTCACCATTTCGATTCTTTTTACACCCTCCATGGCAGGCAGATAGTAAGCCTCATTATACCCATAAACATCTGCACTGATGTTGTAACCATTTTGCCGGGTGTTCATTTCAATGCTTTGAATGGGATTAAGCCCACGGGTGGCAATGCCATTAGCAGTAAAGCCGCCACTTTCAGTTTCTGCAATATTGAGGCCCGGTATCCTGCCCAGTATCTGCCGGGTATTGTTGATGGCCTTGTTTGCATCCAGGCTGTCGACAACGATCACTTCATTTTTTTTGCCGGCATAGATCACACCATCTTTCACCTGGAGCAGGTGACCCACGCCATTCACGGTTTGATAACCGTTGATCGTTATATTGGACAATGTTTTTACAGAGTCTTGCTGTTGTGCATGCACTTTTAAAAAGCTACAGCAATAAGTGGCCACCACCAGCACAATCCGGTATTTTTTCATCGCAGTTATTTATTGGGTGCAAAACTGCATGGATTCAGATAGAAGGCGCCATGCAAGCGGGAATTTCAGTAACGAATTCGGGAAAATATCACTGGTGCAGGCTTAAACGCATTCCGGGCATTTACTACCACCCGTTTTCAGCTTTCCTTCCTGTAAGGCACGAGGACCCTTCACAAAAAAGCCGGCATATGCCGGCTAATAATAGTTTGTTGCTGAATTTTATTGGTATTCGTACACCAGTTGCGCTGTGCCATCCGAGCTGGTTAACACATAGCCATTGCTGTCGTACGTATAGGTAGTGGTGATTGTTTGATCGGAGCTTGTACCCGGGAAGTCCCAGAATGCTTTCAGCATTTCATTGTTTGAAGCAAATTGCAGCGAAAATCCTGCCTGGTCAAGTATCCAGGGAGTCACCTTGGGGAATGAAGGTTTTTTAGTTCCGAAAGTAAAATCGGCCACATAAGGGAAGGGGCCTCCTGAACTAACCGTTTTCAGGTTGCCGTTGTTATACGTGAGCGTTAACTCCAGTTGCGATGCATCCTGCATCTCCAGTTTTATTTTACTTACCTGGTTGTTGGTCACCGTATATGTAAGCTTGTCATCTTCCACAAGGGCATCCGGTTCACCAGCCGTAAGTTCCCAACTCTTGTATGTGCCTGAAACAGGTTTGTTATTTACGTAGGTATAGGTGTAAATATTTTTAAACTGGTTGTCTTCTTTTTGTTCAATACCTGCCAGGTTCCCGGCGTTGTCGTAGGAGAAGATGATCGACTCCGCGTTATTGGTGCTTTTGTAAGAGGAAAGCCGGTTGTTGGCATCATAGTTCAGGTTGTAAACCGTTACCACGCCGGATTCTGTCTTGGTGATCCTGGTTAGTTTTTTTGCACTGCCGGGATTTGCAGGCGTTGGATTTTCTTTTTTGTCTTTTTTGCAGGAGGCGAAGGAGAGGGCGCCAAGGATCACTGTGGCGAATAAGAATTTTTGTTTCATGACTTTGTTTTTTATGGTTTACTTATTCCGTTGTAGCAACGGTTTGTTTACGGGTGCAATAGTACAGTCGTAACCGTTACCCGCGGGAAAGCTTCTGCATGAATTGAAAAATTTCCGGAATGAATTGGGGAATCAGGCAATGCTGTATTTGCCGGGCAAAGATCACTGCATTTTTAAGAAGGGTGGTGTACGGAATACCTGTTAAAAGGGAATCGAAACTTTCAGGGTACAGCCTTTACCCGGACTGCTGATGATTTCAAGTTTGCCATCATAGGCATCCACGCGGTTCTTCATGTTGAAAATACCTACGCCCTTTTTTTCTTCAGCGGGGTTGAATCCTTTCCCGTCGTCGTCTATCTG
>CAYVLT010000132.1:0-11828 GCA_964452405.1 uncultured Ferruginibacter sp.
ACTATCAAATATTATCTATTAATTACAAATCTTAAGTTAACGACTATGGTGTCCGCACGAACCATCACCGCAGCAATCCATCAAACGCTTGCCCAATGTTTTTTAAAAACGGAAAGTCATTCGCAGCTCTTTCATAAAATTTTGCAGACGACCAATAGGAAGCAGCAGTTGTGATTTGCTTTCAATTTTAGTTCTGTGTAATTTCGAGTTCAACCTCTTTCCACCACCCTGGCGCCGCATTGAGTTGTGATTTGCTTTCAATTTTAGTTCTGTGTAATTTCGAGTACAACTACTTCAATTCGCAACATACTCCCTACGATGTTGTGATTTGCTTTCAATTTTAGTTCTGTGTAATTTCGAGTACAACAAAATTCAAGCGTGTTATTATTCATCAGAAGTTGTGATTTGCTTTCAATTTTAGTTCTGTGTAATTTCGAGTACAACATGGAGATAACGAAGGATGACATGGAGTAGTTGTGATTTGCTTTCAATTTTAGTTCTGTGTAATTTCGAGTACAACAGGGATAGTTTAAATGCAGCATTTGCCCTAGTTGTGATTTGCTTTCAATTTTAGTTCTGTGTAATTTCGAGTACAACTTGAACGAATTAAAGCAAAGGGTGTAACCTGTTGTGATTTGCTTTCAATTTTAGTTCTGTGTAATTTCGAGTACAACCAAGAAACACTACAGGAAGCGCCAACAATGGTTGTGATTTGCTTTCAATTTTAGTTCTGTGTAATTTCGAGTACAACCTTTTATGTTCTATTACAACCAGTAACATGGTTGTGATTTGCTTTCAATTTTAGTTCTGTGTAATTTCGAGTACAACCCAGCCAATTGATTGG
Organism: uncultured Ferruginibacter sp.; assembly: GCA_964452405.1. GTDB lineage: Bacteria > Bacteroidota > Bacteroidia > Chitinophagales > Chitinophagaceae > Ferruginibacter. The sequence continues at coordinate 845 of CAYVLT010000132.1, forward strand.
GAAAAATCCAGCGTGTTGTGATTTGCTTTCAATTTTAGTTCTGTGTAATTTCGAGTACAACATCAATGCTGAAACAAAGCTTGATTACCAGTTGTGATTTGCTTTCAATTTTAGTTCTGTGTAATTTCGAGTACAACCCGGGTTTTTTGTAGCCGCATAGAGACCCGTTGTGATTTGCTTTCAATTTTAGTTCTGTGTAATTTCGAGTACAACACAGAAGCCACCACAAGGATCAGCAGGCTGTTGTGATTTGCTTTCAATTTTAGTTCTGTGTAATTTCGAGTACAACCTGAGCTTTTACCAAAGATTGCAGTGCCAGTTGTGATTTGCTTTCAATTTTAGTTCTGTGTAATTTCGAGTACAACCCTTGCATTACAAAGTCTTTGTAAGCATTAGTTGTGATTTGCTTTCAATTTTAGTTCTGTGTAATTTCGAGTACAACACCGGTTTTATCAATAGCAAGCCTGTATAAGTTGTGATTTGCTTTCAATTTTAGTTCTGTGTAATTTCGAGTACAACCGAATACCGTCGTATGTACCGGAGCTAACCGTTGTGATTTGCTTTCAATTTTAGTTCTGTGTAATTTCGAGTACAACGCCGGGTTCATAAAGACGCTTTTCGCACCTGTTGTGATTTGCTTTCAATTTTAGTTCTGTGTAATTTCGAGTACAACTGTGACCCTTTTGTAAATAGGGTCCTGCCCGTTGTGATTTGCTTTCAATTTTAGTTCTGTGTAATTTCGAGTACAACAGAATTTAGGTAAACTAACGTTAACGTCTAGTTGTGATTTGCTTTCAATTTTAGTTCTGTGTAATTTCGAGTACAACGTAGGGCCAATGTTATATTTCATTAGCGGTGTTGTGATTTGCTTTCAATTTTAGTTCTGTGTAATTTCGAGTACAACGCCATTGCCGTGGCGTACAAAAAGCGCCTGCGTTGTGATTTGCTTTCAATTTTAGTTCTGTGTAATTTCGAGTACAACCCTGCTGCCTATTGCAAAAGTGATCTGCAAGTTGTGATTTGCTTTCAATTTTAGTTCTGTGTAATTTCGAGTACAACGAAAATCCTTTTGCAGCACATTGCGCGGGAGTTGTGATTTGCTTTCAATTTTAGTTCTGTGTAATTTCGAGTACAACTACTATCACCAATACCGGAACAGCGAGCAGTTGTGATTTGCTTTCAATTTTAGTTCTGTGTAATTTCGAGTACAACTAGTAAATAAAGCGTACAAATACCTTGTAGTTGTGATTTGCTTTCAATTTTAGTTCTGTGTAATTTCGAGTACAACTGTATCGGCCACTTTGTTTGCAGCGTCTAGTTGTGATTTGCTTTCAATTTTAGTTCTGTGTAATTTCGAGTACAACAGTTTATGCTGAAAGCCTTGTCTGTTAATGATTTCGAAAGAAAACAGGACAAAAAAAATGAATTAAATGCCCCGGCAGGAGAGCCTGCTGGGGCATTTTTTATGATGCTAAAAGAGTTCAAGTTGTTGTGGAACGGTTTCAGGTTCGGCAATTTTTTTACCGTGAAATATTTCCATCATTCCAAATTGCTTATCGGTAATGGTCATAATACCGATTTTACCTTTTTCGGGAAGAATTTTTTTAACCCTTTTCACATGCACCTGCGCATTTTCCATACTGGCACAGTGGCGGAGGTACAGACTGAACTGAAACATGGCAAAGCCGTCTGCCAGAATTTTCTTCCTGAAATCTCCCGCCACTTTACGTTCTTTTTTTGTTTCCGTAGGCAGGTCGTAAAAAACAAGTACCCACATGATCCTGTATGCATTAAGGCGTTCGCTATTCATGGTATTTCAGGCAACAGCAGTTTGCGGCTTTCGCCGGTATAGCATTTTGCCAGGGATGCTGCTGTACGCTGCATGGCCAGCATCAAGGGGCTGGTTTCTCCGTTTATCAGCGTATCCATCCGGGGTATTTCCAACAGTTTTACTTTATGCTCCCTGGTGATATCGTCAACTGCAGAAGTTTTATCGATAATACTTCTTACCACCTGGTCAACAAAGGGCCGGTAGGGCTCCATCATATCATCGGCCAGGCAGTAAGCATTGTACCTGTTGCGGTGAAATATGCCCAGGGTTGGCAACAGCCCGGCGCCTACAATGGCTCTCGCCATGGCAGCCCGGATGATGGCATATCCATAGTTAAGCAGGTTATTAGGCGGTACCCCGTCTCTCTTGCGGTAGAACATCCAGGCGGGCGGAAAGAGATGTTGCCAGTAATGGGCTGCTGCAATTGCTTCGTTGTTATCGGCATCGCCACTTTTCACACTGTCTGCCAGGTTTTTCAGCAACAGAAATTTCCCGTCCCATTTTTTCAGCACCACACACTGGTTGGTAATCTTGGCTTTGATGGTTTGCTGCCACAGTTGCTTTTTTAGCGGCTCAGTAGCTTCTATCTGTGCTTTAAAGCGTTCGCTTTGCAGGGTATTACCTTCCAGCGGCATCAGCAGGCCGGTAGGGTGGTGGGTTTCATTGCAGGTTACTACAGCCACATTGCTGCCGGCCAGTTTATCCAGCAGGTAATGGCTGAGCATGATCTGCTGGTGCTCGAGTATCAACATACCCATATCTTCTACCGGTACTGTTTTATCGGGGATATCTTCCATGCCTTTTATGTGGCTGAAGCCCACCACCATCTGTTCGTTCCGGAACTTGAGGGAGCAGGCATTTTCTATGCAGATGGTGCGTTTGATCATTACTATGGTCTCGTTTAATGGAACTGATAAGCCGTAAGCAGGTTTCTCTGGTAGATTAGTATTCCCCCATTTTTACAATTTGACCAATATGGTTAATTCGTACTTTAACTATCCCTTTCAAATGCTGTGTACTTTGTAAGAGAATAAAGCTGGTATTTGAAAGTTCTTTTTTATCTTCTACCGTAGTTTCCAGATGATGTCGAAACATATAATTTTTGGTCGCTATCTTTTGTACTCTAAACAGGCGGCTGCTAATTAGCTTATAGTTTTTCGGATTTAATAAATCAATTTCCTTTGGGTCAAAGCTATCTGAAGGGAAAACAAAATATTCATTCTGTTTCATGGTGAACAAAAATTGCCAACCTGTTTCACTATTGAAGCCTTTATTTATTACAGGTAAACCCTGGTTTACTCTTTCAACTGCTTCGTAAAATGAAACAACCTTCTCCTGAAGACTTCCGTCCGAATCTCTGTAGATTGCCACATGATGATTATTGCCGGTACTAACAAAATCAACACCTAATTTATTTCCGTTTGCGTCCTGCATTTCTCTTCCTAAATGATCTTTTTTAACATGCAGCGCTTCTGCATTTGAAACGCCACTAATAGCAACCCTCCTTATACTTATCCCTTTTGCTTCATTTAACCATATTGGTTGTTTATCAAGATTGGCAAAGGCTTCTTTAGCATTGCCATCGAATTTCCCGAGCCTTTCTTTTAATTTCTCTTTGATGCCGGTATCAATTACTTTTTCAATCTTTAAGTCTGGTGTTATATCTTTCCTTATCGTAAAGGCGTCTTCCAACCAAACAAGTTTAACTTTTTCCGGTAACCGAAGAGAGTTGTTTGCGTTCAGAAAAACCGGATTCTTATCTAAACTGTTTTTGCCGGTAAATGCTTTTTTGGGGTCATTGCCATATTGCTGCAAACGCTGTAACAAGGCAACTTTATATTTTGATGATGCAACTTTATCGATCATTTCCGCATCAAACTTTGCTCCCACTTTTTCTTCTTTGGTTGCATAGCGTTGCAACTTGCCATATACAGTTTCTTTATGTAGTTGCCCTCTCGGGGTTAGTTCTGTTTTGCTTTGTTCCCCGGCTTTTGTTTTGAAGCGGTTTTTGTTCTTGGTTACAACTTTATTTTTTGCTTTGTGAGAAACAAGTACATTCTCTAAATGCGTCTTCGCTTCCGCTCTGAAATTTGGCAATGGCGATTTAAATAACCTTTGTTTTTTTCCTTCGTCATTTATGATCAGTTCGGTTATTTTATTTTCTATGGCTAAAATAGAGACATGTTTTTTGTTAGTGTCATCACGCCTCGCATTAAGGTTGTTTAAATACTGGATATGATTGTGTTGAGTGAATGCAACCGTGAGAGCATCCATTGCGTGGTGGCGGTGATCATTCCTTTTTGTCCAGTCTCTTATCACTTCTTTCGAATTACCGTCTTTCAGTTTAATAAATTCTGTTAAGCCTGCCTTTCGGTATTTATCGATGTTCAGCTCTTTCATCACATTTACCAGGCCCCAATCTTCACGCAGTTTATCTGTAATGCTACCGGAAGTGCTTATAACTGTTCTGCATATTTCCTGCAACATTGCTTTTGCTTTTTTTGCAATGTATTGGCTGTCTCTCAAATCCCGTTCAATAAATCCCTGTCCAATTTCATCAGCATTCATCAGCAGTTTTTTGTATTTGGCCTTGCTGATTCCTCCTTCTTTCGAATTAAACATCATTTCGATCCTTGCTACATATCCCGCTACCTTATCTTCTCCAAAATATGGTCCGATGAATTCGGCAGCACATCTATTTCCCTTGTCCAGGTTTTCCTGCCTTGCACAAAGAGTTTTGTTTGAAAAACTGTCGTCAAACAGAAGCGCTTTTGGAATGATGTGTTCTATGTCAAATTCTTTAGTGAATAATTTTTCCCTGGGTATATATGTATCGGAGTAAAGTGTTTTATACCCGTTAATCTTTAATTCCTGGTACAATTTGTAACGCAGTATGTCGTTTTTTGTAGGGTTTAAAATGCCATCCTCTTTGATAAGGATATTTCTTATTTTTTCATGTTCGGCCGTTGCTTTATTAATTGCAGCCGTCATTTCTTCTCTTTCTGACGCGTTCTTTTTCAGTTCTCTTGCTAATTCAATTCGTATTTCATCGGGTTTACCCAGAGTTGGTTCATCGATGATGGCATTGATCACGTTTACCATCTGGTTTAGTATTTTTTCAACTACAGGGTTCCGCAAAGAGTTTTTAGGTAACAAATCTAATTTGTCTTTTAACGGTCGTTTTTCATTCTCCTCTTTGGTTAAAGAAAAAGAATGATTGTAGCCAGCTAACCTGCAGGCTTCATCGTATCTGCTTTCTTTAATAAAAGGAAATATTTTGCGTATGGCTTTTGCACTTAAACTTCCATAGTCATCTTGCATGTTGATGTTGGCAAGTATTTTGGCAAACCCTTTTTGAAAGCCAAATTTCTTTAGCAACAATTCATACAGTTTTTCATTTCCGGAATTGGAATTGTCTCCTTCATATGAATATAAAAGATGCCAAAGCTGATAGGATAGTTGTTGCTCAAAGGCTGCTCCGTCCAGTTCAGCATTAAATTCCAGGACATTTTTGTTAATATCCTGAGATTGGAAGAATTCAGAGATCACTTCTTTGATTTTATCAACTGGCAGGGTTTTCCATTCTGTTTCTTCATGTCCTTCCGCCTCCATCATTTTAAAATATGCATCGTACAAGGCGCTATTTGTTCTGTTTCCTTCCAGGGTTTTGAAATTTAAATTAAATCCTTTGGTATTATAGCCAAGGAATTTTAAAGCTTCATCTTTCGTTAAGTTTCCTTTTATGTTCAATTCATCAAATAGCAATCGCTTCGATTCAATATCAAGGTTTTGAATATCGACTTCGCCTTTTTTCTGTATGGAAAGGTGATTGAGGTTTTGCCATATCTTAAATTCCTGGAATAGAGGAGAGGATTTTGGGGATACTTTATAGCCAATGGTTTTCTTTTTCAGTTTTCCATCTACCAAAATTTCTTTTTGCGCACTCTCAAATTCGCAAAAACCCACCAAACCTTTTTGGGACTTTAATTTTCGCTGGTAGAAAATTATAATATCTCTGACTTCAGTTTTTAATTCATCAGTTAGTTCTTTGTGATATAAAGATTGTGTTTGCCAGAGGGTTTCAAATTCATCAAAATAATCCTGCCGGTAAAAAACCTGGTTTTTCATCCGGGTATGGGGATTTGCCTGTAGTTGTGTATACACGAACTGCCCAACGGTTTGCTTATTGAAATATAATTCTTTGCTTCTGTCGCTGATGGCGCCCAAATAACCACTTGAATTGTTCAGATTATTGTTTATTTCAGTAATTACATAGGCTACTTCTTCTTTACTTAATTGCCTGCTGATGGCTTCGCTTCTCCACTGATATGCCTGTAGTTTTTTTTCCTCTCTTGTGCCCTTATTTTCCGCAGTATTAAATTGATACCTCGTCCAAAAAATGGCGGATGTTGCTCTTTGGCCTTTACCCTCAATGGCATTTTTAAATTCATCTGTTAAAATGCCAGGGTAAAATACTTTTTGAAAAGTCCATACCCGCTCTAATTCAGCATTTAAATCGGAACGATAAAAATCAGGCAGGTATTTTTTGCCTTCTTTTAGTAGTTGATAACACAATTGGCCGGGTGTTAGGTTTTCTTCATATAGTCTTTTAGCTACAGCCATTCCATCAATTGCCTGCCCTTCGTCTTCATTCTTTGCCTTGCGGCTACTTTTATATCCTCTCTTTTTATTTATCATTAATAACACTTGTGCAAATTGTTGCTTTGTTATTTCTTCTGTTGCAGCCTTTGAACGGATTGCATAGGTGCTATGTGTGGTAAACTTGTCATTCTCGGCAAGGATAGTTTCCTTTGTGATAATACCGGCCTTAATAAGAGCATCTAAAAGATTTGCCCTTCTTTGTTTGTAACGGGTTAGGTTTCGCCTTGCTCCACGTTTCAACGTTCTGTCGGCATTCACTGAAACAGGTTTGCCTTTTTCAAAGTTGGTCTGTTCGTCAGTTGTAAGCGGATTTACCCTTACACCGATCCTTTCAATTGTTGAGTGAATACCTGGATCGTTGCTTTCTTTTACAAATGCCCATCCAATGCTGGTTGTACCGAGGTCAAGTCCTAAAACTTTTTTCATGCTGGTTGTTGTTTCTGATAGTTAAGAAATGAAAGTAACAAATTACTGAACAGTGGGGTGTCATTACCTGGTGTTCATTTGATTTGCTTTGCAATAGCGTTCCGCTTTAAATTGGCTGGGGATTAATGCGGCAGTTTTCAACCAGCGAAAAATCCCTCAACTATTACAGTATGTTCTAAAATTTCTGTCAATATTTTTCTATTTCATAATTAGGTTTTATATTTATGTCGAAGCAAATCGCAATAAGGCTTTTGCCGTTGTGAAAACATTAAGTTGCCTTCGACTTTAACGGGGGCTTTTTTATTTCCAGTTGTGGTTTCCATATTGGCAGTACGGGAGGTTGTGTGACGGGATAACCAGCAGGTGATACTAAGATAGTATTTTTAGTAATTTGATTTTGTTGGGCACCAGGATCGTTAAATTTTTATTGAAAATTCTTCCCGGCTTTCATCTGGCACAGTTCTCCCGACCTGCTGCTCTTCGTTGCATTGCTGCAATTTATTTCCGCCCGGACTTTTGCTTCCGGTGGTTGTTACACAATCAATATAAAATTTCCCAGTTGAGCCTTTTCTCAATACGTGAGTAATTGTTGTGATAGGGGCGCAATGTGCAGCTATGGAAAGGCACATGACGGGAGTGCTGCGTCACCAGGCGAAATGTTTTTTTCACCCTTACGAATAATGAGCGGGCCGGATACTCCGCTGCAGGCTACCTTTTGGAAATCTGGCTGGGAAACTGATTTCAGCAGGCTGTTACAAAGAAGCAATAGCCGGATGAGCAAGGTTGACCGGGTGATTATATGTCAACAATACCGTTAAAATACTCTCCGTCTACCGTAAAAACACCCTTGTGGCAGGGTAGCTGTCTGAAATATATTTGGTTTAGTTCAAAAGGTTATTGAAGGCCTTTCTCCATCATAGCCTGCTGTGATCCGGAGTAGAATAATGACCATATTATCTATAAAATTTTTCACACCTTAAACCTGTTGTAACATGGAACGCTTTTTTAAAAAACTATTTCCAGTTCTTATTGTCGCTACCTTTTGCCTGGTTTACCAGCCTGCTGCAGCTCAACAACTCCAACGGCCAAAGGATAATGATTCGTCCATCTTTAAACCATCTGCAGTAAAGGCGTTGGTAGATTCTGGTATCGATCCACGGAAATATATTACGGTTATTTACAAGAGAAGGCCCGATACAAAGACTGAAAAGACCCTGGCCGTATGGCGATGGGATTCTTATACAGAGCATCAGAAATACAATGTGCTTGATATGGACGGTGTGGTGGAAATATATTTTGACAAGGAAAAGCTTGCCAATGACGTTAAATTCAAAGGAAGTATTGGATTGGAAGCGATCGTCAAGAGCAAAGGCGGAGACAGAAAAATTGAAATTACACCGTACTCCCTTGTAGGAGAAAAGGCCCAGGATTATGGAACCAATGCCATCTCTCCCGAGCTTACAGCCCAGCTTCTTTTTAATACGATCTATACTGTTAAAAATGTGCTGCATCCACCTGTCCCAACCTTCCTCAGTGAGGATTCACTGTTCAACCCATTACATTCCGGTACCTATATCGATACAGGCGACATCAATCTTATTATCGCAGAAGTGAGTAAAAGAAAGGGGCCCGTTAATGGCTACGATAACCTGCAGAACAGTATTCAGGCACAGGCGTTGGTCAATAAGTTGAATTCATATACTTACAAAATGTACCAGGAATCAGAGGAGTTAAAGAGAGCCCTTTTTACTTCAAACTATGAGGCTGTGGGAGATAGGCTCGCCAGTATAAAAAAATCCGTGATTACTGCAAACGAGAATGCCATAAAGGAAACCACTCAAAATGCGCAGGAACTTTCAGCTTCCTTAAAAGTGATCCTCGCTTACCTGGAAGCATTTGAAACATCCGGTATTGATGCCAAAAGTGTGTTTCTTCGATTGATCGGGACCGACATAATAAAATATACCGATATCCGCGAAACACTCAGTAAAAACTACAAAATGCTGTCAGATATACTGGGTGGGAAAAATGTTAAATCTGATATTGAGAATGGAGACTTGTCTAACCTGATAGCCAATACCCGAAAAACGCTGTATGATTTTTCCGCGATTACGGGCAGCGAATTTTATCAATTGGTAACCAGTGAGCTTCAGCTCAAAGAAGAGTCTAACTACTACTACTATGGAAGGGGAAGCAGCCCGGCTGAATTTGAAGTACTGAAAAAATTGAAGTCTTCTGATAAGTTTAAAACAGTCCTGGATCATTTGTCGAGGATCGCAGGTAATTATTTGTATTCCCTGCTCACATTCGGTTCAATTGACCTGGCAAAAAATGATGTAAAAGAAGGTGATAAACTTTATATAACTGTTAAGTGGAAGAATCTTCGTGATTATATGGTAGACTCATTAAAGATCAAAGATGAAGTGTCGTTGCCAATAGGAATTTACAGCATTGCAAAGACCGGCTGGTCAACAAAGGTTTCAGAATCATTTTACCTGATTGAGCGGATCAATGAGCCTGGTAAAACGGTAGATGAAAATGTATCTCCTTCAAATTTTAAAGGCGCAGCCGGCATTTCCCTTATGCGTACTTACAATTACCTCGAACCAAACGAAGGAAATAATCATCGTTTTCTTAACTGGCTTCAACCTTCCATCGGCTTAAACCTGTCGTACGTGGATTTTTACACAAATAAGGATCTTGAACTTGGCCTGGGTCTGCAGGTAGGTATATTCAGTAACAGTGTTTACCTGGGGTACGGTGTCAACCTGAACGGAATCAGGGGCGGCGAAAAGAATGCCACCTACTTTATGCTCGGACTTTCGTTTACCAACCTTGCTGAAAAGTTCAAAAACAAACCTGTTGATGAAGGAAAATGAGGAAGTAGGGCAGTTGCAAAGGCTTTGCAGGCATGAAATGCCTGTAAAGCCTTTTTTTGACTTATTTGGGGCTAATGGAAAGGCAATGATCTTTATTTTGCAATTGGCTTTACAATTAAAATACTGCCGCTTTTTAATTGTATGGCTGAAGCCCTTTTTCCTTTTCGCTATTTTACCTGGATATTGTAAGATTTCTGTCAGTTGGTTTTCTTTAACCGTAAATTATCGTATTCTAAAACCTTTAACCTATTATGAGTAAAACTAAATATGAACTTGCCGTATGGGTGGCGATGCCAACCCATCGGGTTGATGAAATACTGGGAGTGATCGGAGCGTTACAAAACTTGCCTTCTTCTAATCCAGATCACCTGTTGCATGACCTGGATACAGCCCGCAGTATTTTTGCAAAATTTAAAGTGCACCTGTTTGAACTGCTTAATCCTACTTTTATAAGCAAATTTTATGGCGAACAGGTTGATAAAGCTAATGGCGGGGAAAAGTTTGATGATTTTAACAATTATTGTAAAAATTATGAAGCATTACCGGATAAGGAACGCTTTGAAAAAATTGCAACATACCCGGTTCTGCAGGATCTGAAGAATGAACTGCTAAGCCTTCAAAAAATTTCTGCACAGGCGACAAAACAGTTTGTGAACAAAAAGCAAAGACACAGGCTGAAGCATTTTTTTATTTATTTTGTGATGGGCTTAACCCTCGCATTCCTGCTCGATTTAGGCGTTTCATTCCTGCATCTTGATAGTTTACTAAAAAAAATTACCAATGAATATATAATCGATCTGCTTAAGACTGCCACTACTTTTACTATTGGTAAGTATCTGGTTGACCGGTACCTGCAAAATCGTGAAACCAATGCCCTGCGTAAACGACTTCAAAAAGAATATAAAGAGGTAAAGGAGTTAAGCTCAGCGTTTGCAAATGCCTACGATCTTGCCTGGAGCAGGATTGGAGTGAGCCGCACAGAAGTTGCCAAGGGATATCTTTCATTTATGCAGGAGTTATATAAATGACCTGCGACGTCTGAATTATTGGATAAACTAACACACTTATTTTACGATCACATCAATTAAAATAATCTCTTTTATTAATTAAAAGATTGACATCTAAAAAAACTCCGCCTTGGTTCGTGTCCCCACCATAGTCGTTAACTTAAGATTTGTAATTAATA
>CAYVLT010000133.1:0-11805 GCA_964452405.1 uncultured Ferruginibacter sp.
GGCACGCACAATGCCGGAATGCCGATTTTCTGCGCAATGTCCTGCGCCTGTTGCTGGCGATCGCTATCGTGGTGCAGCGTTACATTTCGCACGACGCAATGCTGGCAGCTGCCGGTGTTCTTTTTATGCTGCTGGCAATTTTTAACCGCGGATGCTGTGCTGCCGGCAACTGTGAAGCACCTGGAAAAAAAGCTGGTGAAAAATCAACCGATGAAATCAAGTATGAAGAAGTGGCTTAATAAGAACAGGTTGCATGTCATTGGGGCAGTGTTGGGTGCGGTGGCAGGATTTCTCTACTGGAAATTTGTCGGTTGCAGCAGCGGCACCTGCATGATCACCTCGAAACCATTCAACAGCAGCCTGTATGGCGCGGTTCTTGGGAGTCTGAGTTTGGGGATATTTCAAAAAAACGACCCCAATGTTTCAAACAAAAAAAATGAGTTATGACATTCAATGAACTGATACAATCCGACAAGCCCGTATTGGTGGATTTTTTCGCCGAGTGGTGTGGTCCCTGTAAAATGATGGCGCCGATATTGAAAGATGTAAAACAGGAAATTGGTGAAAGCGCCAGTATTGTTAAAGTAGATGTAGATAAAAATCCGCAGGCCGCAGGAGCCTACCAGGTACAGGGTGTTCCCACGCTGATACTTTTTAAAAATGGAAAAGTGCTGTGGCGCCAGAGCGGCGTGGTGCCAAAACAATCGCTGGTGGGCATCATCAAACAATTTTCCTGACCATTTAAACAGAAAAAATAATCACATGAATATTCTCCAGAAATTATTCACCCAACCGGCCACTGCAGACCTGCAGGAGGTAATTGACGCAGGTGCTTTTTTAGCAGATGTAAGAACACCTGCCGAATTTGCACAGGGGCATGTAAATGGTTCGGTGAACATACCGGTTGACAGCATCACTGCCAATCTTTCCTTCTTCAAAGACAAGAAAAACATCATCGTTTTCTGCCGCAGTGGTAATCGCAGCAGCATGGCCAAAACCATCTTGGAAAACCATGGGTTCACCAATGTGATCAATGGAGGTACCTGGGAACAGGTGAATCAATATGTGAAATAAACTGTAACTTGATGGCTGTTTAAACAGAAACAGGTTACATGCATTTTATTGAATGGATCAAGCAGCCCTGGCCCTGGTATGTGGCCGGGCCACTTATAGGGCTTACCGTACCCACTTTGCTGATCATCGGCAATAAGTCTTTTGGCATCAGTTCATCGCTCAGGCATGTGTGTGCAGCCTGCGTTCCGGCAGGAATTCCCTATTTTAAATACGATTGGAAAAAAGAATCCTGGAATCTTTTTTTTGTGGCAGGCATTTTTTTCGGCGGACTAATCGCCGCCCAATTTCTTTCCAACCCGCAACCGGTAGAAGTGAACCCTGCTTTGTCGGCTGAGTTATCCAGCTACGGCATCACCGATTATTCGGGCCTGGTGCCCCGGCAACTCTTTAACTGGTCATCGCTTCTCTCCGCCCGGGGTTTTATGATGATGGTGGTTGGTGGCTTTATGGTGGGCTTTGGTACCCGTTATGCCGGCGGCTGTACCAGCGGCCATTCCATCATGGGACTTTCCACCCTGCAATGGCCCTCACTGGTGGCCACCTGCTGCTTTATGGCCGGTGGCTTTATCATGGCCAACCTTATTCTTCCATTTATTTTAAGTATTCACTGATGCAGGCACCCCTCACCGATACCGATTTTGAAGTTCGCTCACAGGATAGCATGTGCGTAAACAGCAGCCACCTTACCATCAAATGGTATCACCAGTTAAAATACCTGCTGGTAGGGTTGTTGTTTGGAATTGTGTTTGTAAAAGCTGAGATCATCAGTTGGTTTCGCATACAGGAAATGTTCCGCCTGCAGTCGTTTCATATGTATGGTGTTATCGGCAGTGCGGTATTGGTAGGTATCCTGTCGGTATGGCTCATCAAAAAATTCAATGTAAAAACCATCGCAGGGGAAGCGATAGAATTTCATCCCCGGCAATTCAATAAAGGACAGGTGTGGGGTGGATTGCTGTTCGGGCTGGGATGGGCGATTACCGGCGCATGCCCGGGACCGTTATACGCACAGATCGGTACAGGAGCAACGGTTATTGTGATCACACTGTTGAGCGCCATCGGCGGCACCTGGGTATATGGCTACTTCCGCGAAAAATTGCCGCATTAAATTCACCTGCTATATCACCAGCCGGTATTAGCCCCGATAAATTCAATGAGAGCATCCGCCAATATTTTTTGCTCCTTCGTCTTGGGGTGCCCACCCGTTTTTTTGTAGGGCACCAGCAAGGTGTACATTGCAGGGTCGTTTAATTGCCGCACGGCTTCCTTTACATAGCCTGGCCATTCGGATCCTTCTTCAGTGATATTCATGTTGCCCAGCATGCAGATGATTTTTGCTGCCGGGTATTTTTCACGGATGGATTGCACAAACTGCCGGTAAGCTTCAATGATAAATTCTTTGGTAGGCTTTTGCTTTCCAAAACGCAGTTTAAATTGTGCATGGTCGGGCATGTTCGTGAGCCAGTAGTCATTTTGCAGGAGGTTGATCACAATGATATCGGGCCTGTATTTACCGAAGTCCCATTTAATCGTGGAGTCAGTGGCATCAAGGCGGTCGTACATTTCTTTCATCAGCAGCGGAAACCAACTGATGGTGATCCCAATACCGCTTTTTGCAATACATTGGTATTGCGCATTAAAATGCCGGTCAGTAAGCGCCGCGTACGTATCATAATTATTTTCAAAAAAACCGATGGAGGAATCATCGGTATAATCTTCCACGCTGTACCCACAGGTGATCGAATTTCCGTAAAATTCAATGCGACGGCCAGGTGCAGGCAACGGCGGCAGCAACTCCAGCCCGGCACCACTAAAACCATAGAGCATCGTTTTGCCTTTATCCCATTCGGTGCGCTTAAACAATTGAAGGGTATGTTCCGAAGCTGTTAATCCATCGGCCAGCAGGTATGTTTTTTTATCCCGGTCAAAATGAGCAATGGAAATGATCTTTCCATCAACAATCACGTTATAATAATTGGCGGTATCTGATTCACTGAATGTTCCGCTGATCGAACTACCTGTAAAATGAATATACACCGAAGTTCCGGGCCAGGACAGAACGGCTGCGTCGGGTGTGTATGCAATCCTGCCCTCATAACGCAAACGGTCATCATTATACGAAAATTGACGAGGCTGTTGTTGCGCACATGAACAAAATGACCAGAGGGATAAAAGGTAAAATAAAACGGGAAAGCGACGGTTCATAAAATACTTTTTTCGAAGTGCCACCAAATATATGACTATCAGCCAACTTTCTTTTGCGGACTTTCACCTGTTGCAACGCCATGTTTTTTTGAACAGCAGATAAGTCTTATTTTAGAGTGTAAAACAACAGCAATGAGCGGCAAGTCAACAAAAACAGCGATCGTAACCGGGGCATCAGGCAATCTTGGACATGCCGTGGTGAAGAAATTTATTGAGGCAGAATATAAAGTGATCGGCACAGTACTGCACGAAGACCCGTTTGAATTTGATTTTACCTTTGATCAATTTGAAAAAGTGCCGGTTGATCTCAGCAACGAAGCCGCCAGCAATGATTTTATCAATACCGTGATCGAAAAGGAAGGAAAGGTGGATGCAGCTGTTCTTACCGTGGGAGGCTTTGCGATGGGTAATATTGCAGACACGCCTTCCGCCGCCGTCGCTCATCAATACAAGCTCAACTTTGAAACTGCCTACCATGTCGCCCGGCCATTGTTTACGCATATGATGGCGCAAAAAAAAGGACGTATATTTCTCATCGGGTCAAAACCCGGCCTCAATCCCGCTCACGCAAAGGGGATGACGGCTTACAGTCTCTCCAAGACCCTTCTTTTTCACCTGGCAGAGTTGATGAACGCCGAAGCCAAAGGAACCGATGTGGTAACAGCGGTGATCGTACCCGGCACCATTGATACGCCGCAGAACCGCAGGTCGATGCCGGACGCAGACTTCACTAAATGGGTGAACCCGGCAGCTATCGCCGGCGTTATCACCTGGTATTGCAGTGAGGCTGGCAGCATCATCAAAGATCCCATCATCAAAGTGTTTGGCAACTCCTGATCACCTGGCAGGCCCAACAGTTTATCCTGCTTACTGTT
Organism: uncultured Ferruginibacter sp.; assembly: GCA_964452405.1. GTDB lineage: Bacteria > Bacteroidota > Bacteroidia > Chitinophagales > Chitinophagaceae > Ferruginibacter. The sequence continues at coordinate 4,155 of CAYVLT010000133.1, forward strand.
CCTTTACAGTTCATGTAAGATTGCATTGAATCTCTACGGTTTTTACTCATTGCTGGCTATCATGACTTCCTGCCGGCAACTCATTCCCTACACCCGGCTGTTTCTGCAATTCACCCGGGTAATTCTGCAGTTCAGCACAACTGTTCTTTACACCGGCCATGAGCCGATGTAGCTTTGCCCTGTTAAATGACCGGAACATGAACCATAAAATATTCCCATTCTTCATATTGCTGGTGCTGGGCATCTGCGGCTTTGTAAACAGGCTCTGTTTGATGGAAACCGGGACATCGCAGGAAAAAAATGGACGCAATAAAAACGTCCAGCTTCACCCGGTGCTTGGGGCAGACAACAAAGCCTGCAGGGAAAACACCATACCTGTACAGGTGGGCAACAGTTACCCGAGTATTATGTATGTAGATCTCTAAGGATCATTATAGCCATGAAAAAAATATTTATTCCGTTGGCCGCTTTATTATACGGCAGCAGCAGTTGCAATAACGGCAACGCATATACCACCATCAGCACCCTGGCAACTGCACAGGGAAAGGCTGTACCAACCTCGATTTTAACTACCGGTGAAAAATACTGGCAACTCAAAAAGGACATGCTTTTTGGGGATGACAAACAACAAGCAACAGATACATTGCTACCTGGATGTATTGCCAGGTACAGGTTTGAACCCGATGGCCGTTTCCGTTTTTTATACGAAGATCTTGAAGTGAGTGGAAGAGTTGATTTCGAAAAAAATGAAGCCGGCAGGAACATCCTCCATACACATGCACAGAGCGCCACCTGTAAACCCGGCAGTAAAATAGCTGCAGCCATGGACTCCATTGAACTACGATTTTCGAAAAACTATCTCTGGGAAAAAGTATGCATACCCGGCATGCCGGGAAAAGACATGTTGCTGTTGGTGGATATTGACACACATCCGGGAGCTGCCAAGGGAGGGCCCGTAAACCCCCAATGGGTGGAAGGTTACGAGCTACAGCAATAGTAGCAACACTGAGACCAGCAGCCGGCCGATGCCGGCTTTTTTTATGTGCTTTACCAGGCCCGATACGTCTTACACCCTATTACGTTTAATCAATCCTCCCCTCATTTCATGCGATGATAATGGCAACTCATGCATACAACAATTGCCGGGGGAATGGTTCAAAAATATCTTGCACCCGGTTTCAAAACAAAGTATAGCAATGAAAAAAACGCTCCAGGCCGCAGCACTTATCATACTTGCATCTTCAGCAGTGGTTGCTGCGGCCACTTCCCGCCACAGCCGGGCTAATAACACAGCGGCCGACGAATGGCAAACAAGCTATCACGGGCAGCATTTTAACCCGGATTCATTCAGCATTAAATATTCAACAACAAACAAAAAATAAAATGAGAAAATCAATTGTACTGTTATCGGCTGTTGCCGCCATCACAGTAGGCATCGTAGCCTGTACCAGCAAGGCTGGCACCCCCGAAGAAGCTTCCCAAACCGCATCGCCAGACTCAACGTCGCTGGTAAAAAGAGGGGAACACCTTGTTGCAGCAGTAGGTTGTGACGACTGCCACTCCCCAAAGCGCATGGGTGCCCATGGCCCCGAACTGATCCCTGAACTAAGGCTTTCAGGTTTTCAACAGAATGGAGCCGTACCGCCCATTGATACAAACGTGGTGAAAAAAGGCTGGGTACTCCTTTCGCCGGACCTAACCAGCGCTGTAGGACCTTGGGGACAATCTTTTGCAGCCAATATCACGGGCGATGCCACCGGTATCGGCAACTGGACAGAAGAGAATTTCTTCACCGCTATCCGGCATGGAAAACTAAAAGGCCAGGAAAGTTCAAGAGATCTTTTGCCACCCATGCCCTGGTTCGCTTATAAAAATCTTGATGACAACGACCTGAGGTCGATCTTCTTTTACCTTAAAACTGTAAAGCCGGTTAAAAACCTGGTGCCAGGCCCTAAACCTTTTTCAGCACTATAATAAATATCAACACCAAACATGAAACAACTTCTTCTATTGGCAACAATCGTCATATTCGTAACATCCTGCAAAAAAGAAAAGATAGCTCTTTCAGCCGGTGACACCCCTGTTTCGGATGCAAGATCAGTGCTGTTAAAAGAAGTTGTTTCAGATTTGCAGAACCTACCCCTCTTTCATTTTGAGTATAACAGTCAGCGGTTTGTCACAACGCTGTTCACCACAGATCAATATGTTATACACTACCAACAGGGACGGGTACACGATATCGTCAACAGCAGCAATGGTGACAGCCTGGCCTACAATTATCATAACGAACAGGTAACTGCAATTAATAATTTCTCTGCGCTCACCCACAACAAAACAGCGGGATACCAACTCTCCTATTACGCTGATGGAAAGCTGGCCTCAATAGAATGGATCGACTACAGTTTTTCACCCGGTGGAACGGCCTACAAAAAAGACAGTCTTCTGTACCACAGCGACGGGAATCTTGCTTCCATGGAAGAATTCAGTATTGCAGGCGGCATTTACAACTGGGAAGACAGGAAAACCTACAGTAATTATGATAACAAAACCAACGTGGACGATTTTCTCCTGCTACAACATTCCTCCGACCCATTGTTATTTCTGCCACAGGTGAAATTGCAAAAGAACAACCCCGCCACCGGCAAATGGGTGTTTGCACAAAATGAGTTTGACATCAATTATACATACAACTACAATGGTAACCTGCCGGTAAAAAAGACCGCTACCCGGCGCCAGGTAAGTGGCAACAATGCCGGGCAAATAACCCAAACCGTGGACCTGTACAGCTATTATTGACTGCCGCAGAAACTCACATCTTTATGCGGTTGTGCAGGGGCTACCCTATCGCTACTTTTGCTATTCCAACGGGGATCAGGGTATAGCCATCAAAACTCAACTTTCAACCTTTCATACCTTCAATTCGTACCCTCTTTTTCTCAATTCATACAGCTTCCTTTCCATTTTATAGCGGGGCTAAAAAACATATCCCTAAAACACAGTAATTTGTACACAGGATGACATTCAGGCTGCCACAATACAACGGAAAGGATAACCTGGTAATGTTGTTGATCATGATCCCTTTTGCCATCATCATCAACAGCATCATCTTTGGTACGCGATATTTCACCAATGCAGACATGTTCCTGCTGGCAACCTTTATCAGTGCCATTGCAGGCGCTGTTGATTTCATCCTCTGCGGAATGGTGGCCGTGGCGTTGAAAAACCGCCTGCCGCAGGAAAGTCAATTGCTGAAAAGGCTCACCCTGATGATCTTCACCTTTCTAATCATCAGCGGGCTTTACCTGTACTCGCTTTTTCGTGGATACGAGCACATCCGGTTTTTCAACTACCGCTTTAACGAAAGCGGGTTTGTGTGGAGCTATTTTGCACTGGGCATTCTCAATATCTTTCTTACTTTTTTAATGGAAGGTATTTCCCGGTACAAAGACTGGAAATTGAACCGTGAAGAAACAGAAAAGATCAACACCGCCTACAAACAAAGCCAGTTGCAGGGGCTCAAAAGCCAGGTGAATCCTCATTTCCTGTTCAACAGCCTCAACTCGCTCTCCAGCCTGATACAGGACGATGAAGAGGAAGCGGAAAAGTTTTTAGACGAGATGAGTAAAGTGTACCGGTACATGCTCCGCAATGATGAGGAACAACTGGTAAGCCTGGATACCGAACTGAAATTTGCCGACTCTTATTTTCATATACTCAAAGCAAGGTATGGCGAGGGCCTCACGCTGTCTGTGAATGTTTCTGAAAACGACCGGCAAACCTTCATTGCACCACTCACCCTGCAGGTGATCATTGAAAACAGTTTCTCATTTAATATTATCAGCAAGGAGCATCCACTGCATATCAATGTCAGCTCAGCCTATGGCAAACTGGAGATCGTGAATAACCTGCAACCAAAAAAGATCAGCGATGCGATGGACTTTGAAGCTGCCCTTGATAACCTGGTAAAAAAATATGAGTTGATGGGGATACCCATGCTGGTTACGGAAACAAAGCAGGGTACAAGAAGTATCACCATACCATTGATCCACAAAAAGGAGGAGGCATTAATATGAAAATGATCCGACCTCCCAAGCTGGAATTGTATTCCTTCCTTTTTTCAATGCCCCTGATTGCAGTGGCGGTTAACCAGATATTGTATGGCAACCGGCTCTGGCACGATTACCGGGTTTGGATATTTTCGGTTCCGCTCATCTTTCTGCTGGGCGCCTTATCGTGGTACTCCCATATTTGTTATGACTGCTGGGCAGAGCATACATTTCCCGGCCTTCACCAAAGCAGCAGGCGCATCCTATTGAAGTCGCTGGTATTGTTTTTACTGATGACACCCAGTATCCTGCTCATCTTTTTATTATACGACCGGATGCACATACTTGGCTACAGTCTCAAAAAGATAGATGTTTACAAGGGCTTCATCACCGGGTTCAGTGTTAACCTGGTTTTTGAAACGCTTTACGAAGCCGACTATATATTCACTAAATTCAGGGAAAGTAAAACAGAAAAGGAAGCCTTGATGCAGCTTTCTGTGGCAGAAGAATACGACCATCTAAAAAGCCAGGTAAACCCGCATTTCCTGTTCAACTGCTTTAACACGCTTTCCTCACTTATCAGCATCGATAAAAAAAAGGCTGAGGTTTTCCTCGATGAGCTGAGCAAAGTTTATCGCTACCTGTTACGCACAAACGAAGAAGGCGTGAGTACGGTGGAAACCGAGATCAGGTTCATCCACTCCTATTTCAAATTGCTTAAAACCCGTCATGGAGATGCAGTGCAGTTAAACATTCAAACAGACAAACAATATGATGGTTACCTGCTGCCCTCCCTTTCGTTACAACTGCTGGTGGAGAACGTGGTGAAACACAATGCACTTTCAAAAACCCAGCCGCTGGTGATCGACATCTTTACAACCGCCGGCAAAAACCTCGTGGTAAACAACAACCGGCAGTGCCGCTCCGTAAAAGCGCCCAGCAATAAAGTAGGATTGCAGAACATCAGGCAGAAATATGAATTACTTAACCAGCCAGGTTTCCAGGTACTGGAAGATGACAAAAATTTCACCGTCGTTTTACCACTGATCTGGAAACCTTCCAACACGGCAACCAGCACGGGTGGTAAAAAAAAGCAGGCACATACCTGAAATATTCAGTAATCATCAACCGCAAAACAAAACATCATGAAAATTCTGATCATTGAAGATGAAGAACTGGCAGTAAAAAAACTCCGCAAAACACTGGAGGCAGTAGACAGTACAGCTGAAGTGGTGGGTGTAACAGACAGCATTAAAAGCAGTGTGGAATGGCTGCAACAGAACGCCACGCCCGACCTGGTGCTGATGGATATCGAGCTCGCAGATGGTCAGAGTTTCGAGATATTCAACCTGGTGGAAGTGAAGAGCCCGGTGATCTTCACCACTTCGTATGATGAATTTGCCCTGAAAGCATTTAAGGTGAACAGTGTCGATTACCTGCTGAAACCCGTACAAAAAGAAGAATTGCAATCGGCGATCAACAAGTTCAACAAGCTCAACCCCGCAGGCAATAACGACATCAGCCTGGATCACCTGGTGAAAGAACTGCAGCAAAAACTGCAACCCAAAGAATTCCGCAAACGCTTTTTGGTGAAACATGCACAAAAGCTCGTGAGCATCGAAGTGGGCGAGATTGCTTATTTCTACAGTGATGGACGGCTTAATTTTTTTAAAACCAACGACAACAGGAAGTTTGTGGTGGACTACACCATGGATGAACTTGCAGAAATGCTCGACCCGGAAAAATACTTCCGCATCAGCCGTTCATTTTATGTATCTATCAACAGCGTGGATAAAATTGATGATTACTTTGGAAACCGGCTTGTATTGGGATTAAAACCCGCAGTTGATAAGGAAGCACTGGTGAGCCGTGAAAAAGTAACGGAATTCAAAAAATGGATGGGCAAATAATTCCCTTCCATAGCTTGCGCATTTATAAAAATAATTTTTATTGCACGGGGATTTTCAATTCGAATAATCCCCCATTCTTTTCATGCAGAAATGCATAGCTTGCCTTTATGGCTACCAGGTGAGCAACAAAATCCTGCCTTTGCAGCCAAACAGCCACCTGCATTTCGTCGAAAGCATCCTTGTTGAAATGCACAAGGAATAAAAGTCCGGCTTTATCAGAGATGGCATCGATCCGGCAATCAGTAGCGCCGGCCCGCTGCAGTCCCTCAACAGATTCCTTAAACAGGTGCAACACTTCATGCCTGACCTGCATATCAGGTTTCAGCGAACGAACTTTTTCATCCACCAGCATATCAACCGGCGTGGTATATTTTTTTGAGAGGGCTTCAATAAATTCCTGCATCCGGTCAAGTGTTTTTTGCATGCTGTCATTTTCCGGCGCAATACTCCACAACATATCATCCATGGATATGATCATGTGCTGGCTTTTGTTTTGTATCTGCTCAATAAATTCTTTTGATTTTACCGGCTCTGTATCGGCTTTAAGGCGGGCCATCTCACTTAATATATTAATATTATTAAGGGCGGTGTGTACTTCCTTATGCAGGTTCCCGGCTATATCACTCCGCATTTTCTGTACCGCGGCCACCCGCTTCATTCTTGCACGATCGAGCCAGAATACAAGTGTACCCGCGAATAGCGCCAACAGGCAAAAGAACCACCACGATTTCCAAAAAGGAGGATTCACCCGTATCACCAGCTGAAGGCTGCTGTCCTTCATATTGCCGTTTTCATCCACCACTTTAAAAAGCAACCTGTATTCTCCTTGCGGCAGGTAAGAATAAATCGCTTCATTGGTTTTGTCGGCTACTTTCCAGTCCTTATCCAGTTTATCAAGCTTGTAAAGAATAAGCGCCGGCGTACTGTACAATAAGGTGGAGAAAGCGATCTCCAGCGAGTTTTCATCGTACTCCAGTTCAATTTTTTTCGACCGCATCAAAGAGTCTACAACCAGTGGCCGGTTCATTACTTTAAAACCGGTGATCGTGATATCAATATCGCGGTTGGTATTACTCACCGCCTCCGGGTTAAATACGATAAACTGGTCGCTGCCGCCAAACACCAGGCGCCCGTCTTTTAATTTATAAGATGCAGCCAGGTTAAAATGGTCATTCTCCATGCCGCCTTCCCCGCTAAACCGCATAAAAGCCCCCTGCCGCAATGCCACCCGGTAAAGTCCACTGGTGGTGGTCAACCAAACAAATCCTTTTTCATCCCTTTCCATTGCCGTTACATATCCTGATACCACGTCGGGCGGACCTACCTGCCGGATGCGTTGTGTATTCCGGTTGTAAATAAAAAGGTTGGCAGTGGTGCTCATGAGCATGAGGCTATCGTTGTACTCGAGTACTGATGACACCGGGTTTTCCGGCAATCGCATTCCTTCCGGGGCATCCTTTTCAAAATGCAGTAACACAGATCCGGTTGTAGGATCCACCATATACAAACCCGCTTCGCCGGTAGCAAACCAAAGCATGCCTTTATGATCAATGATGATCTTATTGATGCTCGTTGAGGCGATGGCAGCAAATCTTTCTGGTTGTGTATGATCAACGATTTTTCCATTCACTGTCGGCCACCTGTACACGCCGGTTTTTAGCATGCCGATCCAGAGCGTGCCTCCTTTGTCCTGTG
>CAYVLT010000134.1:0-11753 GCA_964452405.1 uncultured Ferruginibacter sp.
TTGGCCTTTATAAATGTTTTTAATTGAAAGGCAGAAGCAGCATTTAATTCTATGATTTCAGCAAGCGGGCCAACCGAAATATTGGTAACAGTTACAGGCGTGCCTGCATCCGGATTTGGCTCACTTGTAGCTGCTGAATCTGCGCCACAACTAAACAAAAATGAAAGTCCAAGGCAAACTAAAAAGTAATTTAAATATTTTATCATGGTAGTTTACAGCTTTCTGTTCCAGTAGTTAATCTGGTTAATAATTTGCAATTGGTTGATGGTATTAAGTGTAATGCTGTTTTTTGCATTCAGGTAGTTTCCGATAGCGATAATATAATCCGCAATTCTTACATCGCCGGTAACTAATTGCTGCCGCTGGGCAGTAATCAGCCCTTCAGCATATTTTATCTGAGTAGCTGTCTGCTCAATTAATTGCCGGGTAAGCAGTAACTGTTGGTTTAACTGGGCAATTTGCTGGCTGTATTGTGTACTGTAGAACTCCAGGTAGTTTTTACGGTTTTGCTCTGCAATGACATTTTTTTGATGCTGCATCCTGCGTTGTTTGCCATCGTATATGGGTAACGTAAGCGCAACACCGGCACTTAACCCGAAGTTTTTATAAGGGGTGATGGCAAAAGAAGAATTATAACCGCCATCAGCAAAGACACTCACCCTTGGTTTATAATTGTAGTCAATCTGTTTATCATTGTTTTTAATTTTTAAACTGTCAATCCTAAACTGGTTGTAAAAAACTGTTTCATCTAACAATGGCAATTCTGCCGATGATAATATTGGTGTTTCAAGCTGAGTAAATGCTGTATCCCTTACGCCAGTAATATAATTAAGTGTGGCATAGTCATTTTGATATTGTATATGAAGTTGCTTAATAAGCAGTTCCTGTTGCTGTATATTTACCAGGAAGGATAAAAAATCAGTTTGCTTATACACGCCTTTTTCTGCCAGTTTTTTTAAAATTGCTTCTTCGTTTTTAAGCAGGGCAATTATTTCCTCGTTAAAATTAATTTGCAATAAGTCGCCATAAGCGGTAATGTATTGCTGGGTGATGCTTCGCTTTAAATCTTGTTCAGTTATTTTTCCCTGGTTTTGCAAACCAAGGTTCTGAAGCTGAAAAGAAAGGTATTGATTATTCAAATTGTCCTTACCAATTATTACTCTTGATACACCAATGAGTGCATTATAAGTATGCAGGTTAGTAATTGCTCCGTCATAACCCCATCCTTTTACTACCGGTGAATAGGAACCTGTGGTATTACCCGTTACCTGTGGCCCAAAACTCGCCTTTAATCTCTGGCTGTCAATTTTATTACCCTGCACCTGAAACTGGTAATCCTTTAGTAATGGGCTGTTTTGCAAACCCTGATTTAGAAAAAAATCAAGATTGTTTTGTTGTGCTGTTCCTTGCAAACAGGCGCCTAAAAACAAATATGTTAACCATTTTTTCATAACGAAATTTCCGCCAGTCAATGCTCCATAAAGCCCAACTAAAATTTAAAAATTACAATCACTCATTGCTTTCCAATAACAATAACCTGGAAAGTTCCGGGCTTCATTGCCGGTCTTCCATTCTGGCCCGGCTTTTTATCTTCAAATTCTGCTGTTGGTAGATACAGCTGATGCGTTTGCCTGTCAATGGCAATAGTTCTTGCCCCTTTTTTTGTTGCAAGGTTTCCCATAATAACAAATTTGTCTGCATCTTTTTCGTTAATTATAGTAACAGTGCCATCACCTCCATTAGCTGTGTATATATTTTTTAATACTTCATCAAATGCAACACCATCACAACCTTCGCCTATTGAAATTTTATCAACCACAGCACCGTTTTCAGCATTTATTACCATCAGTAATTTATCGCACCCTGCAAACAGCCTGTGGGTATTAATATCTATTGCAAGCCCCGTAGGTTCCTGGCCGGGTGCAATACTCCAGTGATTAATTACTTTAAATGTTCTGGTATCCACCACTGCAATTTCATTTTTATCTTCAATGTTTACATACAGCTTCCCTAATCCATCAGCAACTGCAGTTTCAGGTTTTCCACCAACGGCAATACTATCTATAACTTTATTTGCAACAGGGTCAATTACTGTTAAATTATTACTGCGCCCATTGCAGGTAAATATTTTTTTTGAAAATGGTTCATATAATATAGCGTCAGGATTTTGTCCAACAGGAATTTGAGTAAGCACTTTATTTGTATTCATGTCAAATACAGTTACTGTATTAAGCCTTCCATTGCTGGTAAACCCTTTTTTATCAGGAACCGAAAAAGCAATACCATGAACACCGGTTGTATTTTCAATAATCCCCACCGAATCTCCGGTTATCTTATTCAAAATGTTTACCTGCGTACCGTGGCTTACATAAAGCCAGTTATTTACGGGGCCTGTTGCAAGGTAATCCCATCCGCCTGCGCTTGCAATATGAAAAGTGCTGATAATTTTTAAAGGCGTTGCTGATTGTGAATTGGCGATGTTGAAACTTATCAACATTATAATTGACAGGTAAATAGTTTGCTTTTTCATTTCTTATTTTTTAGATTATATGCTTGTGCTTTTTATTAATGTCCGGTATTTTAAAAATTGTGTACCATGCCCAGCATAAATGTACCATTTTGATACGAAGGCATTATCATTGTATTCACTGGCTTATCTTTAAATAATTTGTGCTGTATTTTTGGATACAGCCAGTAAGCCAGTTTTGTAGATGCAATACCCACACCAGCCCCGGCCACTACATCACTAAACCAATGCTTGTTATTGTACATTCTTAAATATCCTGTTGTAATTGCCATAGCATAACCTGCCACACCGTACCACGGAGATACGTCTTTATATTCCTGGCGCATAAACTCTGCTGATGCAAATGCCTCTGCTGTATGCCCGGATGGAAAAGAAGTATAAGCGGAACCATCTGGCCGCTGCACTACAGTAATTTTTTTGAGCGAATAAACTGTACCATTCAGAATAATATTTGACATGGCGTAAATCATGCTTCTGTCCCTGAAATTGTGTTTACCTTTTATGCCGAGTACATTTAATCCATACACAGCAACAGCTGGTGCAAACTGCAAATAATTATCAACGGGGATTTTTTTGTGGGGGTTCTCTGCATATACTTCATCTTTAAGTTCTGCATTCAAATTTTTCAAACCATCATTTTCTAAAGAAGTAACCCCATAAACTATCATCACACCAGGAATAAGTAATGCTTTTGCAGGTAAATTATTCTTTATCCTTGCAGTTTGCCAGTTATACTTCAAGTTACCTGTATCAATTTTTGGAAGAGCAGATTTTACCGTATCAGTATACTGTGCTTGGGCTGAAAAAGTTGTAATAAAAAGAGACAATGTTATTGTAGTCAACCGAAACAAAGGCATAATATTAGTTTTAAAGTGTAAACATATAGTTGAAAACTGAATGAAAACTGAATTCTGCAAGTGCATTAAAAAAGGGGGTGCAGATTGCTACACCCCCTTGCCATTAACCCTTAACCTGTAGCTTATGAAAAAAAACTAATCTTTAACTTCTTTTAAAAATTTACCAGAGGCATCAAATATCAGGTCTTTGCCTTTTACTTCGGCTTCATAATTTACTTCCCCATTGGCTTTGGTAATTTTAGCTGCTTCCTTTACGGTTTCACCTTTGTGATGGGTATTTACATACTGCATCACTGCAGCCGGCAATTCGCTTACCTTAATTTCCATTTCCGACTCTGTCATGGTTCCGTTAGCCTCAAACAGGGCGCTCATTTCATGGCCATTGTGGTCAAAGCCTGCTTCAAATTTGCCATCTTCTTTTTCCCATTTGGCAGTGGCGCCAGGGTATTGTTTGGCAAAAGATGCTTTTACTGCGGCCGGTACTTTTGATGCATCTAACTTTTGGGCACAAGCTGAAATTGTAATAGCCGTAATTGCCACGGCAGACATTAATACTTTTTTCATACATTTTATTTTTATTTTTTAATAATAATTCAAAATTGAAGATTGATTCTGTAGACATCCTGAAAACAAATAACTTTTACAAAATTTCTTTTGGCATATTAATTTTCTTTTTATGCCTCCAGGTAGTTATTTTTCCTGATAAATACCCTACTGCAATTGCCAGCGGGTAGTCTCCCGCCCAATGTACTTCAGTGTTCATCATAGCCCATCCGGAAAGAAACATTAAAGTATATCCTACCGGTTTAATCCATTTTTTTTCAGGGTAGTTGGAAGACAGCACCGTTATAGTTGCCATTAAAGTAGCCAGGTGTCCCGAAGGAAAAGCATCATAAGCGCTGGTGTTTTTCTGGTAGTCAGCAAAAGCAGGAAATGGTGCCCACCTGCCACCATTGGCAGTAGCCATGAAAGGGCTTTCCCTGCCTGTAACTCTTTTTAAAATTTGGGTGGTAAGCCCCATTGTTACAAATGTTTCAGCTAAATCATTTGCCGTATTGATGGCCCGCCAGTCATGCTTTATTTTACCGTAAATCCATAAACCTCCCGCAAGCATCATACTGGTTCCACCTTCACCTAACTGATATAATCCGGTATTCAGGTTTTTGGGAATTTTTATAATTTTTGTTGTCCCTGCTTTCAATACAATGTTATAATCAGTTTCCGGGTTTAATCCTATTCCATCACTCGTACTTCTTACCCATTTAATTATGTCCTGGTCTTTTGAAATAAATAATGCAGTAGTTGCGGCTACAACAGACAATCCAATCAGGTTCTTCTTTCTAAACGGAGCCTTTGCAATCTGCCACATATCTGAAGGAACCCGGCTGATATTACGGAGCATTGCCGGCTTTTCAAAAAAAAGAGTATCGGCCTTGTATATGTACTGCTTAAACTTAATTGTTTTTGCAGTATCATTCAATGATTGCGAATATGCTGTTGGCTGATTGGTAACCAGTAATATCAAAATTGCAATAGGAGAATACTTCATTAAAAAGATAGAAGGCTTTTGATTATTTAACAGCAAATGAATGAACCAGTGTAAAACCCATTGTTTTATTTTGATAAAAAGGCATTACAATAGTATTCATCGGTTTGTCTTTAAAAAACTTTCGTTTTACAGACGGGTAAATCCAATATGCCAGTTTGGTGGAAATTATCCCGATACCAGCTCCCGGTGCTAAATCCCGAAACCAATGCTTGTTATTGTACATTCTAAGATATGCAGTGGTTGCGGCCATTGCATAGCCTGAAATTCCATACCACGGCGATACATATTTATATTCCTGGTGCAGAAACTCTGCTGCTGCAAATGCTGTTGCTGTGTGGCCGGAAGGGAATGCATTAGTCCCGAAACCATCTGGTCTTTGTATCCTTGTTATGGCTTTTAAAGACTGTACAGTGATGCCCATTATTGCATTTGATAAGAGGTAAATCATTGTCCTGTCCCTGAAATTATTTTTACCTTTTATACCCATTGCATTAAGGCCATACACCGCTGCTGCAGGTGCATATTGCAGGTAATTATCAATAGTAATTTGCCTGTGCGGATGTTCTGTCCAGATTTCTTCTTTAATACGATTATCTAAATTTTTTAACCCGTCATTTTCCAACGCAATAAATCCATAAGTAATCATGCCTGCCGGAATTAGTAAAGACTTTATCCGTTTGGTTTTTTCGTTCATTTCGTCAATACTTGTTTTCAATGAGGCAAAGGGTTTTTCCGCAGCTGTTGAACTTTTGGCTCCAATGCTGTCTGCAACCTGGGCACATAAAGATGCAGTAATAAGCAGTGTGCTGCATAGTATAATAAATATCTTTTGCATAAATGATAGCTTACTATTCCGGATATATAAAAGGCGCAGCATTACTTTTAACCATTGCAGAAAAATAACCAATAGCCTTGTTTCCAAACTGCCCGTCCCTTAAAAATACCGGCTCAATAAATGGATTGAATTGTGAAAGTTTCTGTTTGTCTAACTGGTCAAAAAAATCAAAAGCATTTTTATCAATTGACTGTATGCGGATATTTCCTTTTGTGCCGGGGAGATGTGAATAGGCCGGTTCAATTACAATTTTTAATTGCTGGCCATCCTGCCCAACATCACTAAAAACTGACCGTCCCAATTCCTGTACCTGTACGCTATCCCTTCCAAGGCATGGGCTTACTATTTTTACTTCGGCCTTTTTGGTGGCAGTATCAATAAACCGGTCCATCTCATACCTGTAGTAGTTTGCCTGTGCAGGCACGTCCCTGAAATAAACAATCACACCCTCATGTTCACCATACAGGTCTTTATAATTAGCCGTATAAGAAGTACTATCTATAGAAGATTTTGAAATGTTGCTGGTACTGCAGGATGCCGTGTAAGTATCAGCGCCGTTTAATATGGTGAGTGTATAAGTCTTATTAATTTGAACTGGCAGTGTGCCTTTATAGTAATAATTGTATTCGCAATATACTTTGTCATAAACACTGTCTAATTGTAAAACGTCAGTTGTTGCACCATCCGTTATTTTAATTGCTGCATTTCGTATCACCAGGTCTGCAAAATTAATTTTAGGGTCAAAATAGGGTACTGTTTTGTTGAAATATACAATGGGTACATTGCCTGGTTCAAGCATACTCTGAATACTAACCTTACCAACATACGGCGGAGGGGTGATGGTAATTACCTTTTCGCAGGATAAAAGCAGGAAGGCACTGACAATTATTGTAAGAATACTATAGATAAATTTATTCATTGTGCAATTAATTAAAATTTAAAATTGAAGCTCACACTCGGAATTATTGGCAACAGGGAAACCTGCCTTGCTTCAGGTTGTTTTGTATCTGCATTTGTTGTGAGGTAAACAAAATAAGGATTAAGCCTGCTGTATAAATTGTAGGCGCCGAACACCCATTCACGTTCGTACTTTTTACCCCAGAACTTTACAGTTTTCTTATTGGAAAAACTTACATCAAGACGGTGGTAACTTCTAAGCCTTGCGTTGTTGCGGCTGCTGTAATCGTAATACACTCCGTCATACAATGCAGCATTTACTGGCACAGTTACCCTGCCGGTTGGTAACGTAAAAGCCCTGCCGGTATAAAAAACAAAATCGGCAGACACTGTCCAGTGCTTACTTAGTTCGTAACTGCCTGCAAGCGAAAAATTATGCCTCCTGTCGAACGCAGCAGGAAATGCTGCTCCCCGGTTGAGTTCAGCAAATTGCTGTGTTGTTTTGCTCCATGTATAGCTGAGCCAGCCTGTTAACCGCCCCACATTTTTCTTTATCAATAATTCAACACCGTATGATTTTCCCTTTCCAAAAGTGAGGATACTGTCCAGGTTTGTACTCAATACAACCTGGGAACCTTCTTTAAAAAGCACCTGGTTATCCATAGTTTTATAATAAGCTTCCACACTTGCCTCAATGCCGTTATCATTGAAATTTTTGAATAAGCCAACAGCTACCTGTGAACTCTTTTGTGGTTTTATAAGGTTGCTGCTGCTTAACCAGGTATCCGTTGGCAATGAAGCTGTACTGTTGGGCACTGCATGTAAAAACTGGTTCATCAATGTCCATGAAGCCTTGACTGACGTGGTTGGATTGAGAGAAATTTTTGTTGTAATACGGGGTTCAACTCCTGTGTAGGAAGCCCCGCCTCCGGTGAAATACGGAATACGGATTCCATAATTCACAGACAGAGTCTTTGAAATATCGTAATCGTCATTCAGGTAGAAAGCCAGTTCATTGGAATATCTTTTAGTGATGCTGTCTTTATTAATTGTTATCTGGTTTCCCCTTCTGGGTACTTTTGAAGATACTGATGAAGGATACAATGTATGATAGGTATAAGTGAACCCGGCTTTAATTTTATGCTTCTCATTGGGAGTAAAAGTAAAGTCGGTTTTTGCATTCAAATCTTTGATTCCGGTATATAAAACTTCGTAGTAGTTATTTTGGGTAGAGCCTAAACCTAAATGATAGTCGTTATAAATAAGTGAAGTATTTGAAAAGATTTTACTGCCAAACAAATGATTCCACCTGAATGTGCCAGTGGTGTTTCCAAAGTCGGTATTATAATTAAGGCTGTTGGCGCCTGTGTAACCGGCGTTGTCATTGCCTTTGAAAAAACTCAGGAAAATATGGTCTTTCTTGCCCAGCTCGTAATTCATTTTGGCATTGATATCGTAAAAGGAATAGCTGGTGCTTTTAGAAGTGGCTGGTTGCAATAAGAGGTTGATATGGCTTTTCCTGGCTGAAATAATAAACGACGATTTATTCTTTTGAATTGGCCCCTGAAAAGTGAGGTTCGTGGATAGCAGCCCTATACCACCTTCTGTTTGATATTTGGTTTTATTACCCTCTTTCATAGTTATGTTGAGAATAGAGCTTAATCTGCCTCCGTACTCCGCCGGAAAACCGCCTTTAATTAACTGTACATTGTTTATCGAATTCACATTAAACGTACTGAACAAACCAAAAAGGTGATTAGGATTATAAACAGTGGCTTCATCCAGCTGCACAAGGTTTTGGTCCAGGTTGCCGCCCCGTACATAAAAGCCGGCTGTGCCTTCCTGGCCTGACTGCACTCCCGGAAGCAATTGAATTATTTTCAAAACATCCCTTTCTCCCATCAGTACCGGGAAATTTTTAATCGCTTTCATAGGTACATCAATCACACCCATCTGCGCTTTTTGAACATTGCGGTTATTTCTTGCTGAGCTTACAACCACTTCACCCAAACTGGAAGATGTGTTTTCAAGAAGAATATTCAACTGAACGTTTTGCCTGGCCGTTACTTTTTTTGCCTGTAGCTGGTATCCCTGGTACGAAATAATTAATTCAACTGTATCTATTGTATTAACGGTAAGGGAAAAATATCCGTATTGATTTGTTGATGTGCCGGATTTTGTATTGGCATTTATTATTGTTGCGCCGATTAATGCTTCTTTAGAAGCAGCATCCTTAACATAGCCACTGATGGTTATTTTTTGAGCATGAGTGAAATTGACTAAAAAAATTATCACTCCGGTAAGTAAGTATTTTATCATTGATAGTGTATTGTGAAAATGATTGTAAGAAAGCTCCCGGAAAATACCAGGAGCTTTACCCCTAAAAGAAAAACATAAAGCCGTAAATTATTAAGAACCTATTCAGGTATTTCACATTCACATACGCCCGGTACTTTGGGGTTGGAGTTACCTGTTGAATCTTCAAAGTTTCCGTCGTGGTCAATATCAATTTCTTCCTTAATGAATGAACCCGTTTTTGAAAACTCAGCCAGTTTCTTCTGATTCGTGGGCTGAATAAAGTAAGCGCAATAACCAATACTGTCTTTTTGAAACCAGGTATTTACCGTCATAGAAGGATACCGGACAGCAAAAGAATCTTTAACCGATTGCGGTACCGCCGTTGCTGCAATTACCGGGAAGTGATTTTCATTTTCATTGCCATCCTTTTTACTCTCTTTAGAACAGGATAAGATGGTAAGTGTTGCAGTTAAAAAGCAAGCAAGTAAAAGAAAACTAAACTTAATAACGGTGTCTTTCTTTTTTAATGTAATCATTGTTACTTATTTTATTTTCTAAAATTATTGTATGCCAGGCAGGTGCATTTAAATTTTACAAAGGATTGGTTTAAAAATTACTACTGCTACATCAATTTCTTTTAGTTTATCTTTAAGCGGCTCCAGTACAAATGCGGATTCACTAAAATTTAAGATTAGAAAAAACTTTTTGTTTGTACATGTTTTTTCCGAAACAATTTTAAACAGTTCACCTGCTGTTGTTATTTCGTAACCCATTATTACAAGCTTATCTACTTCTTCTTTTAATTTGTCGCCGTCAATATCACTGTCATCACTGTTACCGGAAACAGATTTTTGATATTTCAGTATGGTTTGATAACTCTCTTTTTTTATTTTGAATGGCCAAAGCCTGACGAAAATGATAACCACAATAAAAATCAGAAATATAAACAGGTAAGAAATCAACTGGTCGTCTTCCATAACTGTTTAACTAAAACCTTTTTTATCTCACCCGGGTTATTAATAAATAAGACAACAGTACTTTAAAAAAAAGACGGGTTGTTTTAAAATTTATAAGTAATTCCTGCGCCAACATTAAAACTGTAGGGAAATGTTTTTACAACATTACTTTTGGTTATTGGCGTTACGGCATATTTAAATGCAGGCAGTAAATTGAATGACCAACGCCTGTTTACATTGTACTGAATATTTACATCAGCTATAAAACCTGTATAAAAGTTCCGCATTCCATCAAGCCCGTTAATGGTAACCGCTTCTTTATTCAGCGCATCTTTTACTTCCGTTTTTACATTGGCGCTGGTAATGAAATTGGCAGACAAACCAACGGCAGGAGAAACTGATAATTTCTTTTTCTCAAACCTGTATGATACCATTAAAGGCACACTTATCATTTGCAGGTTATGCTGGGCTTCTGTTGATAATATGCTGTCTCCAATTGCGGGAGGCAGCCCAAATCCGGGTTTTACAAAACCGTAACCTGATGATGTAATATATTTATAAGCTATGCTGCCATCTGTTTTTTGCGCTGCATACATTTCCTGCGGGGAGATACCAATTGCCGTGTTTGAATATACCAGGCCGGTTTTGAGCCCAAGATGTTTGGTAAATTGTCTTGTAACCATTACTCCTGCAGAATAAGATGCTTCATGTTTCTCCCTACGGCTGATTTCTTCCTTTTCGTTTTGCTGGTTACCAGAATTATCCTGCACATCATTATCAAGCTGGTATTGGCCCCAATCATTGCTGGCAAATGCCGTAGCCGACCAGAATGGTTTGAATACAGACGGCGATTTTTTCTTTTTTGGTTGTGCCGTGTTAGCTGTTGTTACTAACGCAGGCAGCAGAGGCGCTTTTAATGTTATACCTGTAACCAAAGGGCTTGTTATTTCAGTTCGCTTTACCGGGCCTATCGCCGATATTAAAACCTTTCTGATGGAATCTCTTTCATTATCACTACCGTAACCGGTTTGTTTATCTTTTAGCTTCGTACTGTTCTTTTTATTTTTAAGTAAATTATCATCTGCAAGGTCTCCGGTTTCATCATCCACTGCAATCACTGCTGGCTTAATAACAACCTTTGTTTTTCCTTTTATTGTTTTTTTGCCTGCGCTGCTCAGCTTTATTGCTGTTGCAACAGTTTCAATTTGTTCATTTGCCTGCCGGGCACCTTGTTTATCTACAGGTGAGGAAATTTTATTCTGATTGGTTTCAGTTAAAACTTCAGTGGGTTGTTGCTGCACCCGGCGTTCAGAATCAGAAAAAGAAATATTTTCATCTTGTCTTCCAGTGTTAGTCGTGCCGTTTGTTTTTTTCTTATTATTATTATTTACTTCCGGATTGCCAGTAACGAATGTGGAGTCAGCAGTGTTTTCATTCTTTGAAAATTCCGGTTCATTCTTACGTTTTATAACCACCCCCGTTTCATAAATCATAAAACCTGCAAGTAAAAAAAGCAGTAATACGGCAATACGCTTCCAGCCAATAAACCGGCGTTTATACTTTTCAGCATCCTCTTTATCCAAAGCCGCATTCAGTTTTTCCCATGTGGCGCCTGATGGTTCATCTTCAAATGAATGATAAGCCTGGTTAAAAACATCATCAATATTTTGTAGATTTTTGTCCATACTCCTTATTTTAAAGGTTTGCCGTCTTTTTTTTTATTGTCAGCGCTGCCTGTAATATTTTTCTTGCGTCGGCCAGGTTACTTTTAGACGTGCTTTCAGAAATGTTGAGTGACTCCGCTATCTCCCGGTGCTTCATTCCTTCAAAAACA
>CAYVLT010000135.1:0-11603 GCA_964452405.1 uncultured Ferruginibacter sp.
TACCATGGCCGGTGGTATTATATGCCCGGCTACACCTTCTTTTTACAGCCGGCCCACAAACATTGAAGAGTTGGTGGCTACCGTTGTTGACCGGGTGATTGATCTTGCCGGTTTACAGATCAACTCTTACCGCTGGGGAAAGTGATCAGGTCAGGAAAAGTTGGCAATAAGATCGCTGCTGTTTTTGTGTACCCCGGCTACGGCCAGTATTTTTTCAATCACATCTTCCACAATCGCATCCGGGCAACTGGCACCACTGGTGATTAAAATTCTTACAGGGTTTTTCTCTACAGGTAAAAAATTTGAACTGCTGATGGTGGATTTATCGTGGAAGTTGTAATGTTCAACAGTATGCGCAGAAATAATTTTATCAGCAGCATCTATAAAATAAGTGGGCAGTTTTTCTTCACATAATTCAACCAGGTGCGAAGTGTTGCTGCTGTTGTAACCACCTACCACCACCGCAAGATCGGCACTGGTTTGCAGCATACCATATACTGCCGCCTGGTTATCATTGGTGGCGTAACACAGGGTATCCCTCGTGTCGGCGAACCTTTCATCAATGGTTTCTTCTGTGAGCTGGTAGGTATCTGCCATCACCTGTTTTAAATAGTCGGCAATGGCCTGTGTATCGCTGGCAAGCATGGTGGTTTGATTTACCACACCGATGCGTTGCAGGTGTTTGGTAACATCAAAGTTTTCTGAATAACGCCCTTTAAATGCTGAATAAAATGTTGAAGGCGGTTTTTCACCGCTGATGTATTTGCCAAGTTCAATGGTTTCAGCCATATCATTCACCACCACGGTGGGCGTGAAAAATGCGGCATGCGAAAAGGTCGCTCTTGTTTCCTCATGTTTCGGTTTGCCATGCACCACAATGCTGTAGTTTTTCTGCGCAATCTGTTCGCTGCGGTTCCACACTTTTTCTACAACGGGGCAGGTGGTATTGTATTGTTCGGTTTGGATACCCAGTTGATGGAGCCTTTCTTCAATCGCCAGCGTGGTGCCAAAAGCCGGGATGATCACGATGTCATCCTTCGTTAACGAATCGATCGGTATCAGTTCTTTGCCATAAGTGTCCTGCAGAAACTGAACACCTTTGCGCTGCAGATCGGCATTTACCATAGGATTGTGAATCATCTCACTCAATAGAAATATTCTTTTCCCGGGGTTTTCATCCACCGTTCTGAATGCAATGTCGATCGCATTTTCAACACCATAACAAAATCCAAAATGCCGGGCCAGGAAGATCTGTATCCTGCCAAAATCAAGCAGGGTGGCACTGTAGTCTTTTTTCATCTTATCCTGTTCTTTCCGCTTCTTTTTGATGGCCGCAATCAGCGGGCTCCGGTACCTGACAGGAACATTGAATTGTTTCATCTGGAAATCTTGTTGTACCGGCAAAGATAAGCCGGCTGCCAGCTACACAGGTTACTGATTTTGGAAATTCCAGCTTACATTTGAGAGGCAACAATTCAGCAAAAAAATATGAATGCATTCAGCAAAGCACCGTGGATACACAATACAAATGTGTACGAGGTGAACCTGCGGCAATACACAACAGAAGGCACTTTTAACGCTTTTTCAAAAGAGCTGCCCCGCCTGCGTTTGATGGGGGTTGATACCCTTTGGTTTATGCCGGTAACTCCCATTGCGCAAAAGAATAAAAAAGGATTGATGGGTAGTCCCTATGCCTGCAGCGACTATACCGCAGTAAACGAAGAGTTTGGCACGCTGGATGATTTTAAACAACTGGTGCAGCAGGCGCAGGGTATGGGTTTTAAAGTGATGATTGATTGGGTGGCCAACCATACCGGCTGGGGACATGTATGGACAACCAGTAACCCGGATTTTTACAAATTCGACGAAGCCACCCATGATTTTAAGATGGCCAGCGGCATGGATGATATCATTGAACTGGACTATTCCAATACGGCCATGCGGGCTGCCATGATCGATGCCATGAAGTTTTGGGTGGTGGAATGTAATATCGATGGATTCAGGTGCGACCTCGCGGCCTGGGTGCAACTCGATTTCTGGCTGGAAGCAAGGGCTGCGCTTGAAAAAACAAAAACACTTTTTTGGCTGGCAGAATGTGACGGCATAGAGAATGCCAGTTACTTCCAGGCATTTGATGCCTGTTATTGCTGGACCTGGATGCACAAAACAGAGGAGTTTTACAAGGGAAGCAGGGATAAAACAATGCTTGATGGATTGCTGCAACAATATAACGACGCCACTTTTTCTGATGGCCAGGTGTTATGGTATACTAGCAACCATGATGAAAATTCATGGAATGGAACGGAATATGAAAAGTATGGAAAGGCTGCAGCTGCACTCGCAGTATTCAGTTGCACCTGGAATGGAATTCCGCTGCTGTATAGCGGCCAGGAAATGCCCAATAACAAGCGCCTGCAATTTTTTGAAAAAGATGTGATCGAGTGGGACGGTGAATACCGGCTCGAAAATTTTTATAAAGTATTGTTACAGCTTCATAGTCACAATCCTGCATTGCGTGGTGCTGATCCTGCAGTGAGCACCCGTATTGTGCCGGTAAATGCGCCGCACCATATTCTCGCCTACCTGCGTAAAAATAGGCAGGATGAAGTGTTGGTGCTGCTGAACCTAAGTGAATGGAGAATTGATTGCGTGCTGCAGGACGATCATGTGAAAGGAAATTTTCAGGATGTATTTACCGGCGAAATTGTTAGCCTGCAGGAAGGCAGCCTGTTGGGGATGGAACCCTGGCAGTATTTTGTACTGGAAAAGAAAGCGTAGACCTTCACCTAAATGCCTTAATATGAAACAACTCATAGTTACCGGTATATTTTTTTTATTGATGTCAACGATGCATGCCCAAACAGACTTTCGTAACTACCCGGTGTACAAGGGAAATGACCTCGGGCTAACCTATTCGCCTACCGGAAGCAGGTTTAAAATATGGAGCCCCGGCGCAAGTGCAGCTACCATTATTTTATACAAAGATGGAACCGGTGGGCAGCCCATGGAAACGCGGCCACTCAAAAAATCGGGTGATGGAACATGGCAGATAACGTTGCCGGGTGAACGAAAAGGAATTTTTTATGCTTTTAGTGTAAAAGTGAATGGAAAATGGAGCAACGAAGTGCCTGACCCTTACGCAAAAGCTGTTGGTGTTAATGGCAGGCGTGCGATGGTGGTTAGCCTCGGTGATACCGATCCTCCCGGCTGGAAAACTGATCGCAGCCCGGATTTTTCAGCAACCAACACCGCTACTGATGCGGTGATTTATGAGCTGCATATCCGGGATGCCAGTATCGACCCTGGTTCAGGTATTGAGTATCGTGGAAAATACCTGGGACTGGCGCAAACAGGTACAAAGACTGAGGAAGGCCTGGCCACAGGGTTGGATCATTTAAAAGAACTTGGAGTAACACATATTCACCTGTTGCCTTTTTTCGACTTCAATTCAATTGATGAAACAGATACCGCTAAACCCGCCTACAACTGGGGCTACGATCCTTTGAATTACAATGTGCCGGAAGGTAGTTACAGTACAAACCCTTATGATGGTGTAACCCGGATTATAGAGTTGAAGAAAATGATCGCCGCTTTTCATCGCAATGGTTTACGGGTGGTGATGGACGTGGTGTACAATCATGTTGCCAATGCAGCCTCTTCAAATTTTAATCAACTGGTACCGGGCTATTATTTCCGGCATAAGAAAGATGGTTCGTTATCTGATGCCACTGCCTGTGGAAATGAGACCGCCAGCGAAATGCCGATGATGCGAAAATTTATGTTGGAGAGCCTGCTGTACTGGGTGAATGAATACCACATTGACGGTTTTCGTTTTGACCTGATGGGGGTGCATGACATCACCACTATGAATCTGATTTCGAAAACGCTGCATACAGTAAAACCCGGGATATTATTATACGGGGAAGGGTGGACGGCAGGTGCATCGCCACTGCCTGATTCAATGCGGGCACTTAAAAAGAATGCGTGGCGCCTTGATCGTGTTGCCGTATTCAGCGATGATGTGCGGGATGGTATTAAAGGAAGTGTGTTTGAAGAAGCAGACCGGGGCTTCGTAAGCGGGAAACCAGGTATGGAGGAATCAATCAAATTCGGAGTGGTGGCGGCCTGCAAGCATCCGCAGGTTGATATCAACAAGGTAAACTATTCAAAAAAGCCGTACGCAGCCTCGCCAGCTAATACCGTTACTTACTGTGAATGCCACGACAACAATACTTTGTGGGATAAGCTGCAGCTTAGTTGCCCGGGCACCACGGCGGCAGATCGTGAAAAGATGCAAAAGCTCGCCTTGACCATTGTACTGACGTCGCAGGGTATCCCTTTTTTGCATGCAGGCACCGAGTTTTTAAGGAGTAAGCAGGGCGTGGAGAACTCTTATAATGCCGGTGACAGTATTAATGCCATCACCTGGAAGAATCTCGGTACACACAGGGAGGTAACTAAATATGTGGAGGCTCTCATAGAAATGCGACGCCAGCACCCGGCTTTCAGGCTGCCAACTGCCGCGTTGGTGCAACAATGCATTCGTTTTTATAACCAGGCAACACCCGGCACAGTTGTTTATACACTTGATGGAAAAAAAGCGGGAGATACATGGAAACAGGTTTTTGTAGCTTTTAATGGAAACAGGGAAGAGGCAACAGTACTGTTACCAGAAGGTAACTGGACAGCAGCAATGACAGGAGAGGAGGATAAAAAGCAATTGTATGCCCATTCCTGCATAGTGCCTGCTTACGGCGCTGTAATATTATACCGGTAAGATGAACCTCCAGGATGAAATACTACGTGAACATTCAAAAGCCCAATGTAACCGTATTGTGCAATGGGTGGGTAATTCGCAGCCACGGTTCAATGAATTGTTTCACCTGTTTCTTACGGGTGAATACCGGGTGGTACAAAGGGCATCCTGGCCTGTAAGTTATTGCGTGGAGGCGCATCCCGAACTGGTGCGGTTACATTTTTCAAAACTGGTTAAGAAGTTGCAGGAAAAGAAGCTGCAGGTGGCAGTAAAACGAAACGCCATGCGGCTGTTGCAACATGTAAAGATTCCCGCTGCCTTCCATGGTAAGATCATGAATATTTGTTTTGACTATGTGCAGGACCCTGCAGAAGCAATCGCTGTGAAAGTATTTGCACTAACGGTGCTGGTTAACCTTTCTGAATGTTATCCAGATATCGTGCCTGAAATCAAACTCATCATCGAAACACAGTGGCCGCATTCAACACCGGCTTTTAAAAGCAGGGCCGCTCACATCATGAAATATTTTGCACGACACCCGAAAACAGGAGCCTCAACCTGATGCGCTATTTATTCTGCAACGCTAATTTTTCAACAGGCTTTTGTTCCCGGTAAAACTGTTTGAAGATCAGCCGGAGGTTCTGGTCGTAGGTAAAATAGTTGTAGAGCCAGTTACAGAAAACAAAGAAACGGTTCTTTACGCCCAGGATCAGCATCAGGTGAAGGCCCATCCAGATCATCCAGGCAAAGAAACCTCCGAAATGCAATCTTGGTTTTGGAACATCCACTACAGCCAGGTTACGTCCCACTGTTGCCATACTTCCTTTGTCATTATACACGAATTCCTGCAACCTGTTTTTACTGCTTTTCATTTCGATGCGTTGCAGGTTATTGGCGATCATATCGGCCTGCTGCATGGCAACGGGTGCCACCTGCGGATGTCCCTGAGGCCAGGCCGGTTCTTCCATGTATGCCACATCACCAATGGCATAAATATTTTGCATGCCGGTAATTTTACACTGCCTGTCAACCTTTATCCTGTTTCCTTTTGCAACCAGTTCTTTATTGATGCCTGCCGGAATATTTCCCTTGATGCCGGCGGCCCAGATCACCATCCTGGTAGCGATGCTGTTACCATCCTGCAGCGTGATGATTCTGCCGTCATAGTCCTTCAACATAGAATTGGTCAGTACGGTTACCCCGAGTTTTTCAAGATATTTTTTAGAATCTTCACTCGATTTTTCGCTCATCGCCCCGAGGGTTTTGCCTGAACCTTCCAGTAAAAAAATTTTCATTTTACTAAAGTCAATTTCAGGATAGTCCTTAGGTAACTGGTACCGTTTCATATCGGCGATGGCACCGCTGAGTTCCACGCCGGTGGGGCCACCGCCCACCACGACAATGTTGAGCAGACTTTGCCGGTCAGCTTCATTTTTAGCAAGGATGGCTTCTTCGAAATTATTTAACAGGTGATTCCTTATCTGTAAGGCTTCCACCGTACTTTTCATCGGGAAGGCATTATTGCTGAGGTTACTGTTACCAAAAAAGTTGGTGCCTGCACCGGTGGCAATCACCAGCACATCATATTCAAAGTCGCCACTATTGGTACTTACCACCTGTTGTTCCGCATCGATCGATTCCACTTCGGCCAGCCTGATCTTTACGTTTTTTGATTTTTGGAAAACCTTTCTTAAAGGGAACGAGATATTGCTGGCATCCAAACCGGCCGTTGCCACCTGGTAAAAAAGCGGCTGAAACTGGTGATAGTTATTACGGTCGATCAGGGTAATATCGAACCCGGCTTTATTGTTTAATTGGCGGGCGAGCCGCAATCCACCAAACCCTCCGCCAAGTATTACTAATTTCATAAAAGAATTTTTTGTCCCACAAATATACAATGTTTTCAAAAAATATTGAAAATAAAGAAAATTGAATCCTGCTCCCGATACCTGTTTATCTTAATAGTTTCTCTCACAAGGATGGTGCCATTGCCACGGTACATAAGAAAGGCCACCCAGGGGTGGCCTTTGACAATATTTTTTTGATGAATATTATTCCCGTAGTGCTTTCTGCAGTACCTGGTTCATTTTTACATAGTCAGCGTTGCCGGCCTCTTTGGCCAATGCCAGCGAGGTTCTGGAGCTTTCCAGCGCACCCGCATTATCACCGAGTTCTTTTTGTATGTTCGCTTTGTACAGGTACATCCAGTACGCTTTGTTGTTTTCTGCCACGGCCATGTTAATGTTTTCAAGCGCTTTTGACAGGTTATGGTCGTATTCCTTATAAAACTGGGCAGCTTCCCAATAAGGTTTTTTTTCACTTGTCATTGCTGAGTCGATCTGTTGCCTCATCTTTTCTTTGATGTCGGTGCTGATGTGGACCGTTGCGGTGGTTTTTTCCCAATTGATCTCGAGATCGCAGCTTTCAGGGGTTATGTTACAGAATTGCATGCTGAAGGTTTCCACCAGGTTTTTATTCTTAACCGGTATCACTTTCACCCTGAGTACATCTTCTGCTTCTTTATAGCCTTCAGTTCCCCAGTTGTGGATACCGGTGTTCAGGATAATGTCCCAGCTATCCTCCGACGGGATCGTATATAATGCATAAGTGCCTGGCTCGATCTTTTTTCCGCCAATCTCTACGTTGTCGGTGAAGCTGATCCTGGTTGCAGCATTTGCCCCGGTGCGCCACACTCTGCCCGTTGGTACCAGGTCGCCAAAAACTTTTCGTCCTTTTAAGCCGGGCCTTGAATAAGTGATTTCGATACTACCCAATCCAAAATCCTGCCTGATGGTTTGTGTGGGGGACGAAGCGGGAAGTTTAACCTGGCAATTGGCAGCCAGGAAAATAAGAAGGCTGATTGTTGAGGTAAAAAAATATTTCATTCCTGGTTGGTTTATGGTAATTAGCCGGCGGGCAACGCACGAAATGATGCCCGGTGTTAAAACTTAACTTTCACTTTTACTTTTTTTGAACTGTTTTTCTTCACCTCGAAACGTGGTCCCTGCTTCACCAGCCGCACGGCTTCCGCATCACAGCCCGGGCATAATGGTTTTGCTACTTTAACCTGTGGAACAGTGCCATTATTTTTTAACCAGGCATATACTTCCACTTCGCCATGGAAGTTCTTTGATTTGGCGTCGTCGGGCACCACCATATTATTGGTGAGATAATTATTGTATTCGTCCCAGCCGCCATAAGGCGCTGCATCACTGTCTCCGTCATCTTCTGCCAGGCTATCTGCAGGAGCAATGAAACGTTTTCCCGATCTGCGGATACCCGACGTGGTAGCGATCGTTTCGGTGGGTACGTCAATTGAATCCAGCACAATCTTTTTGGTAGCTACAGAATTCTGCAGTTCAATTTTTTTGGCCGTATATCCCGGCGAACTTATGGTTACAGTCACGATGCTATCGGTGCCCTTTAACTGGAATCTTCCATTTACATCAGTGTACACAGGCGTTTTATCCTTTTGAACAGACACATTTGCAAATTCGATGGGTTTGTTATCAGCCGTTACCACCTGCGCAGAAAAATTATTTGCGGCAATTTTGGATTTATTTGAAATGTTTTTTTGTGGCTGTTCCAGCTCAACCTCTGTAAGGGCATTGTTGCCGGCAATGGCATTGTTAGTTAAGCCTGATGCTTCCTTTAATGTTTCTGCATTACCATTCCGTTTGTAATACGTTCCATTCGCTGCAATTTCATCTTTAACAGGGGCATCGTTAAAAGCGTAAGTGGAAGTGGCGGATGGCGTATATAAAAAGGCACTATCGGTCCTGTCTTCCATTGCGATGTTGCCAGGCTTTTCTGCAAGTGCAGGCTTATCGCCGTCAACTGCATGCTCGTTGCGGCCGGTTACCGGGGCCGCTGCGTCCTGCAAGGTGCCTTTGGCCGGAACTTGTATAGTGGGTTGCACCGCCACTTCATTTGAGCCAGGGGAGGTTGTAATGGCAGCCAGTTCATCGCTGGTGGTTTTGTTTTTGTTGGTGAAAATATATGCCGTAGCCACGGTGCAGGTAACCAGCAATACAGCCGCGGCCACACGCCACCATTTATAAGCGGGTGACTTTGTGACAGGAATCACCGGGCTGGTGCGGTCCTGTGGTGGATTGAAATTTTCACGCAGGGTACTGATAATTTTTTTCACAGCCTGCTCCTCCAGCAACTCGTAGCCTTCCATTGCCTCCGCCAGCAAAGGGTCGTCAAGGGCGGCCTTTTCAATGTCGTGCATTTCTGCCGCTGTCATCTCCCCGCCGAGGTATCTTTTGATGTCGGCCGCTGTATAAATAATATGTTTGTTGTCGTTACTCATGTTGTGCTGAACGTCACCGGTCTTTTTGTTGTTCGAGGCAGATCCTGAGGTTTCGTTTCCCGTTCTGAATATAACTCCTCACTTTATTCCATTCAAATCCTGTAATCTCCGCAATCTCGTTATAACATTTCTTTTGAAGGTAAAACAACTCGATACTCTGCTTTTGTTCAACCGTCAATTGCTCCATACACCCAGCTAATTTCTTAAAATTTTCCTCCTTTTCCAATACTCCGTTTTCCAGATGCGTTGTTTGATCGCTTTGCATAAACCCGGCGTTAAATTCCGTGGTTTTCAGGTTACGGGGACTTCTTAACTGCATCAGGCAATAATTCCGTGCCAGTACATGCAGCCATCCACGGAAATTTTCCACCTCGTGTTGTTTTAACTTTTTACAGAGTTCTTCGTAAATGTCCATTACGGCGTCTTTGCTCCGTTCTGCCTCTTTAAAATACTTGAGGCAAACCCCGAATACAAGTTCCATATACCGTTGGTACAACAGGCTCACGAACCGGGCATCATTGCTCTTTTTATAGGCGATGATCAATTCGTTATCGGTACTGTCTACGGCTGATATGTTTTTTAAAAACGTCAAATGCTGCTTGCGGATAGATGGTCAAAAGCGGAATTTAGTTACTCAAAATACACTTTTACAGTTTGATAAAACAGCCGGTTGTTTACGTATTGCTGGTGACCCTGCACCTGTTTGTCGGAGTAACCCTGCAGGCCGAATAAGCCTGCCGCATTGCCTTTATTGATGGCAATTTCTAAATAGGATGCGGAATTGAAAAGAGCGAGTTTTTCTCCCTCCGGCACATCTGCATAGGTTTCACTGATGCGGTCTATCACTTCTTCTCTTTTAAACACAATCTTAAAACTTCTTCCTTTTCGCTGCGTTTCAAAATCTTCCTTGGTGATATTTACGATCACGTTCTCAAAATTATCAATGAAGATGATCTGGCCTTCTATCCAGTTATCGCCCAGCAACGGGCGCAGTGCATTTTTTATATTGATTGAAACGGAGGCATCACCCACCTCTTCCAGGCTGCGGCCTTTAAGCAGTTCATCAAATGCTTTGCTGAATACGGCAGCGCAGTAGAGCGTATTTTTCTGGGTGGTTTTATCAAGGGGAAGCGCCACCACTTTTTGCGGCAGTTCTTCCAGTATCATAGTGAGCAGGCCATTATCGCCACAACCGATATAGTGTCCGTCATGTTTTGCCAACAGCAGGTGTTCCGGTTTTTCATCAAACAGGTTCACCATCACCAGGTGCAAGGTGCCCTCCGGAAAACTTTTAATGGCATTGCGGCAAACATAGGCAGCCTGCGGGTAGTTGAAAGGCGACAGCCGGTGGGTAATATCAATGATTGAAAAGGGAGTGGAGGCCTGCATCAACTGGCCTTTGATGCCACCTACGAGAAAATCCTTCTCTCCAATATCAGATGTAAGCGTAACCAGTGGCATCAGCAGGTAACTATTGACAATTTAATGGGTGATCAACAAAAGAACAGGCAGGGCTATTTAACCAGCTTGCCGTCTTTGAAAAAGAATTTGCGAACCATTTTATCCGCAAGTGATGGAAAGAACCGGTTCATAAAAACGGTTTGCTTGCCTTTAAAGCTCAGCACCAATGTGCGTTTTCTTTTTTCGATGGCGTCCACAATGTGGCGGGCACAGGCTTCTGCCGTCATCATGGCGTTTTCATCCATCGGGCTTTCGCCTTGTATTTTTCCATCCTTATCAATCAGCGCCGTGTTGCGGATATTGCTTTTAGTGAAGCCGGGGCTTACCCACATCACATTCACGCCGGTATCAGCCAGTTCCGTCCTCAAAGCTTCCAGCCAGCCGTTCACGGCGAATTTGGAGGCTGAGTATCCACTGCGGCCCGGCAGGCCACGATACCCGGCAATAGATGATACACCTACCACGGTACCTTTATTTTTTATAATGGAGTCGAGCGCCAGTTTTGTGCAATATACCGTTCCAAAAAAGTTTACTTCCATCACTCTTTTGATGACGTCTATTTCCGCATCCTGCACAAGTGCCCTCATGGAAATACCGGCATTGTTGATAAGAATATCGATGCCGCCAAAAGTTTTAATGGTGGAGTTGATGAAGTTTTCACAATCGTGCAGGCGGCTGATATCGGCCACCACGGTATGCAGCATGTGGTGGGAATATTGCACCCGCAGGTTATACAATTTATCCTGGTTGCGGCCGCAGGTGGCTATTTTAGCGCCAAGAGGCACCAGTACGTCGATCAACGCTTTCCCGATCCCTTCGCTACCACCGGTGATGGCCACCACTTTGTTTTTAAAAAAGTTGCTCATACAGTATTAATGGGTACAAAAATAAGTTACTTCAACTGCTGTTGTAAAACAATATTGAAATATTAATAAGAGAAAAGAGAAAAAGTTTTCTAAAAACTTTGGACAAAAAATGTTTTTACCCTATTTTCGCACTCCAATTTTAAAAACAGCATATTTCTGAAGAGAAACCGGCGATTTAAAAGAGGAAAGGAGATTTGGTAGCTCA
>CAYVLT010000136.1:0-11583 GCA_964452405.1 uncultured Ferruginibacter sp.
GGTGCCAGTGATATACATGTAAACGGTACCATTACGGTACCCACTTTAAGTGTTGACCTGAACGGTGCGAGCGATTTTAAGGGTGCGGTGAATGTAACCACGATGTCGATTGAATTGAGTGGCGCCAGCGACATGAAGGTCAGCGGATCTGCCACTAATCTTACCATCCAGTCAAGCGGTGCCAGCGATGTAAAAGCCTATGATCTTGTTACGGAAAACTGCACTGCAAAAGCAAGCGGTGCCAGCGATATTAATATCACGGTAAATAAAGAATTGAATGTACATGCCAGTGGTGCCAGCGATATTTTTTACAAGGGGAGCTGTGTGATCAGGGACCTGCACAGCAGCGGCGCCAGCACCGTGGCAAAAAAAGGATAGCACCCGAAGTGATCGCATTAACCGGAACCGGGAATTGCTGCAGGCATTTGATCTTATAATAAAATGATCGGTTGCCTGCAGCATTTTTATTTTCCAAAAGCCCACAACAAAAAGTCCGGGAGCACTTTACTCCAGCTTTCCGGGTCGTGCCTGCCTTCTGCTGCTTCGGTGTATTCGATGTCTCCGGGGGCGCAAACATTTTTACTTTTTATCAATGCCACCAGGTCCCTCGTGTCATCCACAGCATCAATGATACCGTCTTTATCACGATCTGCAGTTTCTTCGCGATCGCCTACATAAAACCAATATTTCAGGTGTGGCTTTTTGCGGGAAGAGCGGATGTTTTTCAGCACGATCCTGTCTGTGGAATCACTGTAATCCGGCGCATTGGCATCTTTGTCGCGCCACCAGAACGACCCGGAAAAAACACCTACCTTATCTATTTTGTCGGAATGGTTCCAGGCAATGTCAAATGCAGATAACCCGCCGAGCGAAGTGCCTGCCATCACCACTGAACTGAATTTTCTTACCCCGGCATTTTTTTTAACATAGGGATACAATTCATCGTCAACAAAAGCCGCATACTTATCTGCCCGGGCACCATATCCCTGGTAATCAGGATACCCGGCCACGCCGTAGATATCATTGCGGTTGGTTGCATGGATGGCCACCACCACCAGGGGCCGGATCAATTTCTTTTTATAAAGATCCGTCATCACATCCCGCAATTTGAGCTGGTCAATATCCTGCCCGTCGTTCAATAATAAAAGGTTCAGTTCTGATTTATTTTCAGGGATGGGCGTACTGAGGATGGTGAGCTTGATATGGGTTTGCAGGTGCCTGCTGTAGATTTGGTCCTGCAATACCTTTATTTTTTTTGTACAGGATGTAAACATCAAAGCCGCTGCCAGTAAGGATACCAGGATAGATGAGGATGGTTTCATAAAAGTATTTTGAAAAACAAATGTAGATTATTTGGCGGCAAAACTGTAAAACCCTACTTTTGCACCGCGAAGTAGAGCAGCGGTAGCTCGTCGGGCTCATAACCCGAAGGTCAGAGGTTCGATCCCTCTCTTCGCAACTAAAGGGAATGTGGCTCCGCAGCCACATTTCTTATTTTTAACCACCAGTTTTTTCTTTGCAAATCATCAATGCAATGAAAATAGATCACCTCCTCTTCGCTTAATGGTCATCGTTTTCTGTTTGTATTGATACAGGACAGGATCATGAAATCAGGTTTCGTAAATATTTTCGGGAAGCCCAATGCCGGTAAAAGCACTTTGCTGAATGCCTTGATGGGGGAGAAGATGGCGATCGTTTCTTCCAAGGTACAAACCACGCGGCATCGCATCAAAGCCATCCTTACGGGGCCCGAATACCAGGTTATTTTTTCAGACACGCCCGGCATCATTCAGCCAAAATACAAACTGCATGAAAAGATGATGCAGGCAGTGAAAAGCAGCCTGGAAGATGCCGACGTGGCATTGCTCATCACCGATGCAAGGGATAACCAGGAAGAAAGTGATGCTATCTTTTCTGCATTGAAAATAAAAGCGCCTGCGCTGGTGATCCTGAACAAAGCCGATACGGTAAACGCAGAACAACTCAGCAACACCGGGGCTTTTTACCGGCAACGCCCTTATTGCAAAGATGTGGTCACCATCTCAGCGCTCAAGAAAAAGGGGATCGATCAGTTACTCTCCAAAATTGTGGCGCTGCTGCCGGAAGGCATGGCTTTTTATGATGCGGATGACCTGAGCGACCTGCCCACAAAATTTTTCGTGAGTGAAATGGTAAGAGAGAAAATATTTTTACTTTACGGAGACGAGTTGCCTTACCACAGCACCATCCTGGTGCAGGAATTCAAGGAAAAAACAACCCTGGTGAAAATACAGGCCGACATCATCGTGCAGCGGGAAACGCAAAAAGGAATCATCATCGGCGAAGGAGGAAAAATGATCAAACAACTCGGCACAATGGCAAGAAAGGACATTGAAACCTTCCTGGGCAGTAAAGTGTTTCTTGAATTGTTTGTGAAAGTACGTCCCAGGTGGAGAGACAACGAGCTCCAGCTCCGGGAATACGGGTATTGATAAAAATCTGCCGGCAATTAATAATGAACAAAACGGTCAGCAGTGATCGTTAAATAAAGCAAATATGAGTTTTACAGTAGCAATAGTCGGGCGGCCCAATGTGGGCAAAAGCACTTTTTTCAACCGCTTACTCGAGCAGCGTAAGGCCATCGTGGATGATATGAGTGGCGTAACCCGCGACAGGCAATACGGCGTGGCGGAATGGGTGGGCAAATCATTCAACGTGGTGGATACCGGGGGCTTCGTTGCCAAAAGTGAAGACGTGTTTGAAAAGGAGATCAGGAAGCAGGTGTTGATTGCGCTGGATGAAACCGATGTGATCGTATTCATGGTGGATGTGGCCACCGGCATCACCGACCTGGATGAGGCCATGACAGATATTCTGCGCAAAACATCCAAGCCGGTCTTCCTGGTGGTGAACAAAGTGGATAACCACGACCGCTTATTGGAAGCTTCTGAATTTTACAGTCTTGGGTTTGAACATATCTACTTTATGTCTTCCATCAGCGGTACCGGTGTGGGAGAAGTGCTTGATGATATTGTGGCGCTGATAAAGGACGATGAAGCAAAACCTGAAGACCGGCAATTACCAAAATTCTCCATCATCGGCCAACCGAACGTGGGAAAGTCTTCTTTACTGAATGCATTGATCGGGCAGGAGCGTACCATTGTAAGTGATATTGCTGGCACTACCCGGGATACGATCCATACCCATTACAACCTGTATGGAAAAGAATTTATCCTGATTGATACGGCCGGTATCCGCCGCAAAGCCAAGGTGAATGAAGACCTGGAATTTTATTCAGTGATCCGGGCGGTGAAAGCCATGGATGAAGCAGACGTTTGTTTATTGGTGCTGGATGCCAAGCAGGGCGTGTCTGCCCAGGATCTCAACATCATTTCGATGGCGGTTAAAAAGGGTAAGGGCATCGTGGTGCTGGTGAACAAGTGGGACCTGGTGCAGAAAGAAACCAATACCGCACGCGACTATGAACTGCAATTGAAAAAAAGATTTGCGCCCTTCAGTGATCTTCCGATCCTGTTTATTTCTGCTACTGAAAAAACAAGGATATTCAAGGCCATTGAACTGGCGTTGGAAGTGTATGAAAACAGGAAACAACATATTCCCACTTCCCGGCTGAATGATGTGATGCTGAAAGCCGTGGAAGCCTATCATGCACCCGTGGTGCGGGGTAATGCGGTGAAGATAAAATATGTAACACAGTTACCGGTGGTGGTTCCTTCCTTTGCTTTTTTTGCGAATTACCCGGACGATATCAAAACGCCGTACAGGAATTACCTCGAAAATCAACTACGGGCAAATTTTAAATTCACCGGTGTGCCGGTGCGGATATTTTTCCGGAAAAAATAACCACTGTTATCGTTGAACCGGGATGCCAGCACCAGGTATGCAGGTAGATACCGGTTGATTTTTTCTGTTGACGATCATTTTTATACAGCTATGCACAAACAATTACCTGCCTGGCAACTGATCCTTCACAGCATGCAGGCGCATGTGCCGGTGATGTTGTTGTATGTGCTCGAAAGCAGCGGCAGCAGCCCGGGCCGGCAGGGATTTATGATGACTGTAAATGGAGCAGGAGCGATGAGTGGTTCGCTCGGCGGCGGAATCATGGAGCACAAGTTTGTGGAACTGGCAAAGGCAAAGCTGGCCGCAGGCTCCACGGAACCACTGGTGCAGCAGCAGGTACATGATAAGGAAGCTGCGAAAAATCAAAGCGGGATGATCTGTTCCGGCGAACAAACCATCTTCATGTACCAGGTGCAGCAGGCGGACCTTTTTAACGTGGAGCAGATCACACTGGCGCTGCAGCAAAACCGCCCTGCAACCCTGCAGCTCAGTCCTGGAGGAATTGTTTACAAAGAGGCGGTTCCAACCCGGCCCTATTCACTGCAACTGTCGGGAACAAACGATTTTATCCTGGTTGAAAAACTGGGCTTTAAAAACAATCTCTATATCATCGGTGGCGGCCATTGTGCCCTGGCCTTGTCGCAGTTGGCCAGCGGACTGGATTTTTATATTCGTTTATATGATAACCGGCCGGCTTTGAACACCATGGAACAAAACAGGTATGTTCATGAAATGATCGTTGTGGCGGATTATGCTGACCTTGAAAAAATGATCGTTCCTGCTTCCAGCGATTTTGTGGTGATCATGACTTTCGGGTATCGCACTGACCATGCGGTAGTGAAAGCCCTGGCCGGAAAGCCTTTCAGGTATATTGGCATGCTGGGCAGCCGGCATAAGATCGGTAAATTATTTGAGCAGTTGCGGGCAGAAGGAGTGAACCAGGCGCAACTGGACCAGGTGAAAGCGCCTGTTGGCCTTTCGATCAGGAGCCAGACACCGGAAGAAATTGCCGTGAGTATTGCAGCGGAAATTATCCTGGAAAAGAACCGCAATCTGTAGTTGCTTACAATAACCGGATGCCGTTTTTTTCGAAGGCGATCTTTCGCTCCCTGAACAGGTTGCCGGTGGTCATTTTAAAGGTTTTCTTACTCATGCCAAAGAAATCGTAAATATCTTCAGGGTTACTTTTATCATGATAGGGAAGAAAACCATTGTGTTCCTGTAACAGGCGCAGTATTTTTTTTGATTCGTCTTCCACGCGTTCATATCCTCTTTTTCCTGCTGCCACATCAATGCGGAAACGTTCCTGCCTTTCGTTGCTTTCAGGATATATTTTTTTGATGAAGCCCCTGAATGTATCACCCACCGAGATATTCCTGTAAATTTCATTTTGATGCAACACGCCGGTATGCAGGTTGTTGATGATACACACATAACCGATATCAGTTCTGCGGTACACCACCAGGTCAACCTCTTCCAGCTCTGCCACCGTGAGGTGTTCATTACTTAAATATGGATCAATTTTTTCAGTGGCTGCTAAACGGCCGGTCTGTTCATCAAGGTAGATCTTCACCAGGTAGTCGCCATTGGGCCGCATATCGAACACCTGTTTGCTTTTCGGTACAAACAGGTCTTTCATCAAACCATTGTCTAAAAAAGCCCCTTGTGGGTTGGTGCTTACGGCCCGCAATTTTACAATGTCGCCCAGGATGCCTTTGGGCTGCTGGGTGGTGGCGATCAACCGATCCTCTCCATCATGGTAAATGAATACTTTTACTTCATCGCCGATATCAAGTCCCTTCGGCATAAAACGATTGGGCAGTAAAATGCCCGAAGCGCCATCATCCAGGTAAGCGCCGAAAGCCGCTATCCGCAGCACTCGAAGTGTATTGTATTCACCAACTTTTATCATGTTGAAAAATTAACCAGGTTATGGGCAACAGGTCAGGCAATGCCGCCAAATAAACCATCTACAAAATCTTTTTTATCAAATACCAGCAGGTCCGTCGCTTTTTCGCCTACGCCAATAAATTTTACGGGTATCTTAAACTGGTGGGCAATGGCCAGCACCACACCTCCCTTGGCAGTGCCATCCAGCTTCGTGATGGTTAATGCAGAAACGTCGGTGGCAGCGGTGAAATGTTTGGCCTGCTCCAGCGCATTCTGACCGGTGCTGCCGTCCAGTACCAGCATCACTTCATGCGGCGCTTCCGGTATCACTTTTTGTATCACTCTTTTTATCTTGCTCAGTTCGTCCATAAGGTGCGCCTTGTTGTGCAAACGTCCTGCGGTGTCAATGATGATCACGTCCGAATTCCTGGCCACGCCGCTGATCACGGTATCGTAAGCTACTGAAGCCGGGTCGCTGCCCATTTCCTTTTTAACAATGGGTACATTGGTTCTTTCACTCCAGATAGTGAGTTGATCTACCGCTGCCGCCCTGAAGGTATCCGCAGCACCGAGCAATACTGATTTACCGGCCAGTGAAAAATTATGGGCCAGCTTGCCGATGGTGGTGGTTTTACCCACACCATTTACGCCCACCACCAATATTACGTG
The DNA here is from genome assembly GCA_964452405.1 of uncultured Ferruginibacter sp. Classification (GTDB taxonomy): domain Bacteria; phylum Bacteroidota; class Bacteroidia; order Chitinophagales; family Chitinophagaceae; genus Ferruginibacter. The sequence goes on from CAYVLT010000136.1 coordinate 6,403, forward strand.
CGGTTTGTGACCGGCCGGCAGTTCATATTGCTGGTAACTGTTATCCTGTGGTGCATCCACCAATACATTTTCAATTTCGCTCTTGAGGATGCCATTCAGTTCAGCCACATTGAGGTACTTATCTTTTGCCACCCTTTTTTCAATGCGTTCAATGATGGCCACCGTGGTATCGATACCCACATCTGCACCCACCAGCGCTTCTTCAAGGTTGTCGAGCACTTCCTCATCCACCGTACTTTTGCCGGCGATGGCCTTGGTGATCTTGCTGAAAAATCCTTCCTTGGTCTTTTGGAGGCCCTGGTCAAGACTTTCCTTTTGTTCTTTCTTTCCAAACAGTTTATCGAACAATCCCATAACAACAAATTTAAGTGGTGGGCAAAAATAAAGAAAGCTGTCCCGGAATCACTCAGGACAGCTTGGTATATTTAAAGCACAGGTAAATTACTGGGCTAAATAATCTTTCACTTTGTCTTTGTGTACAATTGTTTCCTTGAAGGTGTAAGCGCCTGTTTTAGGGCTTCTAACCGCACGGATCACTTTTGTCCAGTTCTTAGCTTCAGCAGAAGCTTTGGAGTCTTTAATTTTCGCGTTTTTTGAAGCTACTTTTGCCATTGTATTAAATTGAAAAGTTTGATAAGTTGAAAGGCTGTAAGACCGGCCGGAAATAAGTTATTCGCTTAGCCCGTTGCCAGTACTGCAACCGGTTTACTTGATTTCTTTATGCACCGTTACCTTTTTCAGGATCGGGTTGAATTTTTTCAACTCAAGCCTTTCAGGGGTGTTTTTTTTATTTTTGGTGCTGATGTAGCGGCTGGTGCCTGGCTGACCACTGGTTTTATGCTCTGTACATTCCAAAATCACCTGCACCCTGTTACCTTTTTTTGCCATTGTAGTATGATTAAATAGTTTATTACGTTGATCGGTTAAGCGGTAAAAGAGAACTCTTACCTGCGGGTATGTTTAGATCTTTTCACCGGCAGCCCTCAGTTCTTTTACAACTGATAACAGGCCGTTTTTGTTGATGGTGCGGATCGCTTCTGAAGATACTTTCAGTGTGATCCACTTATCTTCTTCCGCAAAGAAATAACGCTTGGTTTGTAAATTCGGTAAAAACCTGCGTTTTGTCTTGATATTTGAGTGCGACACTTTGTTACCTGTGATAGGCTTCTTTCCGGTCACCTGACATACTCTAGCCATAGTACTAATTTTTTGGACGGCGAAGGTAAGCAAAGATTTTATATTTTATGCCCCGGAACGTATTTTTTTTCTCCCACTGTGAATATCTTCCTGTATCAGCCGTTTATACGGCCACCAGGCGCCTGCGGCTGTACCAAACCCGCCACATCTGCACCACCACGGCCAGCAATATCATGCCCACACCCAGGTAAAACTGACGGTGAAGGGCTTTATTTTCATTGAACAACGCAAATGCCAGCAGGATGCCATACACGGGCTCAAGGTTATAGGCCAGGTTGCTGGTGAAGGGGCTCAGTTTTTTAAGGGCATTCAACTGCAGGTCGAAGCACAGTACCGTGCAGATCCAGGCCAGGGCCAGCAGCCAGCCCCAATCGGTGCCGGTGGGCAGGTAATAACCGGCCGGGAAGGCCCGCAGGTACAAGGGTATCAGCAGTGACAGCGCCAGCAGGCCGCCACCCAATTCATACAGGGTAAGGGTTTCAGGGCTGTGCTTTTGCAGGAGGCGTTTGTTGAAAATAGGGAAGAGGGAACTGCCAATGGCCGACACCACGCCAAAAGCGATCCCGAGCTTGTACTGGGGGTGAAAATCAAAAATAATGTATATGCCCGCGAGTGCCAGTGCGCCCAGCATCACTTCAACAGGAGATATCTTTCTTCCATAGATCAGCGGGTCGAAAAAAGCAGTGAAAAAGCCGGAACCCGAAATGCACACCACGGCAATGGACACGTTGCCATATTTCACACTACCATAAAAACTCACCCAATGTACCGCAACGATAAAGCCCACACCGAAGATCCGCAACGCATCCTTTAGTGACAGGCGTTCCAGCTTTTTGCGGAGAAACAGGAGCAGCCCAAGTGTGGCCACAGTGATAGCCAGGCGGTACCATACCAGCAAACCCTCGTTCAAGCCGATGAGTTTACCCAGTATGGCCGTGAAGCCTGCCAGGAATACCGCGATATGTAGCTGCAGCAATGCTTTTTTCATCCTGCCCAAAGATAATGGTAAAGCGCATCAGCCAGCATGCGGCGCGGCTATGGCTCAAAAAAAAACGCCCCGTTGTGTACAGGGCGGTGGCAAATATTGTGTACTTGTTTATACCTTTTTAGTCATCGCAGTTTTTACTTCCGGCTTTGCTTCGGTACTGATGATCTCCGCTTCACCCAAAGGTTTGTCTTTGGCAAAATCAACCAGTATTGGCGCTGCTACGAAAATAGAAGAGTAAGTACCGGTGATCACACCAATCAGCATCGCAAAGGCAAAACCCCTTGTTACTTCTCCACCAAAGATGAAGAGGATGAGGATGGTAAGGAATACCGTTAAAGAGGTCATCACCGTACGACTCAGCGTATCATTGATGGCCCGGTTGATGATATTACCTTTTTCACTTGCCTTGGATCCTTTGCTGTATTCACGGATACGGTCAAACACGATCACCGTATCGTTCATACTGAAACCAATCACCGTTAATACTGCCGCAATAAAATGCTGGTCGATCTCTAACGGGAACGGCACCACGTTTTTGAGGAAGGAGAATACAGCCAGTGTTACAAATACGTCGTGCAGCAAGGCCACAATGGTTCCGAATGAATACCTCCAGTCGCGGAAGCGGATGAGGATATAAATAAAGATGAAGAAGATGGAGAACAGGGTCGCTTTTACGGCACCGCGTTTCAGGTCTTCAGAAATGGTGGGCTGCACCGTTTGTGAACTCTGGATATAATTTTTGGCAAAGTTCTCATACGTTACGTTTGGCAATACTTTGGTAAGACCTTCAAACAGTTTTTGCTGTACCTGTGCATCCGCATTGTCAACACCTTTCAGGTAAGAAGTGGTGATGTTGAGGTGCTTGTTATCACCCACGGTTTTGATGATGGGGAAATCACCGCCAAACGCTTTTTTCAGGTCGTCCTGTACATCTGAATTTTTTACTGCCTGGTCAAACTTAACCGTATAGCTGCGGCCTCCTTTGAATTCCACACCCTGGTGGAAGCCGTTAAAGAATGAGCTGATACCGAGTAAAGCCACACCGATAGAAATACCGTAGGCTACCTTCCTGTATTCGATAAATTTAAAGCTGGCGTGTTTGAACACCCGCTTGGAGATACCGGTAAAGTAATTGAAGTGACGGTTTTTATTGGTCCAGAAATCAGTAATAAGTCTTGATACCAGGATACCGCAGAAAAGCGACAAGGTGATACCCAGCATCTGCGTGGTGGCAAAACCAAGCACAGGTCCGAGACCAAAGATGAAGAGGATAGCGGCGGTTAAGAACGTGGTTACGTGGGCATCGATCACCGGTGCCAGTGAGCGCCTGTACCCGTCGTTTACAGCCTGCTGGTAAGATTTACCTTTGGTGAGCTCTTCTTTGATCCTTTCAAAAATGATCACATTCGTATCCACTGCCAAACCTACGGTAAGTACCAAACCGGCGATACCGGCTGCAGTGAGCGTAAAGCCCATGGCAATGAGTACACCAACGGTAAACAGCAGGTTCAGGATCAGTGAAATATTGGCAACCCATCCACCGGTGTTATAATATACCAGCATCAGGGCAAAAATTACCAGGAACGAAATGCCGAATGCCATCGCACCGCCATTTACTGATTCTTTACCAAGGGTAGGACCAACCACCTGCTCTGCAACGATCTTGGCAGGGGCATTGGTTTTACCACTCTTTAAGATGTTGGCAAGATCCTGTGCCTGTTCAATAGTGAAGCTGCCGGCGATCTCGGAGTTGCCCCCGTCGATCTGGCCATTTACATTCGGTGCAGAATACACCACATCATCCAGTACAATGGCGATGGGCCTGTTCACGTTGTCGCCGGTGAGTTTCGACCATATTTTTGATCCCAGCGGGGTCATCTGCATTTTGATGGAAGGGCGGCCTTTTTCATCGTAACTCTGGCTTGATTCTTCCACGCCATCACCTTCCAGCTTGGCCTTATCGCTGCCAGGCACGGTTTTGATTGCATATAAAGGATAGTAACGGTCACCTGTTTTTTCTACTTTTTCTTCGGCCCCCAGTAAAAATTTCATATCGCCGGGAAAACTGTTTTTCACCGCATCCATATTCATGTAGCTGTTGAATGTGCCGGTATCTTTCAGGGCAATGCTTCCGATGGCAGCGGGGTAAACCTGCTTGCCGTTTTTATCCGTTTGCGGATTCATCGGGTTGATGATCTTTAAGAATGCATTTTTATTCAAGGCTGCTTTGGCAGTGTCGCCGCCGCTGATATTGTCCACCACGGCTTTATCGGCAGCTTCGAGTGAAGTGGCGATCTCACCGATATTGTACACTTCCCAGAACTGGAGGTTGGCACTTGCCTGCAGGTAATCCCTAACTCTTTGTTTGTCGGTTACACCGGCCAGTTCCACCTGGATGATACCTTTGTTTTTATCCAGGTTAATATTGGGCTGGGCCACACCAAATTTATCAATACGTTTCAACAGGATCTTGTAGGTTTCCTCGATCGCACCCTGTGAAATGGTCCTGATCTGTGCCAACACCTGCTCATTGTTGTCAGTTACTTTTATCTGCTTGCCGGCTCCGCCAAATACACCTGCCAGTTTGCTGCCGGGGTTTTGCTGCAGGTAAGCATCTGCAAAAAGCGTGATATAATCTTTATCGCTGCCGGTTTTTTGTGCATTGGCCACCTGCAGTGCTTTTAGCAATGCGGGATCCTTGCTGTTATTGCTGAGTGATTTCAACAAACCTTCCAGACTAACGTCCATGGTTACACTCATACCGCCCTGCAGGTCGAGACCAAGGTTCAGTTCATTCTCTTTGCACTTCTGGTAAGAACTTCCAACAACCGGGTAGATGGCTTTATCCCTTGTACTGTCGAGGATATGCTGCATCCTGTTTTTTACCAGCAGCTCATACTCTTCACCCTTGGTATTAACACTGGGGTATTGGGATTTCACAATTTTTTAATCCTGTGTTTTTTCCTTTCCTTCGTAGCTGCGTACTGCGAATGTGT
>CAYVLT010000137.1:0-11528 GCA_964452405.1 uncultured Ferruginibacter sp.
TCTGCCGGGTTGCGGATGATGAATTTAGATTAAAAAGTTGCGTATAACTACCGTTGCTAGGAGTTGTTTGTCCTGCCCGGACTGAAGTTTGGCTTTTTACAACTGTTCATTGTTCTTCCGTCCAGCCAGACTTGCAGTAATACCATGTTACCTGCATAGCCTGTGTTACAAAGAGATTGTCAACCCGAATAACTAGCACTCCAAGTTTTAAAACATGTACAGATTTCTACAGGGCACATTATCCAACCTTCCTTTGGTGCTTCAGTTTCGTCATTCCTGAATGTCATTAGCAGATGTTCATTGAAATCATGTCCACAGTCACTACAAATTGTTTGGTCGGCAGATTCGTTGGTTTTGCGCAATCTCTCCAACTTGTTACTAATCTTTGATAATAATGTGTCGTAAGCCTCATTTGTTGTGGGTCGGTCACCAATTTCAAAACTTGTATAGATGTCTATATTTCTAAGAACTTCGTCTTTTGAAAAGTTGTCAACTAAATAACTATAAAGAAAATAGCAAGTTCCGTTTTGGAGTGCCTTTTTGAAATTGGAAATTGTCGGAGAAAAAAGAACTACAAACCAAGTTTGACCCTTGTTTGGATTAAATAAAAGTGAATACGCAAATTCATTGGAATATTCTGTCTGTACAGCATGAAACATTTGGCGAATCACCTCTTCTATTTTGTCCGCAATTAAGTCGTATTGTCTCATGTTTTTTTATACGTTGATGTTTTATGGAGTGTCTGAAAGGCTTGCAGGTAACGTTCGAGTATTGCAGTCAGTTGGGGTTTTAGAATTCCGTCCGCCCACAACCGCTGCTGAAAAAAGTTATTTTGTTGAAGTTAAATTTTAAAGTTCAAAGTTGCTTGTCCTGCCCGGACTGAAGTTGGGCTTTGAAAAACTGCCGATTGATCTTCCGTCAAGCCCCAATTGCTGCAATACTTTTGTTGGGCGATGTTTTCACTAGTTCTTTACACCTGTATTACAAAATGGATGAGATAATTGTCCATTGTCCACCGAACCTAAGCCACCATCCTGCTTCCTTTTAATGTGGTCGATAGAGATTGAATTTCTATGAATAAATCCGTTGCAAATTTTGCATTTTGGCGCCGCATTAAGTGCTTCATTGATATATACTGCTGATTTTCGCTCAGTGTTGAATTCACTAGAAGTTACTAACTCCTTTTCTGTCATTAGAGATAAGTAATTGTATTTGTCTGTCTTTGCTAAGTCTGCTGCAACAATATCCAAAGTGATGTTTGGCTTGGCTAATTCATTTATAACGGCAAAATAAAATTCTGTAATAAATGGAAAACTAGCAAATGCTCCTCGATATCGTCTTACGATTTGTTGTATTAGATAGTCATATTTCAATATGAAGAATTCAAAATTGGCACGGACAGTTATAAATTTTTGATATTGATTTGTTGATTCTAGTTTCATAACAAAAGCAATAGTTGCATAAAAAGATGCTACTTTATGCCGTCCGTCTTGAGAATAAAAATATACTATGGGATGCAAACCTAAGGATGAGGGATGATTACTATTAATTCGGTAAGCAATTTTTCTTACTTTTTCTAGATACTTTATTGTTATTTCACCTGTATTGTCATCAGGAAGATTTTCTTTGAAATTATCGCCTACATCATTTGCAATGTTGACGAAGTCTAGAATTAAAGGCAGGGTTTGGGCAGAATATACCTTTCCTCCAATTGGAATGTCAAGAGTTTTTATAGGGGTTTGTAGAGGTGGCGCAAATAGAATAGCATTAATCTCTTTTGCAAGTTCTTGGACCTTTAATTGATTTTCTGATGTAAAGCCAGACCAATATTTATGTCCTTTACCACTTCTGATAATTGCTCTGGCAGATATGCAGTTAGGTTTTTTTCTAGATTCAAGCAATATCAGCTCAGTTTTATTTATTGGCGCAGCCTGCTGATTAATTTTAAAAAATGAACTTTCAGCTTTATTTGCATCGCCTTCAACCCATTGAAGTTGAATTGCAAGTGCACTTAAATTTTTTGCTCGTTGAATAATAACCGGTTTTACTTTTTCCGGATTTGTAAGTGCAAGTTTGAAGTCTTCGTATGAACCAATTCTTTTTCGGATTAGCTTTTTTGTGTTTTCGCCTAATTGAATTTGGTCCTCCGGGATTATACCATCATAAAACATTTTTGAAATTTTACCATCACCAAAATCGTCATTAATCCAAGCATATAGTGAACTAAGACGATGTGAGCCATCGATTACAAATACATATCCTGAAGGGCTTCTCCACAATATAAGCGCTGGGATAAGATCCCCATCCAAAAAGCTTTCTATAAAATCAGCAATTTTTTTTGCATCCCATTCATTAGTTTCACGTTGGAAGTCTGGCTTACGAATATTTGAAAAGAAAAATGAATCAGTTTTTAAGTCTTCGATTGATATAGTTTCTTTTTTCTTTCCCGGATTAATGGTGTCCTGTACTTCAAAGTCTTCCCTTTGTATTAGTGCGTCGAGATTGATTTTGGCCATAATAAATTTGTATCTAAATGTCAGAAAGTTTTTCCAGTACCGGAATGATTATAAATATCGCCCAACTCTTAAATATACGCACCTTTTTACAGCTCCACTTTTTTCAACAATATAAGTCGCCGCTTGATAACCAAATTGATGGGGGAAAAAGCGCAGGAAAATGAATTGCGTAAATGAATGTTGACAATATCAAAAGCGAGGAAAATGGCGGGTATAACAATCCAAAAAACGCGGCTGGTCAGAGACCCAGTTTACGAACGATTTTATCCAGGGGACTTTCGATCAACTCCAACGCCTTTTGACTCACATGCGTGTACCGCAGCGTAGTATTGATGTCGTTGTGGCCAAGAATTTCCTGGATGAACTTGATATCCGTTCCATTCTCCAGCAAATGGGTGGCAAAACTATGCCGCAGACTGTGAAAACTGGCGCCGGCAGGTAAACCCAGGTGCCCGTAAGCTTCCCGGAAAACCGACTGTGCACTCCGGGTACTATACTGGCTACCGGGCTCTTGTCCCTCAAATAGCCAGGTTTTAGGCCGGAACAACAGGAAATATTGCCGCAATACTTTCAACGCAAAACTGCTTAAACTCACCATCCTGTCTTTTTTCCCTTTCGACCGTTCGATGAAAATCTGCATCCGGTCGCTGTTGATGTGTGAAAGTTTCAGGTTCACCACTTCACTTACCCTCAACCCGGCGCTGTAGGCGATCACCAGTATGGCTTTGTGTTTTGCGTTCTGTACCGATAAGATGCCTTTGATGATCTTTTCTTCACTGATCACCTTGGGTAAGATCAGTTGGCGCTTTGGCCGGGGTATCTCCCACATGAATTTCTCCCTGTCGAGCACCTGTTCGTAATAAAATTTCAGCGCATTCAAACGGCTATGAATGGTGTTTTCGGAAAGCCGTAAAAACTGGTGACAGTAGAAAAAATACGAACTCAGTCTTTCAACCGTCATCTCCTGGGCCGGGGTATTGCGCAGTTGCTGCAGGTAGGTACTGAATTCGTTGCAGTAGGTTCGCCGCGTATTGGGCGAATAACCCTTTAAAACAAGTCTTTCACGATACCGGTCAAATTCTTCCTGGTTGTTGGCTGAGGGTATTGCAGCGAATGCCTCTTTTGCCGGGAGCGACCTGGCAACCGGCACCATTTCTGTGGGCAGTAAGATCTTTTTTATTACAGGCTGCTGTATCCTGGTGGGAGTGGCCGTGCTGTCTGCCAGGCATATCTCGCAATCAGAATACATGGCAGTGATGATGCCGTAATTTTTTTTGTTGTAGGGCAGGTGCCAGCACCTGAATGTTTTTGACCAACTGGCACCGATTGCCCGGGCCTTTTTGCTGAGCAGTTTGTCTGCTTCAAAATAGATGCCGATGCGGAGTGATTCGTGGTGAACCAACTTCTCCAGTAAAATACGATGTGTCATAAAACTGAGCTTACCATTTGATTGTAGTTATAGCTTCGCTGCTCTCACTCCCATACGAAAGCGGATAACAAGGCATTGCACCCATTGCCCTGGCAACAGCACAGCTCTTAAATGATCAAAATGGTATTGAATAACTCAGTTAACGTTCAGGTACAGATGGACCTAATTGGATGGGATAGATCAATTAAGGGTTTACAGCAAATTAGGACTTATTTACCCGATAGAAAAAAATATTTTCCACCGGTCATTGGTGGAAGGAGGATTGCATCCGGGAGGCGCCGGTGCAGGACCGTATAACAGGGTAGGGGTGCCAGTTAGTAGCCTGGATGCCTGTGTATTTCCTGCCGGGAGTACCGGGAGAATAGTGGCTTCCCGGCAAAGGTTACATTGCTTTTATTGACGGCTCCAGCAAACAGGGACGCATTAAAAACCCCACCTGTTTGCAGGCGGGGTTGTATCTTTTCACAAAGAGAAAACTATTAATAGCGGTAGTGCTCAGCCTTGAACGGACCATGCTGCGGAATGCCGAGGTATTCCGCCTGTGCCGGTGTCAGTTCATCCAGTTCCACACCAATTTTAGCCAGGTGGAGACGGGCAACTTTTTCATCGAGGTGTTTCGGCAACACATACACTTTGTTTTCGTATTTATCGTGGTTTGTCCACAGCTCGATCTGCGCCAGTGTTTGGTTGCTGAAGGAGTTGCTCATCACGAAAGATGGGTGACCGGTTGCACAACCCAGGTTAACCAAACGACCTTCGGCCAGGATGATCACGTCTTTACCTTCGATATTGTAGATATCCACCTGTGGCTTGATGGTGTCTTTGGTATGACCATAATTTTTATTCAGCCAGGCCATGTCAATTTCAATATCAAAGTGACCGATGTTACAAACGATGGCTTTGTCCTTCATCAGGCGGAAATGTTTTTCCGTGATCAAGTCGCGGCAGCCGGAAGCGGTAACGATGATGTCGGCTTCAGGAACAGCTTTCACCATTGGTTTCACTTCGTAGCCATCCATTGCAGCCTGCAATGCACAGATCGGGTCGATCTCGGTTACAATCACGCGGCAACCGGCTCCTCTTAAAGAAGCAGCAGAACCTTTACCCACGTCACCATAAGAACCTACCACGGCTACTTTACCAGCCATCATCACATCAGTAGCCCGGCGGATGGAATCCACGAGGGATTCTTTACAACCGTATTTGTTATCGAATTTTGATTTGGTAACGGAGTCGTTTACATTGATGGCAGGGATCGGCAAAGTGCCTTTAGCCATTCTTTCGTACAGGCGGTGCACGCCGGTAGTCGTTTCCTCTGACAGGCCTTTGATATTGGCGATCAGCTCAGGATATTTGTCAAATACAATATTGGTAAGATCACCACCATCATCAAGGATCATGTTCAGGGGTTTGTCGGCGCTGCCGAAAAACAGGGTTTGTTCAATGCACCAGTCAGCTTCTTCCTGGGTTTGACCTTTCCAGGCATATACGCCAATGCCTGCAGCAGCGATGGCAGCGGCAGCCTGGTCTTGCGTGGAAAAGATATTGCAGGAGCTCCATTTCACTTCAGCGCCCAGGGCGATGAGGGTTTCAATGAGTACAGCGGTTTGAATGGTCATGTGCAGGCAACCGGCAATGCGGGCTCCCTTGAGCGGCTGGCTCGGACCAAACTCTTCACGGATGCTCATTAAGCCGGGCATTTCAGCTTCGGCAAGTTTTATTTCTTTACGGCCCCATTCGGCGAGGCTCATGTCAGCCACTTTGTATTTCAGGCTGAAATCGATGGATGAACTGGCGATTGTTGACATGTTGAATTAGTTTAGGTCACAAATGTACTATTCATAGAATTTTATTCTAAGGAATTCTATAAATTTGGAATAAAATAACATTAAAGACCTTTTGGTAGTATAAAATCCTTTTTAGCAATGTCAAAAGCCAGCAAAACAGAACAAACAGCTATCTCATCCCCGGCACTGGATGCCAAAGATCTTTCCATCCTGGCCCTGTTGCAACAAAATGCCCGGATGACGGTAAAGGAAATAGCCGATAAAGTGCATCTCAGCACCACGCCGGTACATGAAAGGATCAAAAGGATGGAAGCGAGCGGTGTGATCAAACAATATGCAACGCTGGTGGATCATACCCGGGTAAAAAAAGGACTGATCGCTATCTGTTATGTCCGGTTAAAGGAACACAACAAAACCGCCGGCACCAAATTCATCAAGGCCATCAATGCCATGACGGAAGTAATAGAATGTTACAATATCAGCGGTGAGTTTGATTTTATGTTGAAAGTGGTGAGTGAAGACATGAATGCTTACCACGATTTTCATGTGAACAAACTCAGCCAGGTGGAAAATATGGGCCATGTACAAAGCGTGTTCGTGATCGGTATCATCAAGCAGACACACCAGCTTGTGTGGGACTAACGGCAAAGATTAACCTGGAATTGCGGTGGCCGCAGGAAGGGTTTACCAGCTTAATTCCATGATGTAATCATTCATGAAATAGCCGTGGCCAATGTTAATGTCCTCCTCCCGAAGTATATTGAAACCGGACCTTGTATAAAAATGCAATGCCTTGTTGTGGCGGTTCACGTTCAGTTGCAGGCGGCGGAGGGGTTCTATCTCCTGTTTTACCTGTTCGATCAGTAACCTGCCAATGCCCTTTCCCTGCTGGTTGGGCAGTACATATAATTTATGCAGTTTAACAACGTCGGTCATTTCCTCCAATATTCCGAAGGATGCAAAGCCCACAGGCTGCCCGTCGTCATAACAAATGATAAAATGATGGCCCCTGGTAAATTGATCCTGCAGTGCCTGGTCGCTGTAGATCAACTGCAACATATAATCCAGTTGCCCCGGGCTGAGTATGGATCCATAAGTGGCCGGCCAGGTAATATTTACCAGCTGCTGTATAACAGGAATAGCCCCGGGGTTTACCGTTTTAACGATTAAAGCCACCAGGTTTATTGAATAGAGATTTTTAGATCGGGTGCAAAAAAGCGGTGCCCTTTGCCATCGCTCACAATGATGTCGAAGAAAAACAATTCTTCTCCCTTTTGTAATTGTTCGATGATGCTGGTTTTCCAGATGCCTGATAAGGGAGTTTCGGTAAAACGTTGTGCCACCAGGTCGGTCGTAGGCGTGGTTTCCCCGGTGTTCTCGTCCTCTTTTACCGCCAGGCGGCGATAAGCCAGTTGATAGGAAGTAACCAGGTAACTGTTATTTTTTTCGTCTACAATCCGCAGGGGAAGGGTGATGATCTGTTTGCCTTCTTCAGCCGAACAGGTGGCATCCACGCCGGTGAATTTCGCTAAAAAGGTTTTGACCACGGGTGGTTTCCATTTAACGATGGGGGTGGAGGCGGGCTGTTTGGTGGTTGGTCGCACCTGTGCCGCAGCCGAAATGCCGGTGAACAATAATACGGTGAGTAATAATTTATTCATCCTGTCGTTTTTGTTACAACGAATTTAAGCAGGGTTTAGTATCTCTATTGCATTTTAACATTAATCTATCATTGTAATTGCATTCCCCGGTTACTCGCCCAGGGCAGCCAAACTTTCTTCGATGGTTTTGATCCTTGCTTCAGCATCCGCTTTTTTCTTTTCCTCCAGTGCAATCACTTCAGGCTTTGCATTTTGCACAAAGCGTTCATTCCCGAGTTTTTTCATTACTGATTGCAGGAAGTTACGCTGGTGATCAAGATCCTTGAGCAGGTCGGTTTTTAAGGTGCCGCTGTCTAGTTGTTTTTCCGATTCGATATAAAACTTATCTTTTTCAACCGCCACCACAATACTGTTGGGCAGGGCTTCCGCTACAAACCTGATCGATTCGGCATTCACCTGTTTCAATAAGATGCCGGTGATGGGCTCATAGCCGGGCGCATCAGCGGTTTGGATGGATAATTTGATGCACTCTTTCGGTTTCAGCTGGTTTTTGTTCCGGGCATCCCGCAGGTTGCTGATCACTTTTTTCAGCAGGTCGCCCTGGGTCAACAATGTATTGTTTGCTGCTGGTTGTTCTTTTGTAAGTGTAACACAAAGATCAACTGCCTGGTTGCCCAACTGGTGGTATATTTCTTCGGTAATAAAAGGCATAAAAGGATGTAACAACTGCATCAACGATTCGAAGAAGCCCACCGTTTGCCGGTACACCGCCGTGTCAATCGGCTGCTCAAAACCGGGTTTTACCCATTCCAGGTACCAACTGCAGAAATCGTCCCAAATCAATGAGTAAATCGTTTTCAGGGCTTCACTCAGGCGAAACTGTTTCATCAATCCATTCACTTCTTCCTGTACCTGCGCCAGGCGGTTGCTGAACCAGTTAATGGCAAATTGTTGGTTGGATGCATCCTGCTCAACGGGCGACTGGCGTTCACTCCACATCTTTACGAGCTTGAGGGCATTCCAGAGTTTATTATTAAAATTTCTTCCCTGCTCCAGGCTGCTTTCATCAAACAGCAGGTCGTTACCGGCAGGGGAAGCGATCATGATGCCAAACCGAACAGCGTCGGCGCCATATTGATCAATAAGCCCCAGCAGGTCGGGCGAATTACCTAACTGTTTGCTCATTTTTCTGCCCTGCTTGTCTCTCACCATCCCGGTAAAATACACATCCTTAAACGGTGGTTTGTCTTCGTATTCATAGCCGGCCATGATCATCCTGGCTACCCAGAAAAAGATGATGTCCTGCCCGGTTACCAGGGTGGTGGAAGGGTAGTAGTAGCTGGCTTCTTTGTTGCCGGGGTCACTGATGCCTTTGAATACTTCCATCGGCCACAGCCAGCTCGAAAACCAGGTGTCCAGCACATCTTCATCCTGGGTGATGCTGTTGATATCAATGGCCGGTTGCTGTTGCTTAAATTTTTCAAAGGCAGCTGCCAGCGAATCTGCAACCACGAAACTTCCATCAGGCGCATACCAGGCGGGAATGCGTTGCCCCCACCAAAGTTGCCGGCTGATGCACCAGTCTTTAATATTTTCCAGCCAATGGCTGTAAGTGTTTTTCAGTTTGGCAGGATGAAAACGAATGGTATCATCCAGCACGGAGGCCAGCGTTTCAGGATTGTTCTGTAAAAACTGCTGCATGTTGATGAACCATTGCAGCGAAAGGCGGCTTTCAATTACAGCGCCTGTTCGTTCGCTGGTACCCACCTGGCCCTTGTATTCCTCTGTTTTTACGAGTTGTCCCAACGCTGCAATATCTTCCACGATCTTTTTGCGCAGGGCAAACCGGTCGATGCCTTCATAAGCTAATACCTGTGCAGAAGGAGCGTCGTCCATTAACTCTGCAGCCGTGAATTTGCCGGTGGCATCCAGCGTATCGATCGCTTTGAGCTGGTGTTTCAATCCCAGCATATTGTCGTTCTTGTCATGCGCCGGCGTTATCTTGAGCGCACCGGTTCCAAAATCAGTGGTTACGTATTCATCGGCGATCACCGGAATGATCCTGTTGATGATGGGCACCACCAGTTTTTTACCGATCATGCTTTTATAGCGTTCGTCTTCGGGGTTAACACAAATAGCCACATCACCCAGGATGGTCTCCGGGCGTGTAGTCGCCACCGTGATGCTGTCCATTCCTTCCACTGCTTCCTGCCCCGGCGCCAGTTTGTACCGTACATAAAATAATTTGGAATCGATCTCTTTAAAGATCACTTCCTCGTCGCTGAGGGCGGTAAGACTCACCGGGTCCCAGTTCACCATTCTTTTGCCGCGGTAGATCAGTCCTTTCTCATACAGGTCGATGAATACTTTGATCACGCTCTTGTAGTAGTCCGCATCCATGGTAAAGGAAGTGCGGTTCCAGTCAAGACTGCAGCCCAGCTTTTTCAGTTGTTGTAAAATGATGCCGCCGTATTTTTCTTTCCACTCCCAGGCGTATTGTAAAAACTCATCGCGGGTCAATGATGATTTGGCGATGCCTCTTTCCCGCAACATGGCTACCACCTTGGCTTCGGTGGCAATACTGGCATGATCGGTTCCCGGCACCCAGCAGGCGTTCCTGCCTTCCATGCGGGCCCGGCGGATCAATATATCCTGAATGGTGTTGTTGAGGCAATGCCCCATGTGCAGCACCCCGGTAACATTCGGCGGTGGAATTACGATGGTGTAAGGTTCACGCCCGTCGGGGGTGCTGTTAAAATATCCTTTGTCCAGCCAGTGCTGGTACCATTTAGCTTCTGTTTCGTTCGGTAAAAAATTTTTGCTCAGTTCCATGATTGATCCGGTTTGCCGGAAAGTTTGTATGATGTGCCCGGCACCGGTGCAGGAGGCAGCTTCAGTGGCGTCGCACTCTTGTACCAGGCTGCAGGTGGCAGCGTTAAAATAGTTTGCAAATGTACGGATTGCATGCTCAAAAAAAGGAAGGAAAAATAACCCGGTCGCGGGCTGCACAGGCGCAATTACGATACATTTGCTTTGTTGCAGCCACAGGAACTTCCGTTGTTGCAGGTAAAAAAAATCAAATGGAAAGGCCAACGGTAACCGGAAAACGTTTCGACACGATTGATTTTACAACAGCCCCTTTGCCAACAGGGCAATACGAGGACTGTACCTTCATCAACTGTAATTTTTCAGGAACCAACCTGTCGCAAATGATTTTTCAGGATTGTACTTTTATGGAGTGTAATCTCAGCCTGGCGGCCCTTGGAGATACCCGCCTGCTGGGAGTCAGCTTCACGCAGTGTAAATTATTAGGACTTCATTTTGAACATTGCAGGAAAACGGGACTCGAAATACTTTTTGATCATTGTGTGGCTAACCTTTCCTCGTTTTATCAACTCAGTCTTAAACAAACCCGGTTTACAGGTACGAGTTTACAGGAAGCCGATTTCACCGAAGCTGATTGCAGCGGTGTGCGGTTTGATCAATGCGATCTGCACCTCGCTGTGTTCGATCATACCAATCTTGAAAAAGCAGACTTCAGTACGGCAGTACATTACAGTATTGATCCCACGATCAACAAAATAAAGAAAGCAAAATTTTCTTTGCAGGGCTTGCCGGGCTTGCTGCATCGTTTTGATATTGATATTAGCGGCTGATGTTTTCGGTGGCACCGCATCCCTTAAAAAACAAACCCACCGCGGTATGCAGTGGGTTGCCATGAAAAATAATTTTTTATTGTTGTGCCAGGTTACCCTGTACCCTGAATTTTTTGCCGGGTGCCACGGTAAGTTTCGCTCCGGGTGTTATCAGTTGTTGCACGTTCAGCAAACATTCTGTGTTACCCATCGGATCGATCAAAATTTCAGAACAGGGCAATAGCTTTGTGGGAGGAATTTTATTGTTCAACCAGTTAGCGGCATTACTCCAGTCGCCACTGCCGGTGAAGGTGTACAATGGTAAGGCCACGTCAATGATAACTGGCTCACTCTGCACGTCCTGTAAACTGCCACAGGTAAGGCCGCTCGTCATCCGGCACCGGATAGTATCGCCGGTTATTAATGAATTGGATTGATAAATGTTGCCGGTTTCTCCATCAATATCAACGCCGTTTTTCATCCATTGATAAGCAGGATTGGCGCCTGTGTTATTTGGTGTGGCAGTAAATACAGTGCCTGCGCCGGGGCATTGTGGGTTG
>CAYVLT010000138.1:0-11440 GCA_964452405.1 uncultured Ferruginibacter sp.
AGCAGTGGTTTCCAGGTAAGCTTTTCTTCACGCATGCACAATGGAGATGAAAGACCTTCGGAGATTTACTATTCCAATGGCGGCGAACTGAATCTTAACACGAATAAAATTTCACCAACCGGTGGTCTCACCAAACATTTTGCAGATGCGATGGGAATGCAACCTTTTTTGTTGCCCGAGATGAGCCTGGCAGCTACAGAGAAAGTGGTTGCTTCTGCCAACACGGGCGGTGATACGCTCACGTCGAACCATATACGCAACTGGATGGAATGCATACGCAGCAGGAACACACCCCATGCCCCCGTAGAAGCTGGTTACAATCATTCCATCGCCACTATTATGACGAACGCGGCTGTACGATCAGGCGAAAAAGCAACTTTTGATACCAGCAGCCAGGAAGTGCTGGCAGGAGGTAAACCCTTCAGGCCATTTTAAATATTCTACAAATGCGCCGGCATAAACGGTTGACTATTCCGGCGCCACCTCTATATTACACCTGTAATATCAGCCACAACATTCCGCTGATAAGGGTGAATTTATCCCCACATTAATCTATTGTTTCCCCACCCGGCGCCTTTTTATGCTGAATTTATTCTGGCAGGGAATTTTCAGCACCCTACACGAGATAAATAACTTCAACACTTTTTAAACATTATTTAAAATGAAAAAGAATTTAATCAGGGATGGATTGTTGCTTGCATCTGTCCTGTTCTCCATGACGATTGCATCCTGCGGTAACAACGACTCCAACACAGAGGATTCAAAAATGGCCGCAGAAAATTCCAATGATGCAAAATTTGACAGTTCGGCGATGAAAAATGACGCCGACTTTTTAGTGGCAGCCGCGGGCATCAACCAGGAAGAGGTTGCTTTGGGTAAACTGGCCCAGCAAAATGCAAATATGAGTGAAGTGAAAGACCTCGGAAAAATGCTGGAAGAAGACCACAATAAAGCGATGACTGATCTGCAGTCGCTGGCAGCCAAAAAAAATGTAACCCTGCCGATGTCTATGTCTGATGATGCAAACGAAGTGTACAAAGATCTGTCAGCAAAAAAAGGAAAGGATTTTGACAAAAGCTATTGTGATAAAATGGTGGATGGCCATAAAAACGCCATTGACAAGTTTGAAAAAGAAGCCAACAGCGACAAGGCAGATCCGGATATCAAAGCCTGGGCTTCCAGCATGCTGCCTGTTTTGCGTAAGCATCTCGAGCACGCCACCACCTGCCAGGAACATTGTGCTAAAATGTAATTGTTGTACCTTTAAGGAAGAAGAATCAGCATTATTAACCATCTAAATTAATAACCATGGATAAGTTAAAAGATGACAATTTCACCGGTGTAAACCAGGATGAATTGTACCCTAACGTTCCGTTGCGGTACCTGACTGCCTCTTCCATTATCGGCGACAAGGTGCACGATCAAAATGATGAACCAATGGGCAAAATAGAAGACATCATGCTTGATATCACCAAAGGAAGTATAGATTACGTGGTGGTGGAATTAGGGGGATTCCTGAGCATTGGTGTAAAATATTTCGCTATCCCGTTCAATATGCTTGAAGTGCGGCCCGGAGAAAAAATGTTTGTATTCAAGGGAAACAAAGAGATGCTTGCAGACGCACCCGGCTTCGATCTGAACCACTGGCCTGATACGAATTTTCACCGCGAGGAAACTTACTGGCATTTCATGTAAGCTTTCATTGCAAGGGTAAGTAAACGCAGGGACAGTCCCTGCGTTTTTTATTAGAAGGGCCGGATAAATATCCAGCCCGCTACATCCGATATGCTTTTTGAAAAACCTGCGGCAAGTTGAAAAAACAAAGGCAGTAATTCAATACCACGGTACATATTTAACAGCATGTTCATGCAGCGATAACAAAAATATCATGCAAAATAAATTTCAACCATGAGCAAACATCGCAATGAAAAAACCATGTACCCGCACCCCGGCTGCATGAAATCTGGCCGCAAACTTCTCATTTTTTAGCAGGAAATTTTCACCCGTGGAATTGTAACTTTATAGTACTAAAATCAAACAGCATGGACTTCATTGATTATTATAAAATTTTGGGAATAGAAAAAAATGCGACTGAAGAAGACATAAAAAAAGCATACCGTAAGCTTGCCAGGAAACTACACCCCGACCTTAACCCCAACGATAAAGAAGCACAAAAGAAATTTCAGCAGGTAAACGAAGCCAACGAAGTATTGAGCGATCCTGTCAAAAGAAAAAAATACGACCAGTATGGAAAAGACTGGCAGCACGCAGAACAATTTGAACAGCAGCGACAGTCACGGCAACAGCAGGGCGGGCAGCAGTTTTCGGGCAGCCAGTATTTTGATACAGATGGTGATGGCGATTTCTCCAGCTTTTTTGAATCAATGTTCGGCGGTGCAAGGCGCGGACGGCAAACCACTTTCCGGGGACAAGATTATAATGCCGAACTGACCCTTGCACTTACGGATGCCATGGCAACCCATCAACAGGTGCTCACCGTAAACGGCAAAAACGTGCGTATCACCATCCCGGCGGGTGTGGAAAACGGCCAGGTGATCAAACTGAAAGGATACGGTGCCCCAGGAGTAAATGGCGGGCCGGCCGGCGACCTGTACATCACGTTTGTAATTACACCACATCCTGTTTTTAAAAGAGTGGGCAATGATCTATATGCCACCACCATCATTGATCTTTACACCGCACTGTTAGGCGGTGATACCATGGTGGAAACCTTGCAGGGAAAAGTAAAACTGAAAGTGAATCCTGAAACCCAGCCCGGAACCAAAATACGCCTTAGGGGAAAAGGATTTCCTGTGTACAAAAAAGATGGTGTGCACGGTGATCTTTATATCACCTACGAGGTGCAGCTACCCACCCGCCTTTCTGAGGAACAGAAAAAATTATTCACCGAATTAAGTAAACTTAAATAAGATAGTATGGATACCAACGAAATGATCCCTGCAAATGACTGGTGTACGCACCATCATATTGAAATGTCATTCATCAGTTCGCTGGAAGCCTCTGGCCTGATCAGTTTGTTGCACGAGGAGCAACAGGTATTGCTTCCGGTGGAAGAACTGCCCAACCTGGAAAAAATGGCCCGTTGGCATTATGACATGGACATTAATCTTGAAGGCATTGAAACCATCAGCCACCTGTTGAATAAAATGGAAGCACTACAGCAAAAGATCGACCAGTTACATGCAAGGCTCACCCTTTACGAACCACTTGACTGATTCGCTTCCCGTTTATTCAAACTTTGTTAAATGAGGCGGATGCTGATACCGGCGATGGAACGCAGCTGATTATCCGGGCCGATCACTTTCACCTCATCAAAGATCACAAACGTGCCGGGCACGCAACGGGCCATCAGGTCTTTAATTGGCTTGAGGCTGCTGCCTGAAATAATTCCCTTTGCGGGACTAGTGAAATTAGCGCCGGAAAAGTACACGGTTGCACTTACAATCCTGAAAGGCGCTTCAAACTCAAAATCCTTCACTTCTGCCCGGCAATATTCCTGGCTTTTGAATACTGCGGCTTGCATGGTACCCGGACCATTATCCTGCTGGTTGTTGATAACGGCATCATCATTGTTGAATGTTAACAGCGCATCCTTTTGGGGATCCATATTACTATTAGCGGTAAAACTGGTTGCCAGCAGCAGGCAGGTGCTGAGTAACGGTAGCAGCATTGCTTTTTTCATGTTGATGGTTTTAGGAATAAAAGATTCGTAAAGCTATCTATTGAAACGTGAATAAAAAGTTACAATCATAAAACGGGCAAGAGGGTCAGGTGGCAGGCAACAACCTGGGTAAGAATTTCATCAACTGCCGTTATTTCCAGGCAGGCCCGTATTTCAGAGATATAAAATTAATGTTAAGGTTTCGCAGGCATCACCGGCGGAGCGTTTCCATTATCCAGGTGCAATATCCTTTCATATCACTTCAAAAAAAAACACTATGATCTGGGACAAATTATTTTTACGCAATCCGTTAAAAGACTGGGCAATTGCTGCCGGCATTATACTGGTGGCCTTTGCTATCATCAGAATTTTAAAAGGGCCAACATTAAAAAGACTGCAGGAGTGGACGAAAAAAACCACCAACACTTTTGATGATTTTATTATCCTTGCTATGGAGATCACGGTAATACCGATGTTGTATTTCCTGAGTGTGTATTTTGCATTGCAATACCTTGAGTTTGGTGCAACGGCAGATAAAGTGTTGAATGTTGCGATACTTTTTATAGGCACGTATTATATCCTGCGTCTCATCAGTGCCTTTATCAGTTATGGCATCAACAGCTTTATAGGTACCAAGGAAGGAAGCGAGTCCAAACAAAAGCAAGCGCGGGGATTGGTGCTTATTTTAAAGGCCATAGTCTGGATACTCGGCATCGTGTTCCTGCTGAACAATCTTGGCTATGATGTAACCACCATCATCACCGGGTTGGGTATTGGTGGTATTGCCATTGCCCTTGCTGCCCAAACCATCCTTGGTGATCTCTTCAGTTACTTCGTGATCTTTTTTGACCGGCCCTTCGAGATCGGTGATTTTTTAATTGTGGGAGACAAAGTGGGCGCCATCGAATACATTGGCATTAAGACCACCCGGATGAAAGCGATCAGCGGTGAGCAGATCGTCTTCTCCAACAAAGACCTCACTGATTCGAGGATCCACAATTTTAAGAGAATGGAAAGAAGAAGGGTGGTATTTAAAATCGGCGTCACGTATCAAACCACCGCCGAACAACTTAAGAAAATACCAGGCTGGATAAAGGAGATCATCGAACGGCAGGACAATGCTGATTTTGACAGGAGCCACTTTTCAACCTTCGGAGATTTCAGCCTTGATTTTGAAACAGTGTATTTCATCAACTCAGCAGACTACAATATGTTCATGGATATTCAACAGAAGATTTACCTCGAAATTTTTGAACGGCTCGAAAAAGAACAGGTGGAATTTGCCTATCCTACTCAAACACTCTTTGCAGGCAATGCGTTTGTAAAAAAAGAAGCATTGGTAAATGAAAAGCATTTTAATTAACAGGAATGAAGACCAACCCGTCAACCAACCGGGGCAATCAGATTGTCCCGGTTTTCTTTTCAAATAAAAAAGCCGGCTGAAAAAGCCAGGCCTTATCCTCTTGACACTTGCAACAGCATTTATCTTTTGCAAAATTACATACCCAGCGAGCAGACTGCAGGCAGTGGCACAAAGGCAGATGCTATGATCCACCCGATTATCAGGATAAATCCAACCAATTCCAGCTTACTGATCTCAAGGTTTAAATATTTTTTCATAACGCTGATTTTAATTGTTAAGTAATCTCTATATGCAACCATAGACGGACACAGGAGGCGGTAGTTTAAACCTGGAACTGATGCCCGCCCGCTTTAACGTTTTTTTTTAAACGAGCAGGTACGCCACAGGTACCGGTAACGCCTATCCGAAGAATGAAATACCGGCATTTCCCTTCAGGGGAATTTGACACCTCTCCCCTGGACAACCTTTTACGCCGGCACTCATTAAAGTGCACCCCTCTTTAACATACCGCTTACTAACTCGAAGGCCGTTTTGACTGTTAACACAAATTGATACTATGCCCGTGCATTACATTTGTGAGGCAAAAAAATTGCCCGCCACTTTGTAACTGCAAACATCATCCACATGAGAAATATCACCTGCACCATTACAGGCATACTGTGCTTTTTACAGGCTGCTTTTGCTCAACCTTCTTTGTACAAACTGAAACAGAAAGAAACGGGTGCAGCCTTTCAGCATTCCACCGTGGTTACAATGATCACCCCGGTACAGGCAGCCATTCTTTTTCCCAAATACAGTGTGGGTCGGGATGAAGCGATCTCCTGGCTCAGCGACAAAATTGAGATGCGGAACGGCGTTGATGAATTGCGACAGGAAAGGCCGGTAACCACAGCCGCCCGGGCACTTGAAGTGAACACCTATTTCCAGTATTTTAAACAGGTAATGGTGGAACATGGCACGGTGAACCTTACGAGTAGGGGCAATCGTGTTGGATCCATGCAGTTCGAGTTTTACAGCATACCCGACAATTTCGAAGTACAGCCCGCCCTGCCGGAAGCAGTGGCATTGCAAAAAGCAACAGCCTCCATGAACCTGCCAGACTCACTTTATTCTCCCGGTGCAGAACGGCCTGCCGGAAGGCTGGTGATTGTGCGTACATACGATAACGATAGTAGCGTTTGCCTGGCCTGGAAATTCAGCATCCAGAATCCCTCAGCCTTTGCGGCGGCATTGGTATACGTTGATGCGCAAACAGGGCGGATTGTGCTGCAGGACGATCAACTGAAACATACCAATACCCCCGGCCAGGCTGCCACACGCTACAGCGGTACCCAAACAATCATTACCGACAACAGCAATCCCGACACTTCCATGCCGTACCGCCTGCGGCAAAGCAGGAACAGCCACAATATCATCACCATGAACTACAAAAAACGTGTATGGAATCCCTCCCTGAACGATACCGCGGCCAGGGATTTTACTGACAATGACAACAACTGGACGGCCTTAGAACACTACAACAGCAACCAGGATGATGCGGCGCTGGATGTGCATTTCAATATGCAGATCATCAGTGATTACTGGAAGCAGGTGCATAACCGCAACAGTTGGGATAACGCCAATTCCCCTTTGAAAAGTTATGTGCATGTATCCACCCAATGCGGCTCCTCCTCTACCGTTATCCCACTCGATAATGCATTCTGGTACCAAACCACGATGTATTTCGGCGACGGAAGTTACGGCAGTTCAATGTCAAGTGCCTGCTTCCAGCGATTCCGGGTACTCACCCCGCTGGATGTAACGGCACATGAGGTAGGACATGGCATTACCCAGGCCACCAGCAGGCTGGTATACCGCTGGGAAAGCGGCGCATTGAATGAAGGCCTGAGTGATATCTGGGGCGCATTGATTGAGCATTGGGGGGTGGAACAATATTCCTCCATCGGCGCCGGTAAAAAAACCTGGATCATTGCAGAAGAAATCAGCAGCACCATTGGGCAGGGTATCCGGGACATGCAAACACCGCAAAACTTTAATAACCCCAGCACTTACAAAGACAGCAAGTGGCAGACCGCTTCATACCCGGCCTGTATTCCGAATAACAATAACGATCAATGTGGCGTACACAATAACAGTGGTGTACTTAATAAATGGTTTTACCTGGTAACGGTGGGTGAAAGCGGTACCAACACCCTCAATCAACCCTATAATGTTACCGGCATTGGCTTTACAAAAAGTGCTGAACTGGCTTACCTGACCGAACTGAACCTCACCCCCAATGCCGGGTATGAAACAGCCAAAGCTGTAACACTCAATGCAGCAGCCACCCTGTATGGCAGTGCTTCTGCTGAATTGCAAACAGTGCTCTCTGCCTGGAAAGCGGTGGGTGTTGACAGTGCGATCTGGGATATGTCCAACACTCCTGTATTCGCAGCCAATGCTAACGAGAGCTTCTTAAGTATTGGCATCGGAAAAAACAACAGCATCTGGGCCGGTACCGACAAAAAAGGTTTGTATGTTTTTGATGGCAGCAACTGGATGCAGCGAAGCGAAATTCCAAACGTGCGCATCAATGATATCAAGGATGATAAAAACGGCGGTATCTGGGTGGCGCAATCCGGTACCACCAACAGTGGTATGGCCACCGCTGGCGGCGTAAACTATTTTGCTGACCCGGCGGCGGGCATGACTGGCTTTTATACGGTAAGCACACAAACAAATGTGCCTACACGCAATGTGCGAAGCATTTTTGTTGACAAAACAAGAACGAACAGTGGAAACCCACGGGTATGGATAGCCGCAAATACATACATCAACAGCAGCGGCAACAGCACCAGCGGGAAACCCGCTGTGGGACTCAACTCCGGAAGTCCATATTTCACCGGCATCAGCGCCGGCATTGAAACCAGTAACAATACCGGCGGCGTGGCAGCGATAGGAGGAGACAGGGATGTAGTGTGGACCTATGCACCGCTCAATTACGGTGCCAACCAACTTATCTCTTATAATGCGGCAACCAATGCATTCATTGCAGCATTCGACAACAGCAACACCCCGGTGATCCCATCCAATGTAAATGTGAAATCAATTTTCACGGATGTGAAGAAGAATACCTGGTTTGGGCTTGGCACAAACGCCGTTCTTGTGGTGGATAAATTCGGCATCTGGCACTATGTATCCATTCCTTCGGTTTTCATTACCGGCAGCCAGGCAAACTACAATGCGATCAGCAGCAGCCCTTATGGAGATATCTACATCGGTACTACTGCGGGCCTGGTTTTCCATGACAAGGCAGGCGCAGTGGATGATCCAACCAGCTACTACCTGTACAAACAACAAAACGGACTTCCCTCCAGCAATGTAACGGGCATTGCCTACGACCGTAGTAATTTTAAAGTTTGGGTGGCAACTGACCTGGGCATTTGCCGGTGGGATCCATTATGCCTCGGTGGCAGTTGCCAGGTAAACACCGGGTATGCGATCAAAGCCAGTTCAATAGATTCCGGCAACTGGAGTGATTCAGCAATATGGGACAACGGCGTGGTGCCGGATTCCACCACGGAAGTCTTCATCGGCCATGCGGTGAACATTGATATCAATGCAGCCTGCCGCACCCTGACCCTGCAGTCCGGCGGAGCCACCACTGTTGGCACAGGCCTCCATTTAGATATTTACCAGAAAAAAGAGGATGATATCCAAACCCAGCAAAGAGCTGGTCATTGACAGCATTCCCTTATGAATTTTTAAAAGCAGGAGAAGCAGGTTGCTTGAAATAAAAGCGCCTGGTAAACCCGTATCATTTCAACTGTTAATACCTGCCGGCAGATGAACAAGTTGCCGTACTTTTAGCATAATCTTGCTGCTGTATATGCTCAACGTCTTAAAAAAAAACTTACCCGTTATCGTTACCCTGCTGTTGATGGGGACCAGTTCCTGTAATAAAGAATATGATTGCAGGAATGTGCAATTACAACCGGTATTTGTTGGGTTCTCCACCAATGAGATCGACACATTCATCATCCGAAAGTATTCAGCCGGCAATGGATTCCGGAGGGTGATAGACAGCTTGCTGGTAACAGGTGAGTATTCATACTACAGGATCGGGAACGACAGCACCACCGTTGCAATTAATAACAGCACCAATGATGGCACCGCCGGCATCCAGCCTGATTTTGATTGGCAATTATACATTCCCGCAACTGCACAAACCTTCAGTATTACCAATATTGCCAGGGAGCAAAAAAAAGGACATTGCGGTGGCATGGATAAATTTACCTGTACCTGTACCAACCGGAATTTTTCTGCACAAGTGAATCAACAACCGGTTGTGTTTTCAAACGCCGTGGCCGACAGCGGACAATATTTTATTACTATCCGCCGGTAAGGTCTCCTCTGTCTTCCCCAACATCAGCACTGTCATTACCCTCAATCAAAACAACCACCGGATGTTACTATGGTTTTGACAACCTGTTTATTTTAAATTAGAAAAATCACTACACTCAAATAGTTGAACTACTATTAAAATCTATTGAATACCGGGTATCATTGCATTTGAATCGGCAACCGTGCAGAAGACTGGAAAATTTATGCCTGGCGGGAACTCCAATCCTGGCAGGTAAGGATCGTACAGGTTTTGATGCAATTGCCTCCAATATCATTAAAACCTATATCATGAAACCTGCTCAAGCAATGCTGCCTTTGCTGCTGATGCTTTTATTCAGTTGCAAAAAAAACGATGTAACCACCAACGAACCTGCTGCCGAAACCATCGACAACATGCAGGTAAGTGCCGATTTTAAATTCGCCACTACCAGCAACCTCTCAGTACAACTCACCACGCTCGACAACAACGACCACCCGGTGCCTTCCGTACGCATCAACATTTACACTGATTATCCCGACAATGGCGGCCAGATGATCATGAGTTGTTTTACGCAAAGCAACGGCGTGTATTCCGGTAAATTAAAACTGCCTGCGTATGCCGACTCAGTGGTGATTCAAACCAATGCCATCGGTTTTGTTCAATTACAAAAAAGAAAGATCAGCAATGGCCAATTGACATGTACCCTTGGAGGAAAAGCCCCGGTGGAAGGAGGCCGGGGCACAAATGCACCAGGCGGTGTTGGCAATAAGCCATCAGGTACGCCGCTGGGCAATGGTCGCTACATTCAGCCACTCGGCAGTTACAATGCATTGGGGGTACCCAGCTACCTGGTATCGCCGAATGATGTGATCGATGCAAGTTTTTTAACCGATATCAACAACGCATTACCAGAATCAAAACCAGTACCTACGTATCACCCTCAATACCTGTTGTCTGACAACCAGACTGATCTCCAGTTTCAACAGGCAGCCCAGGTATGGGTAACTTTTGTGCACGAGGGCGCCGGCTACAGGAACGTACTTTGCTTTTATAAATACAATGTTAATCATCCCCCGGTAACAGCTGCCGATATTGATACCCTCTATCCTATTTTCCCGAACACTTCTTTCGTAAACAGTGGTGGCGGACTTGTTTCCGGTAACAAAGTGGAGATCGGAACATTTCAACCGGGAACAGCGGTAGGCTGGGCCTTGATTGCCGATGGCTATAACGGATCCACCATCACCAACGGGCAGGCAACCTATTATTCACAAACATCACTGAACCCGGAAACAGACGTAAATCTTAAAAAGCACTGCGTGCTGATGAATGATGTAAATCGTGGAAAACTGTTGCTTGCTTTTGAAGACCTTAACCGCCAGAACGGATCGGATAATGATTTCAATGATGCGATTTTTTATGTTTCAGCCAACCCGATACAGGCGATCAATATCAGCAATGTAATATTGCCGGCTTATTCCAATACCGACTCAGATCATGACGGTGTTACAGATAACTTCGACGATTTCCCGCAGGATCCAACCAGGGCATTCAACAACTTCTACCCCTCAGAAAACACCGTGGGTACGTTGGTGTTTGAAGACCTGTGGCCATCAAAAGGCGACTACGATTTTAACGACATGGTGATCGACTACAATTTCAACACTGTAACCAATGCACAGAACAAAGTGGTACAGATCAATGCGAGCATCACCACCAAAGCAATCGGCGCCAGCTACCACAATGGTTTTGGGATACAGCTACCTGTTAGTCCAGATGCCATAGCCAGTATCACCGGTACAGATATAAGAGGTTCGCTTATCACAAACAACTCAAACGGAACGGAAGCAGGGCAATCAAAAGCCACAATAATTGTGTTTGACGATGCTTATAACGAACTACCATGGCCGGGCGGTGGCACCGGCGTGAACACCACACCGGGGGCGCCTTACGTGCAACCAACCACTATTCATTTAACCATTAATCTCAGCAGCCCGGTAAGTGTAACAGCGCTTGGATTGCCTCCTTACAA
>CAYVLT010000139.1:0-11136 GCA_964452405.1 uncultured Ferruginibacter sp.
AAAAATACTGAGCTGGGGAAATTCCATTGACCCAGATAAACTAACGGAGATGGTGAGCCGAAAAGTAAGGATTGAGAAAATCGCCATCAAAGATGTAAAGTTGCGCACTTTTATTACGGAAGACAGCAGCCGCAACGAAATGGTGCAGCACGTGTACGACATCACTTATGGTACCGTAAGGGCCCATGAAGATACCCTGGTGGTGATTGACGACTCCATTGTTCGTGGTACCACCTTAAAGGAAAGTATTGTGCGTATGTTGTCAAGGTTGAAGCCCAAACGCATTATCATCGTGTCTTCCGCTCCGCAGATACGCTATCCTGATTGTTATGGTATCGACATGAGCAAACTCGGAGATTTCGTGGCCTTCAGGGCAGCCATTGAACTGCTGCACGAAAGCGGGCAGGCGCAACTGTTAGACGACCTGCTGGAACAATGCAAAGCGCTGCATCTATCCAACAGCCTGCACACCGAGAACCTGGTAAGAAAAATTTACAAGCCCTTTTCGCTGGAAGAGATCTCTCACAAAATTTCACAGTTGATCACACCAAAGGAAACTGACATCCCGGTTGATGTGATCTACCAAACGATCGACACCTTGCACCTCGCCTGTCCTACCAACACCGGCGACTGGTATTTTACCGGCAACTACCCCACACCCGGTGGTAACCGCGTTTGCAACAAGGCTTTCATGAATTATATGGAAGGCAAGAATGTGAGGGGATATTAACCGAACAATTACTGCAATGACTTTTGTGCAGCATTGAAATAAATCATTTTACCAATGGAAGCCGCAACGTCAACCAATCATACAAACCAGGGCGGGCAGGTACGCACCCTCCTGCTGATCCGGCACGCAAAAAGCAGTTGGGAAGTTGGCCTTCAAACCGACTTTGAACGACCATTGAATGATCGTGGAAAAAGAGATGCACCAGCCATGGCTGAGCGCTTAAAAAAGCGGGGTATCCGCATTGACGCATTCGTGGCAAGCCCGGCAAAAAGGGCCCGGCAAACAGCTGAGCTATTTGCCGGGGTGTATGAGTTCGATACCGCTGAAATTGAGTTCCTCAGCAAACTCTATCATGCCGGCACCGATGTTTTTTTTGAGGTGGCTGCTGCATTAAACGATGACCACCATACAGTAGCGGTGTTTTCGCACAATCCCGGTATTTCGGATTTTGTAAACCTGCTCACCAGAGAAGTAAGGCTCGACAATATGCCTACCTGCAGCATTTTTGCGGTGGAATTACATGACAGCTCCTGGAAAAATTTCAGGAAAGGAAACAAGAAGTTCCTGTTTTTCGATTACCCTAAAAATGCACAGGACTGATCAGGGATTGCTGTTTTTTACCGGCCGGTTGCAAAGGTAAACGCCGGTGAAGATGAGGGTGGCTGCCAACAGTTTGTACAGTTCCAATGCTTCCTTCAAAAATATCATGGCAATAATCGTGGCAAACACCGGTTGTATGTAAATGTAAGCGCCGGCTATGGAAGCACCCAATACTTTAATGCCATATACATTGAAAATATAAGCCAGGAAAGTGCCGCAGATGGTGATGAGTCCAATGCAGGTAAACTCAAGCCAGCCAAAACTTCCCCAGTTGATTGCAGAAAATTCACTCCACCCGAAAGGCACCACCATCAGCAATCCCCAGGTAAAAATTACCCTGATCACCTGCACCGGAGGATACTTCAGCATCAGCGGCTTTACCAGGATAAAGTAAAATGTATATGACACGGCATTTACGAGAATCAGCAGGTCGCCCCACAACACCGAATCGCCGCTGCCGCTGTTTTTACCCGCGGCTATCAGCAGGCCGGCGCCGGTTACTCCCATTGCAAGCCCGGATATTTTATAGGCATTGATCCGTTCGCCCAATACTGCCGAGGCAATGATGGTAATCAGGATCGGTGTGGTAAGCATGAGCAATACCGCGTGAATGGAATAGGTGAGTGAAAGTCCTTTTAAAAAAAGCATTTGGTTGATCGCTATTCCGGTTAAGGCACACAAAAAAAATCTGCCGGTATCTTTTGGATCTATCTTTTGCTGTACCGGGTACAGCAGGTACAGCAGCCAGAACAATATAACGCTTACGCCGACCCTGATCACATTCATTCCGAAAGGCTGCATAAAATGATTACCGGTGAGGTATTTCACAGCGCTGAGGTTGATGGCAAAAAAGAAGTTGGTTCCTAAAAGGGCAAGATGTGCTTTGAATTTTTTGTTCACTTGTATTACAGGTTATCGGGCGAATGATTTATAATGATGCAGCCCATTGTTGCACGGCCTGTTTGTATAATTCCATATTAAACGAAGGAATTTGGTAGTTAAAGTTTTCGGCCAGTTGCACTGCTTTATCCAAATTAAAATCCTGCTGTTGCAGGCTGCAAAAAAAATGCTGTGCCGAGAGATACCGGGCCAGGTACTCCTGTTCGGTTTGCCCGGGAGTGGGTACCAGCAAAGCCTTACAGCCCAGTTTCATCAGATCCATAATGCTGGTGTACCCACTGCGGCTGATGATGAGCCGGCTTTGTAACATGGCCTGGTTTAAGGATGCCGCATCCAGGTGATTGCAGATTTCCACCGTGGCCGGAAGCCCTGCAACAGGTTGCAAAAGCCGGTCATCGGCCGGCAATCCCCTCACCAGTAACACCCGTTCATTTCTTCCTTTTAACTGTTGCAATAACATTTTTTCGAAGATGGAACGCTGTGGTTCCGGGCCGGAAAGCACTATTAACAAGTCCTTCGTAATTTCCGAAGTACCCCCCTGCTTAAGCCTTGATAAACAACCGATATACTGCACGTTGGCAGGCGGATTTTCAACGTGGGAGAGGCTTCCAGCCATATTTTTTTCGCCCGGATAGTCTGGAATCCAACAATGGGTATAATTTTTGATGTATTTTGTGTGAATAATTGTAGCGATTAAATCCGATAGACGATTTCCTGTTTTTACGAATAACTGGTGAGTGAGGTAAATACATGGAACCGTAGCATTGAACAAACCAAAACGATTGTCGGAAATTACAGCATCAATTGACAGTTCTTTTATTGCCTTATTAAGCCAGCGGTGTTCCTTTACAACAGACGACAATATTTTTGGAAACTGAATCAACAGCCTGAACTTAAACCACCGTTTATTTTTACTGTATCTTATTTTATACCCTTCCAGTTTGGTAAACTGCAGGAGGGGGAATTCTTTTTTTAGCATCGCTTCCACCGATCCATCGGCGGCAATGATGATACGGAAAGAGCAGTTTTGTAATTCCTGGATGACGGGTATGCTACGGGCAGCATGGCCAAGCCCCCAATCAAGGGGAGCCACCAAAACGGTCTTCGTGGTTTTATTTTTGTCATTTTCAGAAAAAAGCATAAACAAGCACAATAAAATTCAGTGAAAATAGTTTAATTTGTTAATTCATTATTATGCAACGTTTTTTTAAAATATCCTTATTGTTGATTTTAGTAGTATCTGTTGCGGCCACCAGTTGCAGTTCTTCCCGTAAAGGACAGTGCGGTTGCCCCAATAAAAAAGGGTTGGTTGGATACTAACTAACATCACATCAATATGTAAATCCAATTTTGCAAAATGAACAATATCAATCGAGACCTGCTTGTGATGTTTAACCACGAAACAATGAGCCCACAGGCCATTGAACACCAAGTTGAAATGTTGCATGAATTGTTGTTTGACGTGGAGCGGATGGACAATCTTGCTTTAGCACACGAAGTGATTGACCTGAACAAGTACAAAGTATTCAACAAACATGTGGCTGTACGAAATACAATACGGGAGCAGGAACTAAAAGCGTTTGTATTTCTGAATTGTAAAAACTGATACTACTTATACCCCCCAGCTAAATTTATTTTGAAAGATGCCCCAGGGCATCTTTCAGCTTTTTAAGCATCTCCCCGATCTCCTCTTTCTTACAGGTGCCCACACTAAGACGGTACCAGGCACTGCCCGCCGAAGCTCCAAAAGCTGAAAATGGCACCAGCGCCAGTTTTGCCTCATCCAGTAAATAAGCGGTTACATCCGCCTGCTCTGCCAACCGCTTGCCCCCAGCCGTGGTGCTGCCGGCCAAATCAATGAATACAGTTAGATAAATAGCAGCCTGCGGAGCGATGGCATCCACCGGGTAACCGGCTTCTTTCAATTGCATAAAGCCTTCATAAATCCTCGTGAGCCGCTCCTGCAGTTCTGATTTAAAATGTTCGAAATACCGGTTAACGGCCTGTGCCTGGGGAAGATAAGCGGCAGTGGCGTGTTGCTCTGCCATAGGGCTCCAGGCACCAAGATGACTGTTAATGGCCCTCATTTTTGCGATCAGGTATGCCGGCCCCATGCTCCAGCCCACCCGCACCCCGGTTGCGGCAAAAGCCTTGCTGATGCCATCTATAAAAACCGTGTAGTCACGCATTTCAGGCCTTAGGGAAACTGGGTTGTGGTGCACCGTGTCACCATATGTAAGCGTCCAGTAGATCTGGTCGAAAAGAACATAAAGTTTTTTATCATCAGCGCCACGACTGTTGTTTTCACGGATCACCAGGTCGCAGATCGCCTCCAGGTTTTCTTTTGTAAAAGTGGTACCGGTGGGATTGAGTGGTGAACAAAGAGCCAGCAGTGAAGCGCCTTTGAGATGCGGCGCAATCTCCTCAGCCGCGGGCATAAAGTTGTTTTCTCTTTTTGTTTCGATCATTACATGCGCTCCTTCGGTAAAGTGCACATAATGATTGTTGTTCCAGCTTGGAACAGGATAAATCACTTTTTCTCCTTTATCCACAATGGCCCGGTAAGCAGCATAGATCAATGGCCGGCCTCCGGCTGCAATCAGTATTTCATTATGGCCATAATTCAATTGTTCCCTTTCAAGTAAAAAACCAGCCACCGCTGCCTTCAATTCCGCAATACCATCCGCCGGCGGGTATGTGGTGTATCGTTCTTTCACCGCAGTAATGATCGCTTCTTCCAGCTCGGCCGGTATGGGGAAGATTTTACTGTCAAAGTCACCGATGGTGAAATTGTAAATCTTATTGCCCTCTTTGATTTTTTGCTTGATCTCGTTTCCCAGCTTCACTATTTCAGATCCTATCAATGTTTCGGCAAGTTGACTGAGGCGGTTAGATGGCATAGATTATATTTTTGAGGTGAACGCGGATATTGCAAATGTAACTGGTTTACAATAAAGCAATGCATGCGAAACCTGGCATGAAGGTATAGCTGGCAAACAGGCAAGACCTGTGCTTTTCGTGTACCCGTTTCCGAAAGTTACTGCCGGTTGCCGGATACCGATACCGATTAAAAAAACGGTTTACTGTGTAGGTTGTTGCTGGTTAAATTTTTCACCGGCTTCTTTAGCCTTCTCAAAGTCGAGTATCACTGAGTTGATGCAATAGCGCAATCCTGTAGGCGGCGGACCATCTTCAAATACATGGCCAAGGTGAGCCTTACACCTGCCGCACATTACTTCGGTACGCTTCATGCCATAGCTGTTATCGGGTGCATAAACAATGCTGCCTTTTGAAATGGGTTCAAAAAAACTCGGCCATCCGCAGGTGCTTTCAAATTTGCCATCGCTTGCAAACAACGGGTTGCCACAGGCGGCACAATAATAAGTGCCTGCCTCCGCGTGTTTATTGTATTTACCGGTAAAAGGACGTTCGGTACCTTTTTCCCTCGCAATGCCATATACTTCCTCCGGCAGTATCTTCTTCCACTCCTGTTCACTGATATTTATTTTAGAGGTATCTGTATGAGAATACAGCGGGTTGTTTTTATCTGCCTGCATATTTTCCTTTTTAGTTTGATGTTTGTTAGTACAACTTATTAAAAACAGGTTAAAAATGACGAGTATGATTGTTATCAGTTTCATATATACTGAATACGTAAAAAGCCCGCTATCCTTACATTTCATTCAGGCATAACAATTGGTTTTTTCAACAGAAAGTTGAAAATGTTAATGGATATTTAAAGTTCTACAACTATATTTGTTTCCTCACAAATACAACGGCTGTCAATCGAATATGTTCAATTTAATACTCTTTGGTCCTCCGGGTAGTGGTAAAGGTACGCAGAGCGAAAAACTGATCGCAAAATACGGGTTAAAACACCTCAGCACCGGTGACCTCCTAAGGTCGGAAATAGCACAACAAACGGCGCTCGGCATTGAAGCAAAAAAATTAATGGATAAGGGCCACCTGGTGCCGGATGAAGTGGTGATCGGCATGATCAGTTCTGCCCTGGACGCAAATCCTGGCGCCAAAGGTTTTTTGTTTGACGGGTTTCCCCGCACAGCCGCCCAGGCAGAAGCACTGGATAAATTACTGGAATTAAAGAAGACAGACATCAAAGTGATGCTGGCGCTGGAAGTAAGCGAAGAGGAGTTGGTAAGGCGCCTGCTGAAAAGAGGCGAAACCAGCAGCCGCAGTGATGACACCAACGAATCGGTGATCAGGCAGCGCATCGCAGTATACCACAGCAAAACAGCCGCCGTGGCCGATTACTACCAAAAATTTGGAAAGGCCGTATACCTGAAAGGTGAAGGTACCATAGATGAAATTTTTGAGCGCATCGCCAAAGAAATTGATTCAAGGGTATAAAGCCGTCAAATATCATTGAAAGCAAGCTCCTTAAAAGCTTGCTTTTTTATTTACTGAATTCCTGTGCCTGCCTGTGTTATGCCCTCCTGCTTTTGTAGTTTTGCCATACAAACCACGATTGCTTATGTACAGATTAGGAAACTATGTTACCGGCCATTGGATTAATGGAGAGGGCGATGGACAATTGTTGTACAATGCAGTAACCGGCGAACCCCTTGCCACTGCCAGTACAAAAGGACTCAGCTTTAGTGATATTCTTGATTATGGCCGCAAAAAAGGCAATCCCGCCCTCCGGAACATGACCTTTCATCAGCGTGGCAATATGCTCAAAGCACTTGCACTCCACCTGAGAAAACACCTCGACCAGTTTTACCGGCTGTCCTATCAAACAGGAGCAACCAGGGCTGATAGTTGGGTAGATATTGAAGGCGGCATCGGTAATTTATTTGCCAACGCTTCACTCCGCCGAAAATTCCCCGACGACGTGATCTGTATCGACGGCGAAAGCCATAACCTTAGTAAAAACAACAGCTTTATGGGGGTACATATTCTCACCCCTAAAGAAGGTGTGGCCGTTCACATCAATGCATTCAATTTTCCGGTATGGGGTATGCTTGAAAAAATTGCAGT
Organism: uncultured Ferruginibacter sp.; assembly: GCA_964452405.1. Taxonomy (GTDB): domain Bacteria; phylum Bacteroidota; class Bacteroidia; order Chitinophagales; family Chitinophagaceae; genus Ferruginibacter. Next base: position 7,229 of record CAYVLT010000139.1, read on the forward strand.
GAACTTACTGGCAGGCGTACCCGCAATTGTAAAACCAGCTACCGTCACCTCCTATTTAACCGAAGCCGTGGTAAGAGAGATCATTGCATCGGGTATTTTACCGGAGGGCGCCCTGCAACTTGTTTGTGGCAGCGCCGGCGACCTGCTTGATCATGTAAACAGCCAGGACGTAATTACTTTTACCGGAAGCGCCGCTACCGGCCTCTTATTAAAAAGTAACCCGGTTATTTTAAAGGAAAATACCGCATTTACAATGGAAGCGGATAGCCTGAACTGCATTGTGCTGGGTGAAGACGTGGTTCCTTCCATGCCGGAATGGGATATTTTTATCAAGGAGATCCGGAAGGAAATGACGTTGAAGGCGGGGCAACGTTGTACCGGCATCCGGAGAATTTTTGTTCCTGAAAATAAACTGGAAGATGTACAGATCGCTCTCGGTAAAGCACTCAGCCAAACGGTGATCGGAAATCCACTGAATGCAACCGTGAGAATGGGAAGCCTCGCCGGTGCATCGCAACGCAAAGAGGTAAAAGAACAGGTACAAAAACTATTGGCATCTTCCCAAATCATATACGGTAGCCTCGACAGCGTGGAAGTGGTGGATGCGGATGCCGCCGCCGGCGCTTTTATATCTCCACTGTTGTTATTGAACCAAACGCCGCATCATTCAACAGAGCCCCACGAAATAGAAGCTTTCGGGCCGGTAAGTACATTGATGCCCTATCGTTCTGCAGCCGATGCGATCGCATTAAGTAAAAAAGGAAAAGGCAGCCTGGTTACAACCATCGTAACGGCCGATCATACCACTGCCCGGGAGTACGTGATTGGTGCAGCGTCTCATCACGGGAGAATACTGGTGCTGAACAACGAGTGTGCGAAAGAAAACACAGGCCATGGATCTCCTCTCCCTTTATTGGTGCACGGTGGTCCGGGACGTGCCGGGGGCGGGGAAGAAATGGGTGGTATCCGCGGCGTTAAACATTACCTGCAACGCACGGCCCTGCAGGGTTCGCCAACCACCCTCACCGCCATCACCAACGTATTTCAGCCACATGCTGCAGGAAGGGATCCGGGCAAACATCCCTTCAAAAAATATTTTGAAGAGCTGCAGATCGGCGACCAATTGATTACACAGAAACGGCTGGTGACAGCCGACGATATTGACCGGTTTGCTGATCTTAGCGGGGATCATTTTTATGCCCACATTAGGAACACTGATTTTAGCGGTACTATGTTTGAGCAACAGGTGGCACATGGATACCTTATCATGAGCATGGCGGCCGGCCTGTTTGTGGATGGTTATGAAAAGAACCCGGTTTTACTCAACTATGGTATTGATGAACTTCGCTTTACAAAACCGGTGTATCCAGGCACAGAAATTTATATCCGTTTTACCTGTAAGGAAAAACTGCCTAATGATAAACGGGTTGTTGAAAAACCGGAAGATTTCAAGCGGGGAGATGATATTGACAAAGGAATTGTAAAATGGCTGGTAGAGTTTTTTGATGAGGCGGATGAAATTACAGGCGTTGCCACCATCCTTACCATGGTACAAAAATTACAACCATAAACAACTACCATTATGATCCAGGACCAGGCCAATGGGTATGTAAGATCAGAAACCCACCAGGGCATCACCAGCATTGAGTTCTTTCATCCGCAAAGCAATTCTTTACCAGGCAGGATACTGGAAGAGCTGGCGCATGAAATTCATTTTGCCGGCACCCATGCTGAGACAAAGCTCATCATTTTAAAAAGTGCGGGCGACAAGGCTTTTTGTGCAGGCGCCTCCTTTGATGAACTGGTAGCCATCAATACGGAAGCTGAAGGTTTAAAATTCTTTAGTGGTTTTGCGCACGTGATCAACGCCATCCGCAAATGCCCCAGGTTTGTGATCGGTCGCATCCACGGCAGGTGTGTGGGTGGAGGCGTAGGATTGGCTGCAGCGGTGGATTATGCGATCGCAGTGGAAGGCGCTGATGTAAAACTGAGCGAACTGGCTGTAGGCATCGGGCCTTTTGTGGTGGGTCCGGCAGTGGAAAGAAAGATCGGCGTGGGGGCTTTCAATGCACTCGCTATTGATGCCACCGGATGGCGCAACAGCGATTGGGCAAAGCGAAAAGGACTATTTGCTGAACTGCACCAGAACAAAGAAAGTATGGATGAGGCGATCAGTCGTTTGGCAAACATCCTCTCACACAGCAGCCCGGAGGCCATGGCCGCCATGAAAAAAACTTTTTGGACCGGCACTGAACACTGGGACGAGCTTTTACAGGAAAGAGCCGCCATCAGCGGGCGATTGGTATTGAGCAGCTTTACTAAAAATGCCATTGCCTCCTTTAAAGCAAAAAAATAAACCGGTAATGTATTGGAAGATGTGATTGCTTAACTGACAGTTTTTGCAGCTTTTCCAATCACCTTACCCCGGCTGTAAAGTTGAAGTGTGTAAGTTCCTTTCTGGCAATTGTCGAGCGGAAGATTGAAATTGAGCCGGCGGGATTCTCCTTTGTTATAATCGAATTTTATTTTTCTTGAGTAGATTTTTTTTCCTGATTCAGTTTCAAAACTACCCGACTCCCAGGCGTTTTTTAGAATTTTTCCATCAGGCTGTATCAATACCAGCATCACTTCGCTGCTTCCCTGGGCCAGCGTATTCCGAACCACCACCGACCCACTAAATTTTTCCGTGGCGGCCGCATTGTTTACTTCTGTATCCTGCTCATCCGTTGCTGCAAAGCTTAGTTCACTGGCACTGAATACGGCGCTGGTATTGGGCTCAAATGAAGGCTTCACTGCCGGCAGGGATCGCTCTTCCTGGTTGGTGCCATCCGTTGCACCAGCAATACCGGGGTTTCCTGCGCTGGTTAGCTTGCTGAGCATGGCCCGTAACCGCCGGTTTTCATTCTCAATATCCACGTTGCGGTTTTTGAGTTCGTCTACCCGTACCTGTAACTCCTTTATTTTAAAACGCGCCAGTTCCAGGTCGGAGGCCGAGCTGCTGTCTTTTAAAAGGCTGGTGATCTCGTTGCGTAATTTGTAGTAATCGGTGAGTTTGTTATCGAGCAGGCTAAGCGGGGCCGGCCCGGTTGATTTGATGGTTGCATCGATGCTGCTATCAGGTTGAAAAGCCGTAACAGCGGCCGCATACATTTTTTGCAGGGTGTCTCTTGTTTTTTCCACCGCCAGGTGTCCTTTGCTTTTTACCAGTTTCTCTTTCGCCAGCTCCAGTTCCTTATGATCTTCTGACTGCCGGTAAACATTATACCCCAATACGCCCAGCATTACAAGGGAGATCAGCAGGAACAGAACTGATAAGGAAAGCAACGGGAAGAACTTGGTATCCTTCATAGCTGTTGGGCAGTTTATGCGTTGTTATTTTGCCATTACACTTTCGTCCACGTAGGCGGATATCCATCCCACCTGTCCATTCTTCACAAAATAAAATTGTTTCTTTTCATACACGCCCTCAAACTGGCGCATGATCTTTAACAGGAGGCCAATGCCACTCAGCAGTGCTTTTTGGTCAAACACTTTATTCACATCTTTTATTTCTTTTGCCACAGCCACTTTATCCACGGTGTTGTCGCTGATTTTTTTCACCAGCGCATCCGCTGAAAATTCTGAATAATTTCTTGCCAGCCTTTCACTCAGGTTTACCACTTCATCATAGGTAACCGGTATCACCGGGTTATCGATCATTTCCGGGTACAACAGTGTTGACACCGACCAGGCAATACCCCCGCTGAATGCGATATTATCGCTCATGTTATAAGCACCACTTACATTTACCGCGTATATGATATCAGTATTGGGAGCACCGTTCAGCACCCTGAACAATTGCCGGGTGAAGTTGGAAATGCTGGGATCGCCTTCTGTTCGTTGGGCCACTGCGTTGGCGATACTCTTGG
>CAYVLT010000140.1:0-11063 GCA_964452405.1 uncultured Ferruginibacter sp.
GGCGGGCAATATTGAAAGTGTAAAAATACCGTTGGTTTGCCGTGCCGGCCTCTTTTACGCGGAGGTACCCGCCATAATAAGGATAATCAATGCCACTGCCTAAAAAGAGGTTATAAACACTCAACAGGTTATCGGGGTTGTAAGTGGTGTTGGCATTGAGATCGTAATACACCGGCTTATAACCACTACCAGCAACGGTGCCCGTATCATTTTTGATATCGAGGTATAAATAGGCCGGTGGCAGCATGTATGGCTCCACCTGTGGATTATTGGTCGGTATTTGCTCAATCATCAGCTCTGCCCGGTGAATGATACTGTTCTGGAAGTTAGCCAGAGCCGGGATAGAAAGGCTTGCGTAGGTACCCGGGGTGGTTTGGAGGTACAATGCACCGGGAGTGCCCGCCACAGATTCTGAGCCGGACCGGTCTCTCTCAAGATGCGTGGCCTGCGCCGAAACCGAACCACTTACGCCGGTTGAGAAACTGAACGATGAATAAGAAGTATCGATGACGTTGTTCCGTATTTTTTTGAAATGAATCTCGAGCCTGGTGGCTGCTTCATTTACAGCGATATAAAATAAACCATTACCCACCCCGTCAGCTTTGATATGAAACCCTTTGATTTTTGCCTTGAACAGGGAATCGGAATAATACATGCCATTGAGCCCGGTAGTGGTATCGCGGTTGATCCGCCCGATCAGTGATTCGAGAAAAGCATCGCTAAGTTTGATCCTTACCTGGTTATTGATGGAATCCTTTACGCTACCCTTGAAGTAGGTATAATTAGACAGTGTTCTCGGATCGATCGTGGCCGATCCCAGGAAGGTTTCCCCGGCGGTTTGATTTGGCAAAAAATTGATCCTGTAGGCGGAGTCTTTAAAATCAGTAAGACTTACATTATCATCAAGTTGGTACACACTCAGGCTTTGCGGGATGGTGGTATCACCGTAAAAAGATTTGTAAGAAAGGCAAAGTACGGCTGAATCAAAGCTGGTTCCATTGGCACCGATGGCAGGTGATATCACATCATTAATGGTATCGAGCGGGGTGCCGAAATAAAAGGGGTAAAAGTTTGGTTTCAGCTGCAGGTAAAGATCAGCGGTGGTTTTACCAAAAAGCGGATCGTTGGTGATTGAGCCGAGTGGGTGATAATCTGTATAGCTCACCCTTGTGGAGTCATCATTGAAAAATCCCTGTGTGCCATTCACCACAAGGGTATCCGCAAAAGTGTGCACATTATCAACCGCAGGAATCAGGTCGTTACCCAAAGTGGTGCTGTCAATTTTAGTACAGGCGGAGAAAAATAACAACAGAAAAAAAACGGCCACTCCTGACAATCCGATAAAAAATCTTTGCACAAATATCTGATTAAATGTATTGGTAAATGGGTGTTGGTAAACTATTTGGCAAGGTCGGCATATAATTGTAAATAGTCTGTTAAATCACTTTCAGCATTGAATGGAAGTGTTTTTTTACCTTTCACCTTGCTGAACTCCTCAACCAGTTTTTTATCAATTTTTTCTGCCCCGAAAGTTACAGCATCTGCAAAGGCAGCGCCCCCCCTGAACATGGCAGTGTTATTATTGTCTTTAAAAAACTCCAGTTCCTTTTTGGTTACATTATCATTGATGCTGATCAGTTTCAAAAAGTCAGCACCCAGTTTTTCCTTGAAGGTATTTTGCCCGATGGTATACACCACCTTACAGTTGTTAAATACCGGTTCTTTTTTATAAGCTACTTTAATGAACATGGGGATCAGCCCGGTCATCCAGCCACTGCAGTGAATAATATCGGGCGGCCATCCAAACTTTTTCACTGTTTCGAGCGCACCCTTGCAGAATAAGGCGGTTCTTAATCCGTTGTCGTCGTACCATTTATCATGTTCATCCTGGAACACTGTCTTCCGTTTAAAGAAATCTTCGTTGTCCAGGAAATATACCTGCAGTCTTGCATTGGGCAAAGAAGCCACTTTGATCATCAGCGGGTAGTCGTCGCCGTCGATCGACACGTTGATACCGGAAAGCCTCACCACTTCATGCAACCTGTGCCTTCTTTCATTAATAACTCCAAAACGTGGCATGATACAACGCACTTCCATGCCTGTATCGTTTGACTTAACAGCCAGTTTGTTGATCGTGTCTGCAAATTCAGTCAGCTCAACGTATGGTGACATTTCGTTGGCGATGAATAAAATTCTCTTTTTTGTCGACATTTGTTTTTGGTTATATGGTAAGTCAGGATTTTCTTTGGGTGTGCAAAAGTACGATAATTTTCCGCAAAAACCGGCTTTCATCTCTGTTCACGGAATCGCCCGCATAAAAAATGATCATATTTAAACTCAAAGACGCAATCAGCAAATACCTGTTTTCTGCCCGGGAAAAGGGCAAAAAAACCGGTTTTGTACCCACCATGGGGGCCTTACATGCAGGCCATATTTCCCTGGTGGAGGAGGCCAAATCATCCTGCGACCTGGTGGTAAGCAGCATATTCGTAAACCCCACCCAATTCAACGACCCTGCTGATTTTGAGAAATATCCGGTTACCGTGGAGCAGGATATTGACCAATTGGAAAAGGCGGGTTGCGACCTGCTTTTTTTACCGGCCGTTCCTGAAATGTACCCGGAGGGCCTTGCCGAAAAAAGACACTATGAACTTGGGTACCTCGAAACCATATTGGAAGGCGCTTACCGCCCCGGCCATTTCCAGGGAGTATGCCTGGTGGTGGAAAAATTACTCCGGATCGTGCAGCCCGACCTGTTGTTCCTGGGTCAAAAAGATTACCAGCAATGCATGGTGTTACAACTATTGGTGGAACAGATGGGCAGCGCCACACACACCAGGATCTGTTCAACAAAAAGAGAATCAGATGGGCTCGCCATGAGCAGCCGCAATAAAAGAATTGACAGCAACAACCGGCCAAAGGCAGCCGAAATTTACCAGGCCCTTCTTTTCATCAGGCAACACATTCAGCCCGGCAACCAGGATGCCCTGGTAAAACAGGCTACCGAACGGTTAACGGCGGCTGGTTTCAGGGTGGATTATATCAGTATTGCAGCGGCAGATACATTACTGCCCGTTGACAACTGGAACGGCAATACCCCATTGGTGGCCCTGGCAGCGGCCTTCCTGGGGGAAGTAAGATTAATTGATAATTTAGTATTATAAAATGCCATTACCCGTTTAAAGGGTCTGCACTTAACTTCGTATTTTACATGCGATATGAGAAAGAAATTACTCACGGCTTTAAAATATTTGTTGTTTCTGGGTCTGGGTGTTTTTCTGGTTTGGTGGAGCATTGAAAAGATGGACGAAAAAAACTGGAACGATTGTAAAGTTGCCCTCAGATCTGCCCGTTATATCTTATTTATTCCTGTATTTTTTATCATCACGGCCAGCCACGTGAGCCGTGCCATCCGGTGGCGGATACTGATGCGGCCCATGGGGTACAACCCCTCCCTTCACAATACTTTTTTTGCAGTGATGATCGGTTACCTCGCCAACCTCGCCTTCCCGAGATTTGGAGAAGTATTAAAATGTACTATCCTTGCCCGTTATGAGAAAGTGCCGGCTGACAGGCTCGTGGGTACCATACTCGTGGAACGGGTGGTGGATGTGGTTTGCCTTGGATTGGTTTTCCTCATCACCATCATTACACAGTTCGACCTCATTGGTCAACTGGCACAAAAAACCATCATGGATAATTTTTTAAAGGGTGGTCCATCGGTATTGGCACTGAAGCTGGCAGTATTGCTGGCTATTTTTATTTCCGGCTACTTCCTGTTGAAATTTATTTTCAAAAAATACCACGATAATAATTTCATCATTAAAACCAGGAACCTGTTCGAAGGCGTTAAGGATGGTTTGATGAGCGTGAGCCGGCTTCGCAATAAATGGAGTTTTATTTTTCACAGCCTCTTCATCTGGTGTTGCTACCTGGGCGGTACCTATCTTGGATTTTATGCCACCCTCGGTACAGACGGGCTCCCCTTTTCAACCGCATTCCCGGTTCTGGCTTTTGCAAGTATCGGAATGATAATCACACCGGGCGGTATCGGCGCCTACCCTGATTTTGTAAAAAATGTGCTGATGTTGTACGGCATCAGCGAAGGTGTGGCTTTTGCCAATGGAAATTTGCAATGGATCGCACAAACGGCCATTATCCTTATGGTGGGCTTCATCTGCCTTGCATTGCTTCCCTATTTCAACAAAAAAGAAAATACGGCAGCCGTAGTTGTTGACCAGGCTTAGTCTTTTTGCAACGGGCCACTGAAAAAGCAGTTATTGAAACTGGCATATCCTTTAAACTTCATCGGGTCTTTAAGGCCATAATACCGGAAAATACAGTTGTTAAAATTGATCTTATCGCTGTTACCCGTAAAAAGCACCTGCCTGCCGGCGATAGAAGGGTAGGCAAAATGAAAGGTACTGTTGCTGATGGAGATCGGGATACCGGTGGAGATGCTTCCGATGGAACCAATGCTTTCTGCAAAAATATTCTGGATGCTGGTGGAATACCAACCGCTCTGCGACATATCAAATAAGCGGATGCACCTGCCGGCGATATTGCCCCCATCGATAGTATAGTTGCCGGCCTGCGATTTTCCATAGCGACCACAGGAATACAACGTATGAATACTTCCCCATGAATAGATACCCCGTATCATATTACCCTTTTCCTGTGCCTGGCCCGATGCAAAACCAACTTTTGCATCGCCACAACGGATATTCTCGAAGATGAGGATTTCTGCGTTGAAGGTTTTTCCATTGGGGCTAACCAGGTAGTCGATGCTGAAATTACTTACTTTCATGTCGTGTACTTTGATGCCGGTAGAACCGCTGCTGTTGATGGTTCCATCATAATCAATCACAATACCGGCATACATTTCACCGCATTTTCCATTGGCATCTTTGTATTGATTAAATGCAAGATTGTAAAACAATGAATCTGCTAACTGGGGCACTTTGTATTGCCCGTTGATGATGAGGTTATTGATCTCTGAGCCTTTGTTTAATTGTAACCCCAGCGCAAAACTGTCGGTACCGGTGTACAATAAAGTAGTCCCGGCGCAGCAATCCCAAAATGCCGCTTCCCCGTATAAGTGAATGGTGGAGCTGTTGTATTGACCCTTGTATCGTTGCTGTACTTTTAATGGTCGGCTGAAAACATATTCACCGCGGGGAATAAAAAATTCCCGCAGCACATTGCCATTGGCCAGCACGGTATTAATTCCTTTTTGCAGGGGCAGCCAGTTATCTTTCACATAGCCCGCACCAAACCACCTGGCGCTGAAGAGCCGGCCATAAGTTCCTTCCGGGAAAAGATCAACTGTTGTATCAAATATCCATTGCCCGATTGCCGCATCAATAATGCCTCCCCTGATAGCCGCCGTTCCCCTGATATGGCCCCTGCTGCCAAACCTGAGTATAGTACCCTTCGGCAATACCCAATCTTTAACAAGGGTGGTGTCTTTATCAATAAAAATATCCTGGCTGTGAGTGGTGTCTGAAAATATCAAGAGCGCAAAAAATAGCCATACAGGTTTAATCATAATGCTGTCCGGGTAGTTTACTGGTTCACACAATCGGTTTCAAATATAAAGCCAATTATCTTCTGGCTGCGCCCCTGCACATGCATGTTTGATAAATTGCTGTTAAAGCACTTCCCGGGTATTGAACCGGTCATGTAAAATGTATTATTTGTATATGTAGATTTATTGATATTTACAGTATAGCCAATTGAATTTTTAAAACTGATTTTGCCATGAAGAACAGACTACACTTAATCGCTGCATTGGTAATTGCAGCAGGCACTGCCGTTGTACCATTAAAAGCCCAACAGCTTATTTACAAAGAACCTGTATTGAAAATTGACTTTGGAAACAGCTCGGACCCGGGACCTGCCATGAAGGTAATGGAGCATTACCGGCGGGAATTTCAAAACTGCCCCAATGATGGACAGTACAGCTTTTCACCGCATACCAGCGACTGTTTTAATGGAGACTGGATTACCATAAACGAAGATCATACCCCCGGTGATGTTGATGGAAGAATGATGCTGGTGAATGCATCAGAAACACCGGGCCTGTTTTTTCAACAAAGCGTGGATCACCTGAAAGAAAACACGATGTACCAACTTTCAGCCTGGATTGTGAATGTGTGCCGCACATCAAGCCCCTGCAACCCCACTCCACCCAACCTGAGCTTCGTGGTATTGAGTGCATCCGGTGAGTTACTCATCAAAATAAGAACCGGAGTGATACAGCCCACCAATCGTGCAGCCTGGCTGCGTTATTTTAATGAATTCGTCACGCCGCCCGGTGTTACGGGCATCGTGATAAAAATGTACGACGACACTCACGGTGGTTGTGGAAATGATTTTGCCATTGATGATATCATGCTAAGGGAAGTGGAACTTGTAAAACCTGAACCACCCAAACCCACCGTGGTGGCAGTTACAAAACCTGTCTCTCCAAAGCCAACACCTAAAAAAGAAGAACCGGTGATCCCCAAAAAGGAAACAGCCCCTGTAAGGCTTCAGCGAAACAACCAACCACTCAACGTGGAGAAAACGACAGCAGCCCCCATAAAAGTTAACCGGGAGATCAGGCAGCGCAACAAGCCGGTGCCGGTACCAGACGTGTTATTAACCCGGACGAACCCGGTAATAAAATCAATTAAAACAGAGGAAGCTGAAATGCAGATTGACCTGTACGACAATGGTGAAATTGATGGGGATACCATCAGTGTGTACGACAACAACGTGTTATTGGTATCACGGGCAGGGTTAAGCGAAAAAGCGGTCACACTCAGGATTAAAGTAGATAAGGATCAACCCCACCATGAGTTGGTGATGGTAGCAAACAACCTGGGTTCTATTCCACCCAACACGTCCCTGATGGTGATCACGGCCAATAAAAAAAGGTATGAAATATTCATTTCGTCCAGCAACCAGAACAATGCTAAAATTCTGATAGACCTGCTGGAATAGTTCAGATAAAACCCTGGCAGTTTTTTGCCCCGCATTTACAGGGCAATTTTCCTTCATGATGCGTAAGACCATAATTACAGGTGAGTTCTTCATTTCTCCTGATTGTTCTTAACGCATAGAATTCAACGTGGTCATTGATTACCCTCATGTAGGTGTTGGGCGAACAACTATGGTTCACATACCTGAGTTCATTACTGTTAATGGTAGCGTCTAACGACTTGCCGTTCCATAATTCCACAAGGGCAATGGTGTTACTCATCCTGCTGCGTCGTTCAGCTTCTTTTGCGGATATCACCACGCCTCCCAGGGAACCTATCTTTTTGCGGGCCGGGATGGTTTCATCAGCGTATGCGCCCAGTCCGTGAATGCCACTCCTGCCGTTCCGAAGCGAATAATTAACCTTGTAAACTGTCATATAAACGGATTTAAGAATTGTCAGTACCAAACCATCAACGGTATTTTTGTTTCATTGCCAGGAAATAAGTTTCGAAATATCGGAATGATATCCCGGCCAACCCGATGCTGCCTGCCAACACCGCGGGGTACAGAATGATATTTTGCAATATGGCCCCCTGTATGCCATATTCCTTTATAAGGTACAACACCAGGAATATCACGAATTTGTGGGTAAGGTACCAACCATAAGATACTTTACCCAGGTACAAAAGCGGTTTTGCAGACAGCCCGGTAACACTGGAGGAAGACCGGCAAAGGTTTAACACCAGGATGGCGGCCACCGGGGCATATAGTTCATGTATCACCACATTGTATCCCACCGTGACCATCAACATCAACCCCATAAAAAACCAGGCAAACAATTGAACCGGCTTTTCAAAAACCCAACCAGCTACGCCTGAGATTTCATATTGTTTGAAATACAGGGCGGCGATACAACCTGCCAGAATGCTGTCAAAACGGGCATACAGGAAAAAATTATGAACCAGGTAAAAAAAATGCGATTGATTTAAAAATGGGAGGAAAAATAAATTTCGTACCAGCACCACCGTTAGTGCCAAACATACAAACACCAATAACAACCGTTGCTGCTTTACAAACCGCAGCAACAAAGGGTGTATCGCATAAAACTGCTCTTCCACCCCGATAGACCAGATCGGATACAGGATTGGAGGCAGCAGGTAGCGTAGGTAAGCCAGGTTAGGGAGCAGTAATACTGAAAGTAATATACCTTTAAAAGATGAAGCCCCGGCAAACAAAACACTGCCAGCTATTAAAACAACAAAATAAAGCGGAAGTATCCTTAGCACCCTGCGCATGTAAAAATTCCTGGTATGAATGGCGCCTGTAGTTTCTTTTTCTGCCAGCAACAGGCGGGTAATGATAAAGCCACTCAACACAAAAAAAATGGTTACTGCAACGCCGCCAATGGCAGAGAGGTAAGGTATGGGAAACCTGGAAATACCCACATCAGTTTTATGGCTTTCAATATGGGCCACCACCACCATCAATGCAGCAACACCTCTTAATCCATCCAGGTTATGATACCTGCCCGGCAAAGAAATGGATGAAGATGATGGCATTAATAAACGATCGCTTTAGAGAGATGATTTCAAAGCTAAGTGTTTCAAATGAGAAATGAAACGGGCCCGGGATTGTATCACCGGTCAAAATTTATTTGATTTTGTTCACCACTTCAAGATCCTGTTGTGACAGGGAATCCCACCAGTCATCGGAAACATCCGACAGCCGGTATTCCGTATCAATATCGTAGTTGCCTTCCTCATCAATGAGGTAGAAACAATTGTTCAAAGTATCCAACACGCTGTTCACTGATTTCAGTTCTACAAACAACAGCCTGCTTACGATTTTTTTGCTGGTTTTCATTTCCAGCAATTCAACACGCTTTTGCAGGTCCATGATCTTATCATCTTTTTTAGCCAGCAGGAAACTGGCAATGAATATGCAAAACAGAAAAAAAATTATCAGTGTTACTACCATTCTTATTTCTTTTTTTGCTGAACAAATACGACTTAAAATTAACTCCTTTCACACATTCATCCATCCAGTTTACAAAAACAGTGTCACTCATCTGCTGGCAGCACCCGCTGTTTAAATAGAGGCCCCCTGTAGACACAGAGGGCCTTTAACGATTGCTTGCCATATGAAAAAATATACAGATCAATTTAATTGCAGTTCCGGGTGTGGAGCATGCGGCACCGCATGCACTTTACCAATTACCGGAACAATATTGATGGCCCAGAAATAACACACGCTCAGTATCACCGATAACAACATGCTACCCAGTATCGCCACTTTGGCTATATCCTGCACTGCTTCATCACTGAAAGCGAGCATGGTGGTGAAAATAGACATTGTAAAACCAATGCCGGCCAGCATGCCCATTCCCAGCACCTGTTGCCATTTTACATTGGTGGGTAAAGAAGCAAGATTAAGTGACACAAGTATTTTGCTTACCAGGAAAATACCCAATGGCTTACCGATCACCAACCCGGCCATAATGCCGATGGCCACGGTGGAGCTGATGGCCGACGAAAAATTACCCGGTATGAACAATGCCGTGTTGGCTAAAGTGAACAATGGAAGAATGATGAAACTAACGGTGTTGTGTATCGCTTTTTCAACCGGCACCAGTTTATTCACCGGTATGGTAAATGCAAAAATTACCCCGGCAATACTCGCCTCAATGCCCGATTGCAGGATACTATACCATAAACAGAGTGACAGCAGAACCTGCAGCCAGCCAAACTTCAACTTAAAATAATTACAGGCCAGCAATGCTGCCACCAACAAGGCCGCGATACCTAAAAACATCCAGTATATTTTGCCCCCATAAAATAATGCGATCACCACAATGGCACCAAGATCATCGATGATGGCCAGCGCCATCAAAAATATTTTCAGGTTCAGTGGAACCCGCTTGCCCAGGAGCGAAGCGACACCTAAAGAAAATGCTATGTCCGTTGCTGTTGGGATACCCCATCCTTTAATAAAGTGGGTGCCTGTGTTAAACGCAGTAAAGATCAATGCCGGCACTACCATCCCGCCAACGGCTGCTCCAAAAGGCAGGATCGCTTTTTTGAAGGACGACAATTCCCCCTCGGTAAGCTCTCTTTTGATTTCGGTGCCCGCCATCAAAAAGAAAATACCCATTAAAAAATTATTGATCCATTCCAGCGGGCTGCCGGGCAGGTGCAGGTGTTCAGCAGCGCTGATTTCCCGTTCCCACAAATGACGGTAACCAATACCCCAGGATGAATTGGCGAGAATAAGACTGGTGGCCGTACATACCATCAACACAATACCAACCGAGCGGCTGTCATTGATGAAATACGTAATGGGATTCAATATTTTTTTCAGAACTCTTCTCACTTCCTGGCGTATGCTTTAATAAATGCCGGTAAAATTTTAAAGCAAACAGTTTAGCTGCCCTTCCGGGCAACTAAACTGTTTGCATCACTTTTTTTATTAACCCTGTGTGCCGGCAGCATCATCAATGATGGCTGCAGGGCCGGTTGACTCAAGTACAAAACCACCATAGGCAGTATTGTTGTGTTCGCCAAGATCAAGGCCAAGGCGCTGTTCTGCGTCGCTGGCGCGAAGGCCAACAGTTGCTTTAATGATATAGAACACCACCAGCATGGCCAGTACCACGTAGATCATTACTGAAAAAACGCCTACCGCCTGTACCCAAAGCTGGTGCCATCCACCGCCAAAAAACAAACCGTCTTTGATGGCGGTCTCTTCTGACCAGTATTGAACATCAATTTTATGCTGACCGAACAATCCTACAGCCAAAGTTCCCCATGCACCACAAATACCATGTACACTAATTGCGCCCACAGGATCGTCGATCTTCAATTTTCTTTCAATAAACAGGCAGCAGAACACCACCATGATGCCCGCGATAAGCCCGATCAATACAGCGCTTACAGTGCTTACAGAAGCACAGGGAGCAGTGATGGCCACCAGGCCGGCCAGCGTACCATTAAGAGTCATTGACAGGTCAGGTTTTTTAAATTTGATCCACGACGTGACCAGGCCGCCGATAGCGCCGGCAGCAGCACCCAGCGTGGTAGTTACTGCAATATGCGACACGC
>CAYVLT010000141.1:0-11049 GCA_964452405.1 uncultured Ferruginibacter sp.
AATTTTTACGGTGGGCATACTGTCGGAGTTAACAGACATCCTGATCATGTTCGACTGCAGGTTCTTTTCACCATTCTCCGCAAACGTCATGTTAGGTCTGAGCGTACCCCGGTAGGAGGCCGTGGTGCGGGTGCAGGCGCCGGCGCCCCCGGTGGTGTCGGCCTGGTAATAACAATTTGAATTGAAAGGCGTCACTGTTACCAGGTTCTGGTAACCGCGTCGCCCGATCACCTGGTTTTCGAAGCAGATATCCACCAACAGGTTCGAGCTGCCGTTCCAGTAAAAGGGTTGTATAAAATTATGGGTATTGATACTGTTCAAGGCAGGAGTGTAATTAACCGGCCCGAACACTGTGGTGAAAACCGGCGTTTGCAGGGCCAGGGGTAAATCGGTAAGCGTGGTGGTGGCCAGCTTGATGCTGTAGCCATTAAGGGTTGCCGGGTTGCCGAGCGTACCTCCCACGGTAAAAGACAAGCTGGTGATATCGCCCGGTACCAGTCCCATCGCCGAAAGTTCAGCACCCGTTACCAGGTATTGCTGGCGGCCATTGCCGTAATAACTCGGGTAGGCAGCGCCAAGGCAGGAAGTGGTACTGTTGCTGCCGGTGCCGTTGCCGATGGTTACTTTCAGCGGACAGGTAGCGGTAGCGTTCACCTCACATTGAATGCGATTGCCGTTTACAAGTGCATTATTCGTGTATTGGTTGCTGTTAGTACCAACGGCCACACCATCCAGTTTCCATTGATAAGTGATGTTAAAGCCGTTTTGCACCTGTGCGGTAAAGGTGGCGCTGTCTCCCAGGCACTGCGGGTTTGCTCCCTTAGTTTGGGTAATGGTCACAGAAGGATCGCCGGCGGCTGTTACCGCTACAGTTATGGTATCAGAACTCACCGCCGCATGTGATTTGCAGGAAATATTAGAGGTCATACTGCAATACACTTCCGCGCCATCAGTAAGGGTGGAACTGGTGAATATATTACTGTTCACTCCCTGTGCCACTCCGTTTACATACCAATCATATATTGGTTGGGTGCCGCCGTAAAGCGGCGTGGCAGTGAAACTGAGAGTTGCAGACTGGCAGGTTGGATTGGTGCCTTCAGTGATGGCAATGCTCACAGAGGCCTCAGCGCCCGATGGCAATGTTGTGATCTCAAAGGGCAACGAACTGCCACAAGGGGTGGCTACGGTATAAGAGCCTGGGGTGGTTACCACGATGCTCCGGCTGGTATCCCCGGTACTCCAGAGGTAATTGCCGGCAAAACTTGAGCTAAGGATGATGCTGTCGCCATCGCAGAGTTGAGGCGAAAAATCAGATGTGATCTTAGGCGTTGAATTCTGGTTGGTGAGGGTAACGGGAACGGCTACCCAGTTATTGGTGGTGTCGCTTTCGAGGAAATGATTTTCCGGGTCGGTGATGGACACAATATAGTAGTTGCCGTTGCATACATTATCAAGAAGGATGGGTTCATTCAATCCTTCGTTGTAAACGTCGTAGTCTCCCGGGTAAATTCCCTGGTTGAAACCACAGCCTGTTTGAAATCCAAAATGGTTATTCGGAACCGTAAGTATCGTATTGCCGTTGTTGTCAACACATTCACCGGGGTTTCCGGCACAGGTTCCGAGATTGATGAGGCAGTAGCTTTGTTTTACACTCGTTCCGATGATTGGCCAGTGCCTGGGATCAGGATCAGAAGTGGCGGCACGCAGGGTGATATCGGCCCAATTGTCCACATGCAAATGACCGTGTTCAGGATGAAAGGTCATGGCGCCGGCATCGCGGTCAAAAAATCCGAGTGTATCCGTTCCCGGTATCTTGCGGTAAATTCGTTGCCGGATGATGCGCTGCAATTCACCGTTGTTGGGGCATGCCTGGTTGCAGGGCGAGGGCACCCCATCACAGAAGCAGGAGTCGATGGCAAAAATTTCCAGTGGTCCATAACCGATATTCGGCGTACCATTAGAAACAGTGAGTCTGCCCGGGTACTCATGGTGGTATTGAAAGATTTCTTTTGCGGAAGCCGTCATATCAGGCAACAGGTCGCAGCCCGAGGCGCCGCCGGGACAAACCAGGCCTCCCCGAACAAAGGGACCCGCAGGGCCCAGGTTGCCGCTGTTACCCACTCCCTGGCCTTGCGGAGGATCGTTGCTGAATGTGATGCTGGCGCTGTGTACAGAACCTGTGTCGGCCGTGGCTTCATCCCGTACCAATAATTTCCAGGTACCGTTCGGGTTTTGACCGTTGTTGAAATTGGCAATGTTGCCGGTTGGCAAAAAGGTTCCGGTAAATGGAGGTGTGCCCAATGAAAAGGGTACACCATCCAGGGCCACGCAAGTGCCGGTGAAGATATCGCTGCTGCCGCCCTGGTTTTCTGCCAACGTCACCATGGTGCCATCAGGCGCCTGCAGGCTGATCACGAGACTAGCCTTGTGTGAATGGGAAAGGTCAAAGCAAATGGTATGCACTCCAAAGCCACTGTTGATGGCGGATGGTAATCCGCTCACCTCAACCGGTATGGTGTCTGTTTCAAAATCCTGTATGGGAACATAGCCATTCCAGGTGAAGGTCTGTGCACGGGCAGAGAAGCCACATAAAAGAAATGCAAGAGCAGGTAAGATTTTTCTCATCAGCATTTGGTGGTTTTGACGTATTTTCCTGTAGCGGAAAAAGGTCGTTATAAAAATGGGAAAAAGGTTAAAGGAACGCTTGCAACAGGTATCGAAGATTCTGGTAGTTGCATAAAGTAAAGGATTTTCATTCACATTTAATGCGACCGGTAAAAATTTCATTTAATGGATACGTTCAACATGAACATTGCTGCCCGCTTCTTTTTAAAAAAATAAAGGCGGTTCGGAGTTGATACCGTTTATATTTGTGCTCTCAATTTCACATTTTTTGACTACTGCAAAAAAAAATCTGCGGCTACAACAACTGGTCACATTTATCGGCGTGATCCTGTTCATTGTAAAGCTGCTAGCCTGGTGGCTTACAGGATCAGTGGCTATTTTAACGGATGCGCTTGAGAGCACGGTGAATGTGATCGCAGGCCTCATCGGTACTTACAGTTTGTACATCAGCGCCAAGCCGAGGGACAAAGAACATCCTTATGGCCATGGGAAAGCAGAGTTTATCTCCGCCGCAGTTGAAGGAACCCTCATTACCGTTGCCGGTTTTGTGATCATTTACGAAGCGATCAACAACCTTATTCACCCGCATGTTATCCAGCAACTCGACTATGGGATGGCGTTAGTAGCTGGCACCGGCATCATCAACTTTATCGTAGGATCAATCTGTGTGCGGGCAGGCAAAAAAAACAATTCGCTGGTGTTGATCTCCGGCGGGAGGCACCTGCAAACCGATACCTGGTCTACCCTTGGCATCATCGTTGGGTTGGTGTTGTTATATTTCCTTCAATACCCATGGATCGACAGCGCCGTGGCTATTATTTTTTCGTTCATTATCATGTTCACGGGGTATAAAATTGTGCGTACATCCGTAGCCGGTATCATGGATGAAGCAGATGAAACACTCATAAAAAAAATTGTGCACCTGCTGAATGAAAACCGCCGCGATCAATGGATCGACCTGCATAATCTCCGGATCATCCAGTACGGAAGCACCCTGCATGTGGATTGCCACCTTACCTTACCCTGGTACTTTAACATGCACGAAGCACACGATGAAGTGGACCAGTTTACCGACCTGTTGAAAAATGATTTTGGCGATGCCACGGAATTTTTTGTGCATACTGACGGCTGCCTCGATTTCAGTTGCCCCTTGTGCAGTAAAAAGGATTGTACGGTTCGCAAACATCCTTTTGAACAACAGGTGGAATGGACACCGGAAAATATCATCCGTAATAAAAAGCACCGTTTATGAATATGCTTAACAATGAATACTGGAGCAACCGCTACCTGCAGCAGGATACGGGATGGGATGCGGGCAGCATCACACCGCCACTGAGGGAGTACATTGATCAGCTTACAGATAAAACCATTTCCATACTGGTGCCTGGCTGCGGTAACAGTCATGAAGCTGCTTACCTGTTGCAGCAAGGCTTTAGCAATATTACATTGATAGATATATCGTCGGTGTTGTGCGAAAAACTTGAACAGGAATTTGCAGCTTACCTGCAGCATGGACTCACCATTCTCTGTGCCGATTTTTTTGAGCATGACGGGCAGTACGACCTGGTGCTGGAACAAACTTTTTTTTGTGCGCTGGATCCTTCGCTCCGGGAGGCCTATGCTCAAAAAATGTCGGCAGTGCTTCGGCCGGGCGGTAAGATTGTCGGCTTACTTTTTAACAAATCATTCGAAGGAGGTCCGCCGTTTGGTGGTAATGAAACAGAATACAGGCAACTGTTTCAGAAAGATTTCGACATACTGGAAATGGAACCCTGCTATAATTCCATAGCACCCAGAATGGGTGCGGAGGTATTCATCCGCCTGCAGGTAAAGCCCTGAATCGATCTTAAAGGGTTTACCCTTCAAATAATTTGGCTACCCCAAACGCCGCAGCGGCTGCCATGGCGCCGATCAGCGTTACCCTTGCAGCGCCAGCCCAGGGGTTGATGCCGGTAATGCGGCTCTTGAAATACCCGAATACAAAAAGACACATGAGGGTAACGATTACCGATATCCGCAATGCATCAGTGGAGCTGTTGATAAAAAAATACGGACTCAGTGGAATGATGCCGCCCGCAATATAAGACAACCCGATATTGAGAGCGCTTTTAGTAGCCCTTTTCGGGTCCGGCTTTTCAAGTCCCAGTTCATACTTCATCATAAAATCCACCCAACGGTCTTTGTCCTGTGCGATCTCCTCGGTGGCACGATCCTGTAACTCCGGGCTGAGGCCGATATTCGCAAAGAATTCTTTTGTTTCGGCGATCTCCATGTGGCGCAGGTTTTCCACTTCATCGTATTCCCTTTTCACTTCACTGGCATAATGGTCCTGCTCTGTTTTCCCGGCCAGGTAACCACCCAACCCCATGGCAATGCTACCCGCACATATTTCTGCAATGCCGGCAATCACAATGATATTACTGCTGCTAACGGCGCCGCTTAGCCCGGCAGCGAGTGCGAAGGGTACG
Organism: uncultured Ferruginibacter sp.; assembly: GCA_964452405.1. Taxonomy (GTDB): domain Bacteria; phylum Bacteroidota; class Bacteroidia; order Chitinophagales; family Chitinophagaceae; genus Ferruginibacter. The sequence continues at coordinate 5,094 of CAYVLT010000141.1, forward strand.
GTAAGCCCGTCGCTCATGCCGATCACGATGTCGGTGAGCATTTCGGAGCTTTTCAGGTGATTTTCCTGGTGGTCGTGGTGAAGGTGGGTGTCCATGTTGGTGTGGCTTTAAACCGCTAAGTTAAAAACTGAAAATGATGCTTCTTAATTTATTTCGAGCACTGCAAGGCTTTTTTTAATGATGCCTGCACATTCAATAACCTGCTCCCTGTTGATCAGTAAGGGTGGCGCAAAGCGTATCTTATCTCCATGCGTGGGTTTAGCAAGGAGACCGTTTTCCATCAACGCCATACAAAGCTGCCAGGCAGCCTCGGGATTGCTGTGTTGGATGACGATTGCATTAAGTAAGCCCTTCCCACGTACCACCGAAATAAAGGGAGATTGAAGTGCCAGGATCTCACTGCGCAGCAGTTCACCCATCGCAGCTGCATTTTCAGCCATCCTTTCTTCCTGCAGCACCTGTAGTGCTTTTATAGCCACCGCACAGGCCAGCGGGTTGCCGCCGTAGGTACTTCCATGCTCCCCGGGTTTTATGGTGAGCATCACTTCATCATCGGCCAGCACAGCGCTCACCGGTAATACGCCACCACTCAATGCTTTGCCAAGCACCAGGATGTCGGGCCGCTGGTTTTCATGATCGCAGGCAAGCATTTTTCCAGTGCGGCACAGGCCCGTCTGGATCTCGTCCGCGATCATCAACACATTGTATTCATCACATAATTTCCGGATGCCGGTATAGTAACCTTGGTCGGGCACCACTACGCCGGCTTCGCCCTGGATAGGTTCGAACAGGAACGCCACCACATTCTTTTGCTGAAATGCTTTTTCCAACGCAACAAGATCATTAAAAGGAATGGCAACATAACCCGGCGTAAAAGGACCGAAGTTATTTTTTGCTGCCGGGTCGCTGCTGAAAGCCACCACGCCGGTGGTGCGGCCATGAAAATTTCCTTCGCATACAACAATCACAGCTTCGTCTTCTGTAACTTTTTTCACCTCGTAGCCCCATTTCCTGGCAAGTTTGAGCGCTGTTTCCACGGCTTCCACGCCCGTATTCATTGGCAATACTTTGTGGTAACCGAATAGCGCAGTGATGTACTGCTCATATTCCCCCAGCAGGTTGCTGTGAAATGCCCTGCTCGTTAACGTTAGTTGTTGCGCCTGTTCCACCAGTGCTGTAATAATTTTAGGATGACAATGCCCCTGGTTCACGGCGGAGTAGCCACTTAAAAAATCGTAGTAGCGTTTTCCATCCACATCCCACACAAAAACACCTTCACCACGGTTGAGCACAACGGGTAGCGGGTGGTAGTTGTGGGCGCCGTATTTTTCTTCCCTGGTAATATAATTCTGTGTATTGGCCGTAATGGCGATGGTTGATTCCATGATGATGAAATTTATCGGTGAAAAATGCTGTATTCAGCAGCTTGCAAAATTGAAAACAGGCAGTGCGCTGCCAGGCGGCAGGTACTTAGTGATTGAGCAGGTCGAGATTGCTGCAAAGAAAGGACGCTATGATAGATTGATACCTGATGAGCTTGTTGTTTGCCTGCAAGGTATATTTTTTTAATGAATAAATAAAACAGCGAAGTGGCTTCATCACGGGAGCCTGTTTTTTCCATTAACTTCATACTTCAAAAATCACGTAAGATGAGAACATTGATCACATTCCTTTTTTGTTTGGGTTGTTATGGCGCCATGGCGCAACAACAGGTTACCCTGTCAAAATCAACCTACAGTTTTCGTTACCCGGATACCTGGACGCTGGAGCCGGGTGCCGATGCAAAGCAGTTTACCGTGAAAGCCCCGGCAGACTCCGGCCTTATCGACAATTTTGTTGAAAACCTGAATATGGTGATCAACGATGTAACGGGCTACGATGCCCGGCAATACGCTGAGTTTTCAAAAACCTACCTGCCGCAAAAGATCAAACAGTTCCAGGTGCTGGAAAGTAAAAAAGGCAACGTGGCCGGCAAAGACAGTTGGTACCTTGTTTTCAAAGGCATACAATTCGGTAAAAAATTGCAATGGAAGCAATATTATATCAGGAAAGGGAACAAGATGCATATTCTAACTTTCACCGGTGAAGCAAGCCGTTATAAAGAATATATCAAAACGGTGAATGCCATGATGGCTGCTTACCTGGTTAAATAGTTGATTGCTAAAAAAAAATCTATGAAGTTTTCAGTTGGTCTAATTTTTTGCTGGGTCCTGTCGCTGCCCCTACTCGCACAACAAGCCGGAATCCATTACGGCAATAACCCGAGGGCCGGGAAATATTATAAAGTGCGGGGCATCCAGCTTTATTGCGAAATATACGGAAAGGGAAAACCATTGTTGCTCATCCATGGAAATGGGGGAGACGTGAGCGCCTTCAATAAAACGATCCCTTATTTTTCAAAAAAATACAAAGTGATCGCGGTAGACAGCAGGGCACATGGCAAATCGATGGATAATGGTGATTCATTGAGTTTTGAAATGATGGCGGATGACTTTGCTGCCTTGCTGGATCAATTGCATATTGATTCGGCTTATGTGATCGGCTGGAGCGATGGCGGCATCAACGCGTTGGTGATGGCCATGCGGCATCCCGGTAAAGTAATCAAACTGGCATCAACCGGCGCTAACCTCTGGCCCGATTCCACCGCCCTGGTACCTTCGCTTTGGCGGGATATGCAACAGGAGTACGAGTCGAAAAAAAACAAGGCATTTGTAACGGCGAAAGAAAAAAATGACTGGAAAATATTTTTATTGGATTGGTTGCAGCCCAATATTTCCCTGGGTCAATTGGCCTCCATTCATTGCCCGGCTTTGATCATTGCCGGTGACCACGATCTGATCGTGACCAACCATACCGTTGATATATTTGAAAATATTCCCAATGCCCGTTTATGGATTGTGCCAAACAGCGGCCACGCAACGCTGCAGGAACATGCCGCAGATTTCAACCGGACAGTCGATGCATTTTTCGGAGAAAAATAAACAGGCTTTCACCGGTAATATCCGGTGCCGGGTATTGATTTTTTAGCGGAGAGATGAGGATGAACCCAATCACATGGCTCCATCGTACAAGAGTAGCACCTGCCCGTTCCATTCGTCCCGGGTTGTAATCCTGAATGTATGCTAAGAAGGATGGCTTATTCCGGTTTCCGGTAATTTTCATCCACCACATCATTGTATTCCGGGTGCCGTTTTAAATAGGCGGCGATGTAGGGACAATACACGATCACTTTCAATTTTTTCTCCCTCGCAAATTCCAACGCATATTTAGCCAGGGAGCCGGCAACGCCTTTGCCTTCGTGCGCTTCGGGCACCATCGTGTGCATCAGCACCATATCGCCTTTTAACCAGCGATACTCAATAAATGCAAGGGCTTCATCCAGTTGGGTCTCAAAACGCTGCTGTTCTTCGTTGTTTACAATTTCAATGGTAGCTATCATAAATTGTTTTTTTTCTTGTGATATTAAATGAAACGGGATGGTTTATTTAGCCCCGCTCATCATTCCTGTGGGTGCCTGTTTATTGCCCCTGTTCATTCACAGAACATACTCCCTGTTGCAATATCGAACCCTGCTCTAAGGTACTGTATTTTGTGTTGCACCTGTATTATTAATTACCCGGGTAATGCCTGGATGCAGGAGAACCAACCTGTTGCCAAACATTCACCAGTATGAAAAATATCCTGTGCTCATTAAACTTATTGGTAATGCAACACCATTTAGACACCATATCTACCATTTACAAAAAATAGCGGAGATTACCGATGGTAAAAAGGGGTTTTTAAAAGATTGCAAATGACCTTTGAACTTTCCTGTAAATTTTAATGATGAAGCAAACTATCCTCGCCCTTATTTTATTGTCAATTATGTACCAGGCCGTTTCCCAAACAAAAACGGGTAACAGCATTACGGGTACCGTTATTTCAGGCGCTACCGGGCAACCGTTGGAGTATGCCACGGTGAGTATTTTTCATAAAGGAGAAAAAACAGCTTTCAATGGTACCACTACCGATAATGCAGGGGTGTTTGTTTTACCGGATATTCCTGAAGGAAGTTTCACGCTCGTGATCGAGAGTATTGGGTACACGCCCTACACAAAAGCGAACCTGCTCCTGAAAAAGAAGGATGCCATCATTGATCTGAAGAAAATCTCGCTGGCCCTGGATCAAAGCCTGATGGAAGGAGTTACCATCAGCAACAAAACGAAGCTGGTGGAAAATAAAATAGATAAGATTGTTTTCAATGCAGAGAAAGACGTGAGTTCGCAGGGAGGTGTGGCTACCGATGTTTTGAAGAAAGTGCCGCAGGTATCGGTAGATGCAGATGGCAATGTGCAACTGGCCGGCAGTTCGGGCATTCGTTTCCTGATCAATGGAAAACCATCTGCAGCTTTCGGCAGCAATATTGCGGATGTATTGCAGTCGATCCCGTCGAGCCAGATCAAGAGTATTGAAGTGATCACCAACCCGGGCGCTAAATATGATGCACAGGGCCTGGGTGGAATTATCAATATCATTTTGAAAAAGAACAATTCCAAAGGTTACAATGCCAATATTTCGGTTACCGCGGGCACCCGTAATGAAAATGCTTCACTGAACCTGAATGTACGCCACAATGATTTTGGAGTGAATGCATTTTTCAGTGGTAACAAGCGCCTGCGGTCTGATGGTACCAATGAAAGCCACCGGGTAACAACCGACAGCGTGGTAAGTTTTCTTGACCAGGAAAGCAGTACCAGTTTTGAGCGGCAGGGATATCAAACAGGTGTCGGCTTTGACTGGAGCCTGAAAAAGCACAATGATTTCACCGGTAATATTTCATACAACAGTTTCGAGTTTAACCGGGGCAGCAGCACTTATCAATCATTGCAACCTGACAGGGATGGTGGCATGCCTGCGATCCTGTCGTTGATCAATGCGGGTAACCGTTACCGGTATCATTCTGTGGACGCATCGCTCAACTACAAAAGAACATTTGAAAAGGATGACCAGGAACTGGAAATGAGTGTAAGCACCAATTCGGGCAACAACCGCGGTAATTCTTATTCGCTCCAGTATGCGCTGCCGGGCGATTCGTTGTTTTATGGCAACGATGCTTACAACCCGGCAAACACAAGAGAAACGATTTTGTCGATCGACTATACCCAACCGATACAGAAGGATGTTCGCTTAGGTATTGGAACCAAGGCCACACTTTACAATATTGAAAGCGATGCAGCGGTTAACAGTTACCACCCCGTTGACAAAATTTACCAGCCTGATGCTTTTTTATCGAACGGCTTAACTTATGATCAGAAGGTTTACGCGGCTTATGCAGAGCTTACTTTCCCGGTGGGAAAATTGTTTGATGCCAAAATAGGAGGCCGGTATGAACGTACAGAAGTGGATGCCACTTACACGAACGCCGGCGGGCAGGTGAATGTGCCGGGCTATAACACGTTTGTACCTTCCTTGTTTTTTTCCAAAAAGATCGGCGACAACCAAACCCTTAAGCTGAGTTTTTCAAAGCGCATCAACCGGCCTGACTACCGGGAACTGAATCCATTTGTAAACACCACCGATCCAAAAAATCTTTCTACCGGTAACCCGTACCTGCAACCGGAACTTGGTTACCGCTATGAGCTGGGTTATAGTCATGATATCGGCAAAGGAGGTTCATTTATGGTGAATCTTTTCTTCAGGGTGAACGACAATGATATCCAGCCTTACATTGTGTATTATCCCCAGTATTATGTTGGGGATTCGCTGTACAGCAACGTTTCGGTAAGTACCCGGCAGAATATCGGCCGGGAAAACAATGCAGGGCTCAATCTTTTTGCCGACCTGCATCCAACCGCTAAACTGAGTCTTCGTTCCAATGCCTTTTTTTACTACCGGCATACCATCAATGCGATAGATGTGGGTTACAACAGCAACAGTTTCAACTACCGCTTTAATGTAAATGCATCCTATGAATTAA
>CAYVLT010000142.1:0-11005 GCA_964452405.1 uncultured Ferruginibacter sp.
CCCGCTCGAACAGACTAATGTGATCAACAGCATCCTGCATAAGTATTATAAACAGATCGGGGTGGAAATTGCCTACAACCAGCCGGAAGATTTTTTTATCAACCGCACCGTGGAAGCAAAAAAAGGAAACGCTATCAGCAATGGTATTCTTTACCTGGTGCTTTGCCACCTGCTCGATATCCCGGTAAAGGCAGTGAACATCCCCCGGCAGTTTATACTGGCGTATATTGATACCAGTTATGAGATACTGAATCCCGGCGCCCACCACGCGGAAAAAATAAAATTCTATATCGATCCACTCAACGGGCAGATCTATTCGCACAAAGACGTGGAAAATTATTTCAAACGTATTTCCGTGCCACCCACCACAACATTTTTCAGGGAAATGAACAACAGGCAGGTGATCAGGTTTTTGCTGGAAGAACTCAGCAAGTGTTTCGACGATGACCTGAACCGGTACAAGATGGAAGAACTGCTGGAACTGGCAAAATTACTCGAAGAATGATCTACCATGTAACTACCAAACAGCAGTGGGAAGCTGCATTGCGCAAGGGCTGCTACGAGGCGCCTTCACTTGCATCGGAAGGATTTATTCACATGAGTCGACAGCAGCAGGTAGCTGGCGTGTTGCAAAGGTATTACCAAAACACGCCGGATCTTTTGTTACTGCACATCAATGAAACCAAATTAACTGCTGAGCTGAAATTTGAACTGGCACCTTCCGTAAACGAGGAATTCCCTCACTTGTATGGCCCGCTCAACCTGGAAGCAGTGGCAGGGGTTGCCGAAATAAAATAAGGGTATAACTATAACGGGTATTCGTAAAAGAAGTCCTGGGTGCGTATCCACCCACTTTTTTCGTATACCGACTGGGCCCGGTAATTATCGTTGGCTGTTTGCAACAATAAAAAGGCGGAATTGGTTTCGCGGCCAAATTGCTTTGCCTGCTGCAGCAGCGCTTCCCCGATACCCTGTCGACGAAATGCATCCGTTACAAACAGGTCGTTCAATAACCAGGCTTCTTTTAATTGTACTGAAGAAAAAACCGGGTACAGTTGCACAAAACCCACAGCCTCTCCATTGATCATGGCTAAGAATATCACCGACTCATTTTTTGCAATGCGTTGTTCCAGGAAATCGAAAGCCGCCTGCAGGTTGGAAGGTTGCTGGTAAAAGCCCCTGTATGCATCAAACAAAAGCGCAACCGCCGAAACATCCTCCTGCGTCACCCGCTTAATATCAAGCACCATAGTCACATTTTTAGCCTGTCAAAATACTTTATTTCAACAAAATAAAAAAACAATTGATGGACGGAGGATGATGAGATCCCTTGCACAAATTAAAATAACAGGAACCCCTGGAACCGGTGGAATGCTGTTAATGCGAAATGAACCAGTAATACTTCGGCACGAGGTATACGAAGAAGGGCGCCGGAATGATGTACAGCAATAGTACCCACGCAAAAAAGTAACAAGGCTGTGAACGGGGATTTTTTATTCGTCCTGGAACTGGTCGAAAAAAGAACTCACTTTTTTAAAGTTGAGCCGGTTGAGTGTAAAAAAATGATTACGTCCTTCTTTCCTGCATTCAATCAGTTTGCTATCGCATAAAAGTTTCATGTGGTGCGAACAGGTGGGTTGGGAAAGACCGGTAAGTCCCTGTACATCGCCGCAGCATACCGCCCCTTTGCGGGAAATTTCCTGCAAAATAGATAAACGACAGGGGTCTGCTATGGCGCTCATGGCCTTTTCAATAAATTTACTTTCACTTTTTTCCGGGCTCATCATATTTAAATTCAAGGCCAAAGAAATTATTTTTTAAGCACTTGAACAACTCTTTCTGCATAATTGATATCAGTAAAAAAGAATTCCACAAAATTTCCATTTTTGAGTGGCCACGATTAATTTTACAGGTTATTTTTTATGACGTCAACAACACATTTTATACAAACCCCTATTGGCATTTTGCGCATTCATGCAGATGAAATTGCCATTCGGGCCGTGTTGTTTGAAAACAATAAAAACTACCAGGAAGAAAACAGTGCCCCGATTGAACACCCCCTGGTAAAAAAATGTGTATCGCAGCTAACAGAATATTTCGATGGCAAACGAATGAGCTTCGATCTTCCGATCGATCAAACCGGTACTCCGTTTCAGCAAACGGTATGGAAAGAACTTGAACAGATTGGTTATGGTAAAACGATCAGCTACCATGAATTGTCGAAACGGGTGGGCAACACCAGGGCAATACGGGCTGTAGGCACCACTAACGGTAAGAACCAGCTTGCCATCATCGTTCCCTGTCACCGGGTGATTGGCAGCGATGGAAGCTTAACCGGCTATGCAGGCGAACTCTGGAGAAAAAAATGGCTGCTCGAACACGAAGCAAAATTTGCAAATGGCGTACAAACACTTTTTTGACGCCGTGTATGTATTCTGCCGGCGGCGTTCATGCTCTAACAATGAGCTATTGACGCAGATCGTTGGAGCCAAAAGTGAGAGGTAATAACTCCCTGGCAGAGCGTATCACGTACACTTCGCCATGTAAGCCGCCGAGCACCAGGCGAATGGGATGATGAGTGCGATCTTCAAACTCGGTGAGTACCTGCCGGCAAACGCCGCAGGGTGAGATGGGTTTATTGCTTTCCCCGTTTTTATTGTTGTAACTGATGGCCATGGTTTCAATGGCTATGCCGGGATAGGCTGTGGCTGCAGCAAACATTAGTGTTCTTTCTGCACACATGCCAGCAGGGTAGGCAGCGTTTTCCTGGTTGGTACCCTTCATTACCACGCCGTTGGCAAGTTTGGCAGCGGCGCCTACCAAAAAATTGGAATAAGGCGCATAGGCCACCGTGGCAATATCTTTTGCTTCTGCCAGCAAGGCCGCATCAGCTGCAGGAAGTTCTTCCGCAGTGCCATACACCTCTACCGAAAATTCAAGCTTTTTTAACTGCATGTTTAAAATTTTACAGCAACCATCCTCTTCACAACCATGAATGAGAACGAAAAACCACAAAGGCAACTTTGTGGTTTAAGAATAAGCTATAAATATAAGCACTTAATCAATGCTGCTGCAATTATTTTATGGTTTTAAAAATGCGGTTCCAGCGGGGACCTTTTTCCCAGCTAAACCAGATCAGGGAAGCCTTACCCACCACATGGTCTTCCGGTACAAAACCCCAGAAGCGGCTATCGAGAGAATTGTTGCGGTTATCTCCCATGAGCCAGTAATAATTCATTTTAAAAGTATAGCTCGTCACTTCTTTACCATTGAGGTAAAAATGACCGTTCTTCATTTCAAAATCATTGCCTTCATAGGTTCTGATACAACGCTGGTAACGGATGTAGTTGTCGGGCGTAAGTGTTAACGTGGCGCCCCTGGCAGGAATCCAAAGCGGACCGTAATTATCGATGGTCCAGCCGGCAGTAACGCTGTAATAAGGAAACAATTCTGCCATACTGGTGCTGTCGTAATAATTCTCAAACAAGGCAGCAGCCTGCGGTGAAAGATTGGCTTTTTCTTCGTTGGTGATGTTCACGGCTATGCCATCACCGCTTCTTTCCCGGATGGGACGAATATCTCCGATCTCGGGTTTATCCCGCACATGAATTCCCAGTTCAGCCAGGTTATCTTCAGCCGGGTAAAATGTTTTCGGATCTTTCACTTTGTACATTCTTTCAGACTGCGGGAAAAGCGTTTGTGGCTTACCGTTAATATGTACCACGCCATCCACCACGCTCAGCGTATCGCCGGCAATAGCTACACAACGTTTAATGAAGTTTTCCCTTTTATCCACCGGCCGGGTGATGATCAGGTCACCATGGTTTCTCCACACAGCTTCTCTCCCTCCTTCCTCTCTCATGGCCTGGTAATAGGTTTTGCGGGAGCCATATTCCATTTCATCATTAATGAGCGTATCATTTTCCGGGAAGTTAAATACCACCGCATCATTGCGCTGCACCGGGGATGCAAACCACCTGGTGTAGGGGATATGGATTATCTCTGAGTAAGCTTTTACATTTACGAATGGCATGGTATGATGCACAAAGGGCATGGCAATGGGTGTATTGGGAATACGGGGACCGTATGCCCATTTACTTACAAACAGAAAATCATTCACCAGCAGGGTCTTTTCCTCCGAAGGAGTGGGAATGGTATACGCTTCAAAAACGAAAGTGCGGATGAGTGTGGCGGCCACAATGGCAAAGGCGGCAGCATCGATCCATTCTCTTGCAGTTGACTTTTTATAATTGTTCACCACTTTTTCCCCGGCATACCGTTCATCTTTTGAAAAACCGAGGTAAGGAAAATAAATGAAGGGCAGGAATACAGTGAGTGCATGATGCCCCACACCAAACCGGCCAAAATGCTCTACAAATTTGATGGTGATCCAGATCGTGATGAACTGGCCCGCGATCGGGATCAACTGCAGAAAAAACCAGAAGCGCTGCAAATGCATCTTTTCCACCATGCACCAGGTATTATAAAAAGGCACCAGTGCTTTCCACGGCTCAATCCCCGCCTTTTTAAACATGCCGTATAAGCCCACGTGCCAGCCCACCGTGGCAAGTATGAAAACGATCCACCCAATACTCATAAGTAAAATTTTATTGCAGCCAAAAATACCATAATTCACCGGTTAGCAAGTTTTTCCACAAAAAATGTTATGAAAGGTTTAACGCAACGATAACCAACAATAAAGGCAAAGGCGATGAATCACAAGTAGTTTTGCCGGGCAAAGGATTTTAATATAGCAAAGAGTGACGCCCCGAACATGATTTATCCACAGCCATTACAGGGCATGTGCCGGGCCGGAAAGGTTACCTTTGCAGCAAACGCGTATTAAGAGCTTGATAGCTTTAATCAAAACACATTAAAAATGGTACAAAAGACGTATTACAAAACCAAAGATTACTGCAAAGTGAAATTTACTTTTGCAATTGAAAATGCTGAAACCGTTGAAATTCTTGGTCTGAACAGTGATTGGGAAAACTCAATCATCATGAGCAAGAAAAAAGATGGCAGCTTTACCTGCGATGTGTCCTTGCCAAAAAACACCGAACAACAGTTTAAATACCGTGTAAACGAATCTGAATGGGTGAATGATCCGGAAGCCGACAAAGAAGTTCCCAACGACTTCGGCGGAAGCAACAGCGTGATCGTTCTCTGATTCCCCTTAAGTGAAACCAATTTACAGCACCGCGATCTTTGATACTGCGGTGCTGTAAGTTTTTCTGGCCCTCTCCCATCCCGGCACAGGATCAATCCTTTTCTCCCTTAACCACTCCGGCAACCTTCTCTTTTAATTTTCTGATTGTTTTAAATCACAAATTGCCGCAGGCTTTCAGCCGTTGAATAAATTGTAGGTACCGTTTAATAATTCTGCCGTAAGCGTTGCCCCCACCACCGCTACTTTCACCAACAGGAATGCCTGTTGCGGCAAAACTCAACCAGGGTTACCCTTTTTGCAGCAACAAAGACATATCCATCAGGTACAGCAAAAGCATCCACACACCAAATCATTGCGGCCAGGATAAAACTTTTGCGCCCACTGCTTTATTCCAATCATCTTTCATGTAAAGCCACTGGCTGTGCTTTCATTTCACCATTCATAAACATCATACAATGAAAAAGTTTGTCTTTCTTTTTTTAACACTGTCTGCAATTGGTTCAATGGCCCATGCAAAAATCCGCCGGGTTGGATTCTTTGGTATTCCTGTGTCCGGAACAGATTACAGCACTTTTGCGCTGGCAAACACGGCCGCCTCGCCGGGAGACACTATATTAATGTTCCCCAGTACCACCCTGAACGGAACGATCACAAAAAAGCTGACACTCATTGGGCCGGGCAACTGGCTCGATCCAGCGTCTACCCCCAAGGGCAACGCAAACCTGCAGGCATTTCCAGGCATTGCAACACTTTCCAGTGTTACGTTTGATGCGGGCAGCAATGGCTCCGTGATAACCGGCTTCAATGGCGGATCGGTGTCGGTGAAGACAGATGATATTACGATTGCCCGCAACTGCGAACTGATCGTGTACATTACAGTGTTCAATCCTGCCGGTTCAATCACCAACCTGCAGGTGATTCAAAACTACCGCGTAGCAATCACCCAGTATTTTAACAACGCATCCAGCGCCACCAACATGAACATCAGCAATAACCTGATCACTTCTTTCTATACACCGCCTGGCAACACTTACAATGGCAATATCTCAAACAATGTATGGGCCTTCGATGCCACCCAGTCAACCAATAACCTCAATGGCGGAGGCGGCACCTTATCCGGTAATACAGGCATCGAACTGGGCGGTGGTGCGTACCTTGTACAGAATAATATTTTTCTCAGTTATACCAATGCAGCCGCTGCATCTAATTACAATTACTTTACGTTCTCCAATGCCGGCAACAGTATCTTCAACTACAACCTCGGCATACAATCCACCAGCGGCAGCACCATTAATTGGGGCACGGGTGTGGGTAATGTGATCACCGCTATCACCAATGCCTCCAATATTTTTACCGCCTGGCCATTGATCGGCACTACCAGTGCGGATGCCCGTTACCAGTTAAAAGCAGGAAGCCCGGCTCTCACAATGGGAGCAGGAGGAACGGCGATCGGTATGTTTGCAGGTAGTTATCCTTATAAACTCTCCACCATACCAACCATTCCCACCATTTATACTTTAACATCACCGCAGGGAAATAACCCGCCAGGCAGCACCATCCAGATCAATGTGAGCACCCGCGGAAACAATTGACCTGTCCGCGTATAATAATCTGCATGATGGATTGTAAAAATGAAACAAAATGAAATACTGCCTGTCAAAAAAAAACATCCCCACCAATGTGGCGCTGTTACTGCTGTTGCTGCAGGGATTCGTGAGCCAGGGGCAACCCAATATCAACAGGATCGAGTATTATCTTGATACGGATCCGGGATATGGCAATGCCACCAATCTCAGTTTTACCGGCACCCAGCCGAATGTGAACGGTAATATATCGATTGACCTTGTACCGCTTACTGCAGGCGTACATATTGTTGGAGTGAGAAGCCGTGATGCAAATGGCGCCTGGAGCTTTGATAACAAGTGGATATTTTTAAAACCCTATCCCAATTCCGGTGCGACTGTGCAACCCAATATAAACAGGGTGGAATGGTACCTAGACCATGACCCGGGTTACGGTAACGGAACGCCCTTGAGCATTACAGCGGCCCAGGATTTAGGGGGCCTTGCGATCAATATAGACCTTACCTCGTTGCAACATGGCGTACACATTGTGGGTATCCGTAGCCGTGATGCCAATGGCGCCTGGAGTTTCGACAATAAATGGCTTTTTTTAAAACCCTTTATCAACTCAGGCCCCATCAGCCAACCCAACATTAACCGGGTGGAATGGTACATCGATGATGATCCCGGCTATGGAAATGGAACACCCATCAGCATTACAGCAGCGCAGGATATCGCCGCACTGGCCATTAATATCGACCTGCTGCCGCTGCGCCAGGGCGTACACATTGTAGGTGTTCGCAGCCGTGATGCGAACGGCGCCTGGAGCTTCGATAATAAATGGTTGTTCTTAAAGCCTTATTCAAACGGAGGCGCCGTGCAACAACCCAATATCAACCGCGTGGAATGGTACCTCGACAATGACCCGGGTTATGGTAATGGAACAGCGCTCAGCATCAGCCCATCCCAGGACCTGGCAGCGTTGGCGGTTAATGTTGACCTTGCTCCTTTGAAACAGGGCGTTCACATTGTGGGTATCCGTAGCCGTGATGCCAATGGCGCCTGGAGCTTTGATAACAAATGGATATTTTTAAAACCCTATACAGGCGCCACGGCCAGCCCGCAACCAAAAGTGGTACGACTGGAATATTATGTTGATACAGATCCGGGGTACGGACATGGCACGCCCGTTACCATTACATCGGCAACTGATATTGCCAGCGTGATCTTTGATGCGGATATTTCCACTGTGCCCAATGGCAACCACAAATTAGGCATCAGGAGCCTGGACGAAAACGGGGCATGGAGCTTCGATAACAGCGTTGCTTTTACGGGTGGTACACTCAACAGTAACAGTTATCAATGGGTAGGAAATGTGAGCACTGCCTGGAACAATGCCGCCAACTGGTCGTCGAATGCGGTGCCCACCGCCACTAACAATGTTGTGATACCGGCCAACAGGCCCTTCAATCCTGTGATCGCAAACGGCGTGGTGGCCAATTGTAAAAACATAACGGTTAATCCCGGTGCCAGCGTAACCGTTGCCACCGGTGGCAGCCTTAAAGTAAATCAATAGTTATCCTTCGTTTGAATTTGAAGCTGGGTGAACAGGGTGCGCAGACACCCTGTTTTTTTTGCCGGTATAGTGGCAGTGCAGGATTGTTTTCCATAAAAAAATGAGGCGCCACCTGGTTACACGGCAACGGGAAGCAGGTACAAGCCGGATGCCGGCAATAAAATTTTTACCCGGAACATTAACAAAACAACAGATGTGATAATTAAAAAAATACTTTGTTAAACCTTGCTGCTAATGAAAGTTGTGTATTTTTACAAAAAAACCAACAAGATGAAAATTTTTATTGCCGGCTTGCCCTATGACCTTGATGATGCAGAACTGGAAGAGATATTTGAAAAATTCGGAACAGTAATGTCGGCCAAAGTGGCGATGGATAAGGAAACCGGTAAGAGCAAAGGATTTGGATTTGTAGAAATGCCGATCAGTGAGGAAGCTAAAGATGCGATTGAAAGTTTAAATGATATTTCGTTGGGCAAAAAGCCACTTGTTGTTAAAGAAGCGGAAGAGCGCCAGGGCGGCGGTGGCGGATCTAGACCAGGTGGTGGCTTCAACAAACCCGGCTTTAACCGCCCGGGTGGTTTTAACGGACCACGCAATCGTTACTAAAATAGTACAGTAAAAATATTTCTCAGGGAGCCGGGTAATACCGGCTCTTTTTTTATTGCGGGAACAAAATTGCTATTTAATAATATTGAAGGTGAGCAGCATGGTAGTGATGAACAATGATAATAACCCCACCAGGAAAATATAATCAGCCGCCAGCTCAAAAAACCTGCTATGCCTGCTTTGGCGCCGCATAGACAGGAAGGACAAAAAACAACTCGTCATAAACATAAAAATGGCAAAGGCCAGCACACTGTCGATGATTGTTTTTTCGCCGAGGTGCATTACCTGGATGGAGGTAAGAATAAGAAAACAAATACCCAGCAGGTTGGCCGAGGTATTTAAAATATGTGGTGCATTGTCCTGCTTCATGATGGTTAGTGCCGCAACAAACAGCACTTCAAAATTGTAACTACCAGGGGTTAACCGTTGGTTAACTAACACACAAAACGGTTAAGACCCCGTTAAAAAAAGAAACAGAAAATTTTGATGAGCAGGAAACAGTAAAGGAACACATTGATGCTGTTGTAAGAAGAGAGACTAACGAGGCCGAATACCCCAACAGAGCATACCAGTGGCATCGCCCTAAATAATATTCACTTCCCGTTCAAGGGCTACTTCAAATTTTTGTTGCACCGATTCAATGATGCGGGTACTTAATGCATAAATTTCTTTACCGCTGGCATTGCCGTAATTCACCAGCACCAATGCCTGTTTGCTGTGGCAGCCTGCATCTCCCTCGCGGTAGCCTTTCCAGCCGCATTGTTCTATCAGCCAGCCTGCTGCCAGTTTCACTTTATTGCCCGGCAACACGTAACCTATTACACCAGGAAAAGTTTCCCGGAGCCGTTGAAACTGTTCAATGCCAATTTCGGGATTCTTAAAAAAACTACCTGCATTACCGGTTACTGCCGGGTCGGGCAGTTTGCTGCTCCTGATATGGATCACTGCATCCGATATGGCACGGATGCTCAAATCTTTAACCTGCATTTTTTCGAGCTCCTGTTCAATGGCTCCATAGGAGGTATTGAAGCGGGGTTGTTTATTGAGGCGGTAGGTAACGCTGGTGATCACAAACTGGTTTTTGTACCGGCGCTTAAATACACTTTCCCGGTAACCGAATGCGCATTGTTCCAGGTTAAATACCTGCAGCAATCCCGTTTCAATATGCAATGCCTCCAGCTGATGAAACACATCTTTTATTTCCACTCCGTAAGCGCCGATATTCTGCATGGGCGAAGCGCCTACATTTCCCGGAATTAAGCTGAGGTTTTCAAGCCCGGCCCAACCATTACTGATGCAATGCAATACCAGTTGATGCCATACTACGCCGGCGCCCGCTTTCACGTACACATGATGTTCATCTTCTTCCACCAGCTCTATACCCTGTATTTCATTCTTCAATACGATCCCGTTAAAGTTACCTGTAAATAATACATTACTGCCACCGCCCAGCACCAGGTGGGGCAGCGTGCGCATACCATTACCAGCAGGCCTGAAGGCCAATAGTTCTTTTAATGCTTCCGTTGTATCGAAGGGGCTGAAAAAAGCAGCCCTTGCCTCAATGCCAAAACTGTTGTATGGCTTCAACGAAATATTTTCTGCTATCATCATATTGTTTACCGGTATTGCGTTGTTGTATTATTGCGCATCCACATCTGCGATCATGATTACTGCTTTCAAATGTTTTTCCGCCAGCAGCAGGTTAAAATGATTCCGGATCACTTTTTTATATTGCTCAATTTTGTGGCGGTCGAGAGGCAGCTTCACCAGTAACTCCATCAGGTATTGGTTCCTGATGCGGCCCACCACGGGTGCAGCCGGGCCCACCACCATTTCGTGGAGATCGATATACAGGGCAGCAGCAAGTTTTCCGGCAGCTTCGTCCACCACTTCTTTTGCTTTATGCTTCAACGTTATCTTTATGATGCGGCTGAACGGCGGATAAAAAAACTGGCGCCTGTTTTCCAATTCCCAGGCATACATGGCTTTGTAATCGTGTTGCTGCACAAATTTCAACACGGGGTGATTTACCTGCGTGGTTTGTATCATGGCATCGCGGGCCGAGCAGGCTTCAACAAGTTGCTCACCTTC
>CAYVLT010000143.1:0-10962 GCA_964452405.1 uncultured Ferruginibacter sp.
CGGGTGCTCCGTAGACTCGCCGCCATGGCCGTCGACACCACCACCCCGGACACCACCACCACTTACAGCGTGATTGGTACTGATGATGTTGGTTGTTTTAAAGACACCGGTTTTGTAACCATCAAAGTATCACCCATGCCTACCGTGGAAGCGGGAATTGATAAAACCATCAACGTTGGTCAAACGATCGACCTGGTGCCGGTTATTTCGCCAGATGTTACGGTAGTAAACTGGCAGCCCACCACCGGCTTGTTCAGGAATGTGTATCCAGGCATCACGGTGAAACCAACTGAAAATACGGAGTACTCTGTAGAGGTGAAAAACATGGGAGGTTGTGCCGCAAGAGACAGGGTAACGGTATTTGTGATCTGTAACGGTTCTAACATTTTTATTCCAAATACATTCTCCCCGAATGGAGATGGTACCAACGAGGTATTTTATCCAAGAGGAACGGGTGTATTTAAAATAAAGACACTCCGGATCTTTACCCGGTGGGGTGAGCTTGTTTTTGAGAAAAGTAATTTTGACGCCAATAATCCTGCCTATGGCTGGGATGGTACAAAGAAAGGAAAGCAACTGAATCCTGACGTATTTGTATATGCGCTGGAAGTGATTTGTGATAATGGAAGTGTACTTACCCACCGCGGGAATATAGCACTGATCAAATAAAGATGCTTTTGTTTTTATTACCTCAAAGAAGCTAACCGAAGGGTTGGCTTTTTTTGCTGAATAAAGGTTCACATTTTTTAACCCGGCTGATTGCCATTAAACTATGCAGTTGCAGAAAGGTTTGTAATAGTTTTATAGTAAATTAGCTGTATAAATTGCGACCCCCTGAAGAGCTACATGACACTTCTCCGGATTGTTACAGCCCTTTGCATATCCCATATTGCACTGGGGCAGCCTGTTGCCAATTTTTCGGCATCGGTAACAGCCGGTTGCGTTCCTCTGGTGGTGCAGTTTTCAGATCTTTCCACTGGCAATCCCACTTCCTGGAACTGGGATTTTGGTAATGGGCAAACCTCCACCCTTAAAAACCCGGTAGTCACCTATGCCACCCCGGGCAGCTTTACAGTTAAACTCACCGTGAACAACATTGGAGGAAGCAACACACAGGTAAAAAACCAATACATAACGGTTTCGGATATCCCGGTAGCTAAATTCACGGTAAATGACTCAGCGGATTGTGTGCCCTTTACAACCGGCTTTACCGACCTGAGCAGTACAAACACCGGAAACATTGCTTCCTGGGAATGGGATTTTGATGATGGAGGCACATCTGCCTTGCAGCATCCGCAACACCTATACACCCAACCGGGAGACTACAACATTACACTGAAAGTAACCAACAGTGGTGGCTGCTTCAACAGCATAAGTAAGCTGGCCTATATAAAAGCAGCAGATTCTATCCGCACACTGTTTACCTTTTCATCACCTTCCAAATGCAAACCACCGGAAACCATCCGGTTTACCAACAGCACACTGGGCCCCGGCACCATGAGCTATCGCTGGGATTTTGGTGATGGCGCAACCTCCACCCAAACTTCAGTTTCACATACCTATACAAACGGGGGACTTTATACAATCACGCTGTATGTATCAAATAGTATCGGATGTAAGGACACGCTTGTTTACAAGGATACCCTGGCCATCAAAAATATCCGGGCTGTAATTAATAGTGCCGACAGCGTTTGTGTGAACACACCTGTGCCTTTTGTGAACGCAACCTCTCCTGCCCCGCTAACTTCAAAATGGACCTTTGGCGACGGCAGTTCCTCTTTTGGCGCCACCACCGCCAAATCCTGGCTGTCGCCAGGAGTATACACCGTGAAGCTGGTGAGCAATTTCAGCAACTGCTCAGATTCCGTTACTAAAAACATCAGTGTACTCAAACCACCCACTGTTAATTTCGCCGTATCGGAAAATGGAACCTGTAAACCTCCGCTCACAGTCAATTTCATTGACCTTTCCGGAGCTGCCGACAGCTGGAACTGGGACTTTGGAGATGGCTCAACATCCGGCATTCAAAACCCTGTGCATACGTTCACCACGTCGGACACTTTCAATATAAAACTTACAGTAGGTAACACTGCCGGATGTACGAACACGATCAATAAACATGGTTTCGTGAAAATTTCGAAACCATTGGTAAGTTTTTATAACCTGGAAGAAGGTGGCTGCATCCCTTATACTTACCGTCCCGTTCCTGTTGTGAGTGCTGTTGACAGTATTACCGGGTACCGTTGGGATTTCGGGAATGGTAACGTATCAACTGACAGGTACCCTGCAGAAGTTTATACCGATTCCGGAACTTATACCGTAAAATTATTTGTTACAACCAGCGGCGGTTGCTTCGATTCAGCGGTGATGAACAACGCTGTAAGAACAGGACTACCCCCGGTGGTAAATTTCGGCGCCCTGAGTTTTATAACTTGTCCGGGTAATAATATCCAGTTCATCGATTCTTCTGCTCCTGCAGATAGATGGCAATGGTCGTTCAATGATGGGAAAGGATCGACTCAACAAAACCCTTTGCACCGCTTTTCCGATACCGGTAAATTTTCTGTAAAACTGGTTGCATGGAACAACGGCTGCGCCGACTCAATCACGAAACCAAAAATCATTACTGTACTGCCGGGGTTGGCAAGGTTCAGGCCTGTGTTTAACTGTACCAATAAAAAAGAAGTTTATTTTAAAGACAGTTCTGTATTACCGCAAAGCTGGTTTTGGGATTTTGGAGATGGGTACACTTCCACAACACGAAATCCTACCCACCAGTTTGGCGCTTACCAAACTTATAGTGTTTCGTTAACCACCACCAACGATTCCTGCACGTACACTCAAACCATTGACGTAGATGTACTGAATGAGGTACCTGATTTCATTACGCTTGACAGCGCTTTGTGCAAAGGCGACTCCACCTTCTTCCTTTTCAGGAATTTCAACAAAAAAAATGTGCTGAAATATTACTGGAATTTCGGTGACGGAACAATTGACAGTACCTCAAACGACAGTGTGTGGCACAGGTACCCACTTGCCGGATCGTACAATGTTTCACTTACAATTAAAGACGTACACGACTGTTTTGAAACCACTACCAAAAATGCATTCATACATGTATTTGCGCCCAGCGCCGGTTTTACCATTGGAGCCAGTGGTGGTTGCCTCAATAAAGCGGTTTCCTTCACGGACACTTCGAACCGCCAAAGCGGAGATCGGAATATCGCCCGCTGGGAATGGGATTTCGGCGACGGAACCTCACAGGTATACCCGGCACCGTTACCCAACCCGGTTACACATACCTATTCAGGAACCGGCTACTATTTCCCTTCATTAAAAATACAGGATTCAGCAGGCTGTGCCGACAGCATTTCTTATGTAGCACCTATCACGATCAATCAACCTGTGGCAGGATTTTCTTCGCCGAATTACAATACCTGTATTAACGACACCGTGGTACTAAGGAATTTTTCAACAGGTATTGGGCTGCAATACTTATGGAGTTTTGGCGACGGAACCTTTGCAACTGATTCACTGCCGGTAAAACAATATGCTGCCAACGGTTTATACACCATGAAACTATTGGTAACAGATGTATTTGGATGCAAGGATTCTCTCCGGAAAAATAATTACATCAATGTAAAAACTGTTACTGCTGCCTTTTCCGTGAGCGACTCTGTCGGAATCTGTACACCATTTAAAGTAAATTTCACCAACAACTCATCCAATTCCCTGTCGCAGGTTTGGGATTTTGGCGATGGCGGCTTTTCATCAACTGCCAACCCGGTGTACTACTACAACACTACCGGCACCTACTATGCGAAACTGAAAGCCATCCGTTCTCCCGGCTGTTTCAGTACCGATTCGGTTAAAATAAAAGTATCAGCGCCCAGCGCCACATTGGATTACCAGCCACTGAGTGGTTGTGCACCGCTTGATGTGGCTTTCAACGTGTCTGCTTCAGACAATGTTTCTTTCATCTGGGATTTTAATGATGGTACTTCTTATAGTTCAACTGATTCAGCAGTAACCCATACCTTCCTGTTACCCGGCAATTTTATTCCCTCTGTGATCCTCAAAGATTCATTGGGATGCATCATCCCGGTAGTAGGTATCGACACCGTAAAAATTGTGAGCAGTCATGTTGTTTTCGGTACACCCGATTCTCTGCTGTGCGAAAATGGAACAACACAATTTACCGATTCAAGCTTTTCCGGCAGCGCAGTCAACAGCTATTCCTGGAGTTTTGGCGATGGTGGTCTGTCCACCCAACAAAACCCTCAACATTATTTTTCACTACCCGGTGCGTACAGTGTGAAACTGGTGCTGACAACGGCTGGCGGCTGCCGCGACAGTGTAACAAAGGTGAATTATATAAAGGTGTATACCATGCCGCAGGTGATGATCACCGGCGTTAATAGTGATTACTGTGGAACAGCACAGATCACACCGCAGGCTACCTGGCTGAATGCTGATACCACTTTTTTGTTGTGGCAATGGGATCTCGGGAATGGAAATATCTGGCTCACGCAAAGCCCGCCGGTGCAACAGTACCCTGATACAGGCCAATACAATATTGCACTGCGGGTTTCAAATGCCGGCGGATGCGTCGATACCATTAATGCCATCACCCATGTACGACCGATACCTCTTACAAATGCCGGTAATGATACCGTGATCTGCAAAGGCAGCAGCGCATTGCTGCAGGCAACAGGCGCCGACACCTATTCCTGGCAGCCCGCCGGTTTCTTAAGTTGCACTACCTGCAGCAGCCCGGTGAGCACCAGCGTTACAGACATTACCTACTATGTGCAGGGTACAACGGTTTACGGGTGCCAGCAGGCAGATTCAGTTTTTATTAAAGTACAACAGCCGTTCCTGGTCAGCGGGTTACAAGCTTCAGACTCCTTATGCGCCGGCAACAGTATCCGGTTAAATGTAACCGGCGCAGAAAATTACAGCTGGACCCCTGCAAATGGGCTAAGCGACACCGTTATATCGGGTCCGGTGGCAAGCCCTGACAGCACCACACGCTACACTGTGACCGGTTATGATAATTATAATTGTTTCAGGGACAGTGCCTCCATAGTGATCAAGGTAAAACCGGTACCGGTTGTAGATGCCGGGCCCGACCTCGTTATGAATGCCGGGCAGGTGATCACGCTTTCACCGCTGTATTCAGGTGATGTTACAGGTTGGTACTGGAGCCCGGCCACAAATCTTAGTTGTACCAGTTGCCCCAACCCCAATGCCTCCCCCGGCGGCAGTGTTACTTACACGATCGGGGTTACTAACAATGAAGGATGCACCGCATCAGACGAGCTGGCCGTACAGGTAAACTGTGATAAAACCAGTATCTACCTGCCTTCGGCTTTTACACCGGGCAGCAGCAACAATAACCTGTTTTACCCGCTCAATGTACCCGGAGCAGGATCAATTAAGGTGATTCACTTTGCTGTGTATAACCGATTGGGACAGTTGGTATTTGAAAAAAACAACTTTTATTCAAACGACCGAACTGCCGGGTGGGACGGAAGGTTCAAAGGCCGCGAAAGCAGCATGGGCGGCTATTTATACAGTATTTCATACCGTTGCAACAACCGCAACCTGGTATCTTTCGGAGGAAATTTTCTGCTGATAAGATAATAATCTTTTCCTGCCGGCGTTTATATATCGACAACAGTCACAATCCAAACCAACGAAAACAAAATCCGATTTATGAAAACCTTGCATCGCAAGCTATTGTGGGCAACCCTCATAATACTAAGTACACAAAGTGTCCGGTCACAGGACATACACTTTTCCCAATTCAACGAAGCACCGCTTTTACGTAACCCGGCATTGGCTGGTATCTTTTCCGGCGACCTGCGTTTCCAGGCAGTATACCGTACCCAATGGCAAAGTGTAACTGTTCCCTATCAAACCACTTCATTAAACGGTGAGTTTAAATTACCCGTTGGCAAAGGAGAAGATTTTCTTACAATCGGTGCACAGTTGTTATATGATAAAGCCGGTACCATCGGCATGACATCAACACATATTTTACCAGCATTAAACTATCACAAATCATTAAGTGGTGAACGAAATATGTACCTCTCACTCGGTTTTATGGGCGGCCTGGTACAACGCAGCTTCGACAGGAGCAAGGTAACCACCAACAGCCAGTTTGATGGCAGTAACTACAATGGAGGTTTAGCCGACGGTGAAAGTTTTGATAAACCATCTTACAGTTATTTCGACGGAACTGCCGGCTTAAGCTTTAACGCTGAACTGAATGAAAACCCTGATAACAATGTGTTTGTAGGTGTGGCTTACCATCACTTCAACAGGCCTTCCAGCATCAGCTTTTATGGCAACACCTCACTCGAAATGATTCCCAAATGGGTTTATTCCGGCGGCGCTAGGCTAGCCACTTCAGAACAGGCTTATGTAACCTTTCATGCAGACTATTCTGTACAGGGACCTTACACCGAACTGATCGGTGGGGCCATCTACACCTGGAAACTGGATGATGAGGTGGATCCAAAATACCTCCTGCATGGCGGTGCTTTTGTGAGGTGGAACGATGCAGTGATACCAGTGGCAAAAGTTGAAATGAAGCCACTAGCCGTATCCGTTAGTTATGATGCTAACATCAGTAAATTAAGCACAACAACACAGGGTCGTGGCGGTTTCGAGCTGGCACTCACCTATCAAACATATCTTGACCGGGACAATACCAGCAGGAATGCGGTTCGCTGTCCGAGGTTCTAAATAACGGTTACTCCAAACACACAATCGCACTCGTCGAAGCCTGACATCAAGAGCTTTTGTTTTTATGGATTGTTTGGATAACTAAAGCCCCAGGGATGGGGCTTTTTTTTATGCTTTTTTTTTAATGTTGGGGGGCAGTCAACAGCAAATCGCAGGGCAACAACTGCGGGGCTTTGCATTGCAACTACGGCACAAAGCCGTTCACCAGCCTTCACCGTGGTTTCCATTGCAATCCCCAGCCCGTGGGCTGCAGCGCTTACCTCAACCTGGGTTGCAGGTTTTGCAAACACTACACGTTGAACCGGAAGTGCATCACATCCCCGTCTTTCACTATGTATTCTTTTCCTTCAATTCTCAACCTGCCATTCTCCCGGCAGGCAGCTTCTGACTTGTACTGTAAAAAATCTTCGTAAGCAATCACCTCGGCTTTGATGAATCCTTTTTCAAAATCGGTATGGATCACGCTGGCAGCCTGTGGTGCTTTCCATCCCTGGTGAATCGTCCAGGCTCTCACTTCCTGCACACCAGCGGTGAAATAGGTTGACAGGTTGAGCAGTTTATAAGTGGAATGAATCAGGCGGTCAAGGGCAGGCTCAGTCATTTTATATTCTTCCATGAACATTGCCTTATCATCCGGGTTTTCAAATTCAGCAATCTGTGCTTCAATGGCATTGGTCATCACGATCACTTCATTGCCCTCGTTCTTTACCGCTTCCATCAACGCTTCGCTGTATTTATTTCCGGTGTGCATACTGGCCTCATCCACGTTGGCAACGTACAACACCGGTTTATCTGTTAATAAAAACTGGTCGGCAATGGCGCCTTTCTCTTCCTTGGTAAGTCCGAGCGAAATAATGTTCTTCCCTTTTTCCAGGTGCTCTTTACAGCGCACCAGTATCTCCAGCTCGGCTTTTGCCTTGGTATCTGTTTTAGCAATTTTTTCAGTACGCTGAATTTTTTTCTCCACGCTTTCCAGGTCTTTCAACTGCAGCTCGGTTTCAATGATCTCTTTATCACCAACCGGGTTGATCGCACCTTCTTCCCTTAGAATATTTTCATCCTCAAAACAACGGATCACATGAATGATAGCATCCACTTCCCGGATATTGGCCAAAAATTTATTTCCAAGGCCTTCGCCCTTGCTGGCGCCCCGCACCAAACCGGCAATATCCACAATTTCAATCTGCGTAGGTACAATCCTGTCGGGTACCACCAGTTCGGCCAGTTTGTTCAACCGTGGATCGGGTACATTCACCAATCCCACATTGGGCTCAATGGTACAAAAACGGTAGTTGCTCGCCTGCGCCTTTGCGCTGTTGCTTACTGCGTTGAATAAAGTTGATTTGCCCACATTTGGAAGCCCCACAATACCTGCCTGTAATGCCATGGAAAATAAAAATTTATTGTAAAAAATTAAACCGGCTGCAAAGGTAAGGGTTGACGGCAATTTTAAATGTTGAATTTTAAGTGCTGAATGCAGTGAAATAAGTAACTTTCGCACCACACAACCTAACCAACCATCAGCCTATGGCCTTAAGCAGGATTTGGAGTGCCTTTATCATTATAGCGATCATCGCTGCCGGTATACAATGTATGGTAAGCAGCGAAAACAGGATGATCTTCAACAAAATGGTAGTGGGTAAAGCAGGCGATACCAGCTATACCCGATCCATCGACAGCAGTTCCCTTCCAGCCGTTGCCGCAACCCTCCTGCAAAAAAATTCTGTGGTAAAACTGGGTGAAAACACATACGCCAAAACTGCTAGCGGAAATTTTATCAGCTACAAAGAACAAAATGCCAACGGCATACTGGCCACCAGCTACGACGCTGTATATATTTGTATCGGGCTCATTGGTATCATGGCGTTATTTATGGGTTTTATGAGCATTGCTGAAAAAGCCGGCGGCATCCGTTTTTTATCAAAGATCATCGGGCCATTTTTTACGCGGGTATTCCCGGAAGTGCCGGAAGGTCATCCTGCATTCGGGCACATGATGCTGAATTTTTCAGCTAACCTGCTGGGCCTCGATAACGCAGCGACACCTTTTGGCATTAAAACAATGGAAAGCCTGCAGGAACTGAATCCTGACAAATCAACGGCCAGCAATGCTCAGATCATGTTCCTCTGCCTGCATGCATCCGGACTCTCGCTGATACCGGTGAGCGTGATCGCCATCAGGGCCGCCAATAATGCAACCGTTCCTACTGATATTTTTCTTCCCTGCATGATCGTGACCTTCACCGCTACCATTGCTGCATTGCTCATCGTTTCATTCAGGCAAAAGATAAATTTACTGCAACCGGTTATTTTAATGTGGATACTCAGTTTGTCGGCTCTGATCGGCGCATTGGTGTGGTACCTCACAACTTTATCCCGGCAGGGGATGGAGCAATTTTCGGGCATCTTCAGCAATGCATTTTTGTTGCTCATATTCTTACTGATCGTAGGCGGCGCCTGGATAAAAAAAATAAATGTGTTCGATGCTTTTATTGAAGGTGCCAAAGGTGGTTTTGAAACGGCGATAAAGATCATCCCTTACCTGGTGGGGATGCTGGTTGCCATCAGTATGCTTCGCAACAGCGGCATTTTCGATATCGTGATCGATGGGGTGAAGGCATTTTTTGGACTGTTTGGAACAGATACCCGTTTTGTGGATGCCCTGCCCACCGCCCTCATCAGGCCATTGAGCGGGGCCGGTGCCCGCGGGATGATGGTGGATACCATGAAAACCTTCGGAGCTGATTCCTTTGCCGGCACTTTAAGCAGCGTGATGCAGGGATCGAGTGATACCACTTTTTACGTGATCGCTGTGTATTTTGGTGCGGTGAATGTAAAAAACATACGCTATGCCGTTAGTGCCATGCTGCTGGCCGACTTGGTGGGAGTGATTACGGCTATCAGTGTCGCCTACCTGTTTTTCGGCTAAGCGATGATCAACGCTTTTTCCGTTTTTGTGCAGCTGCAGTTTTTTTGGTTGTGGCTGCTGCAGCGTTTGTATTTTTTGCATCGCCGTTTGTTTCTTCCTCCTCTTCCACTCCATTGCCATAATCCCCGAACAACACGGTAAGATCTTTCGCATGGTAAATATTCCGGTTGAATTTATTTCCCAAAACGATAATAGTGGCATCAGGCTCCAGTAACCTGATAAAGGAAGCATTGTTGCCATGCCACCAGCCATTGTGATAGATCATTTTTTTCTGGTTGGGATAGATGTTCATGCGCCAGCCGAGGCCATAGTTGCGGATACCGGGCTTTTCATTACTGTAAGGCGTATACGCTTCCATTAAAGTTGAGTCAGAAAATAAGGCATGCGACATCAGCGCCCGGTGCCAGGTAAGAAGATCTTCGGGGGTGGAGTAAATGTTCTTATCGCCGTACACCGCGTCAAGGAAATTATAAGGAATCAGTTCACCCTTCCAGTCGTAGCTTGGTATCACGGTCCCGATCATCGAAGTGTCGAATACAAAACTGTGTTTCATCTGCAGCGGTTTAAAAAATGTGCGCTGCATAAACTGGGGGTATTTTTCCCCGGTCACTTTTTCGATAAGCAGCGCCAACAGGGCATAGTTGCTGTTGCAATAAGTGAAACGGGTATCCGGCCGGCCGATATCGGTTAACTCCTGCTTCCTGTTAACGAGGTAATCGTACACATCCTGGTTAGTAACATACTTGTCTTTATCCCAACCCAGGTTTTCCATGAAATGTACATAATTGGGCAGGCCACTCCGGTGATCGAGGAGCGTGCGGATGGTGACGCCGGGATAATTGAACCCCGGAAAATATTTTACAAACTCATCATCAATATTGATTTTACCATCCTGCGCCAGCTTCAACACGGCCATGGCGGTAAAGGTTTTTGATACTGAAGCAATGTGAAAGGAAGTATTGGGCGTGATGGTATCCGTACCACCGGGATGTCCGGTACCATTATACACTTCAAAAACCACGTTGCCACTTTTTGCGATGAGCATACCGCCGTTGAAGCCGGTTTTCCTGAGCAGTGAATCGTACCAACGCTGTCCTTCCTGCCGGTAGCGGTCAACCACGTAGGCAGGAATACTTACCGGGTGCGGCAGCACCACCAGGGAACTGTCGGCATTTTTTTTGGTTGGCTCACCTGCGTTTGAATGACAGGAAGAAAGTGTAAGCGCTGCAAGCATGGCTGCCCATAGCGATACGGTACAAGTGAGTGACACAACGCTGTTGC
>CAYVLT010000144.1:0-10931 GCA_964452405.1 uncultured Ferruginibacter sp.
TGAAACAAATGTGGAAGAGCCCGAATGGAACCATCCGTAATATTCTTGATGGAACCGTTTTCAGGGAACCCATCGTGATGCAGAATGTACCCAGGTTGGTAACCAACTGGACAGCGCCTATCATTGTGGGCCGTCACGCCTTCGGCGATCAGTACCGTGCCACCGACACCGTGATCAAAGGAAAAGGAAAACTAACGATGACCTTTACCCCGGAAGGTGGCGGAGAACCGCAGAGCTTTGAAGTATTCAATTACAAAGGCGATGGTGTTGCACTTTGTATGTACAATACAGATGAGAGTATTTATGGCTTTGCAAGAAGTTGCTTTAACATGGCCCTCACCAAAAAATGGCCGCTCTACCTTTCTACCAAAAACACCATTCTTAAAAAATATGACGGCCGCTTCAAAGATATTTTTGAAGAAGTGTACCAGGGGGAATTTAAGGCACAGTTTGATGCTGCCGGTATTGTGTATGAGCACCGCCTGATCGATGACATGGTGGCCAGTGCTTTAAAATGGAATGGAAACTTTGTTTGGGCCTGTAAGAATTATGATGGTGATGTGCAGAGTGATACTGTGGCGCAGGGGTTTGGCTCTCTCGGTCTCATGACTTCTGTTCTTGTTACACCTGATGGAAAAACACTGGAAGCTGAAGCCGCACATGGCACCGTTACCCGCCACTACCGCGATCATCAAAAAGGAAAACCAACTTCCACCAATCCGATCGCTTCAATTTTTGCATGGACAAGAGGATTGGAGTTTCGTGGAAAATTAGACGGTAATCAGCCACTGATCGATTTTTGCCAGGCATTGGAAGCTGTTTGTATAGAAACAGTGGAAAGTGGCAAAATGACAAAAGACCTCGCGGTATGTATCCATGGCAGCAAAGTAAATCATGGTGAACACTACCTGTACACCGAAGAATTTTTAGATGCCATTGATGCAAACCTGAAAAAGAAAATGGGTATCTGATTTTAACGGATAGCAATAAAAAGAACCGTCAACTGGCGGTTCTTTTTATTTTGAGGAACAACCGGTTTGCGCTATCCTTCTAACTGAAACCTTACCGGCAGGTTAAATCTTGTTTTCACATTTTTACCCTTTAAGGAACCTGGCTTCCAGGCCGGCATTTTATTAAACACCCTCAATGCCTCCTGCTCAAGTCCATGACCCAAGGGTGCATTGGTGGTTTTTGCAGCGCTCACTTTGCCTTTTTCATCTACGGTAAAACTGATGTTAACGGTGCCCTCCACACCGTTGTCGGCTGCATCGGCCGGGTATTCAATATTCTTTTCAAAAAAACTTTCCAGTGCCTTGCTGCCACCAGGATAACTCGGGTATACGTTACTGTAATAGCCTTCTTTATCCATCGTTCCTTCGCTGCCGCTGGTCTTTTCTTCCATTGGCACCGTTACCATACCTTTTTTACTTTTTTTAGCGGCCATTTGGTCCATGCTGTTATGCGCAGTATCGGGTGCAGGGTTGGTAATGGTGGCGGTATTGCCGTTCGCCTCACTGGCCGTGGCGGCCGTGCCGCTGTCGCTGACAGCGGGGGAGGTTTCGATGGCGCTGCTTTCCCTGCTGTTGTCATAATCACTGTTATTGCAACGGGTGGTAAACAAGCCGCAAATGGCGATGGGCAGTACAACACTTATTATTTTTTTCATACAATTTTATTTGATTGGTTCACCCGTACAATTTTCAAACAGTGTGCCTGCCTAAAAATGCAGGAAAACGCCTTACCAGTACCGGGTTTGCATATGGAGTTGCTGGTCCGCCTGCACAAAGCGGGGAATTTAATCAGCATAAACGGGGAACAGGCATTTACGGTGCCCCAACATTTCCCGATTTCAGAAAATGATAGCCCGTTTCCTCGGCTGGCGGGCTGTATCTTTGCCGGGTAGAAAAAGATATGAGTAAAAAAGGAAAAGTTTTGATGGCAATGAGCGGCGGTATCGATAGTACCGTAGCTGCTTTAATGCTTCACCACGAAGGTTATGAGGTGGTGGGCATCACGATGAAGACATGGGACTATGCCACCAGCGTGGGTACCACCGGTAAAAAGGAAACCGGTTGCTGCAACCTCGATAGTTTTAATGATGCCCGTATGGCAGCGGTGCAACACGGCTTCCCGCATTTTATTTTAGATATCCGCGAGGAGTTCGGTGATTTTGTGATCGAAAATTTTGTGGAAGAATACCTCGCCGGGCGCACACCCAATCCATGCGTGATGTGCAATACCCATATTAAGTGGCGGGCTTTATTGAAAAGAGCAGATGCCCTCGGTTGTGATTTCATTGCAACGGGCCATTATGCGCAGGTACACCAGCACAGCAATGGCCGGTATTTTATCCGCAAAGGGATTGATGACACCAAAGACCAGAGTTATGTGCTGTGGGGGCTGCAGCAAGACCTGCTGAGCAGAACCTTGTTGCCGTTGGGTACTTATCATAAAACCGCGATCCGGCAAATGGCCCACGATTTCGGTTACCCCGAGCTGGCTAAAAAAAGCGAGAGCTACGAAATATGTTTTGTGCCAGACAATGATTACCGCGGATTTTTAAAACGGAATGTGGAAGGCCTGGAAGAAAGAGTGGCCGGCGGAAACTTTGTAGATAAGAATGGCAAAGTGCTGGGCAAACACCGGGGTTATCCATTTTACACCGTGGGGCAGCGTAAAGGTTTGGATATAGCATTGGGGAAGCCCGCTTTTGTTACACACATTGATCCGCATTCCAACACAGTGGTACTCGGCGACGAAAGCGATTTGCAGGGCACTGAGATGAATGTGGCAAAGATCAACTGGATTAAATACGACGGTGTTACTGAGGGGATGGAAGCCATTACGAAAATCCGGTATAAAGATAAAGGTGCGCTCAGCAATTTATATACATACGAAAACGGTGTGAAAGTGCGTTTTTACGAAGATGTAAGAGGCATTGCGCCCGGCCAGAGTGCTGTATTTTATGAAGGTGAGGATGTGATCGGCGGTGGAATAATACAGCGGAATGAGCAGCTTTTTGCATAATCAAAGGGTCTGAGTTACTGAACCATCGTTACTTTATGTTAAAGAAAATTGTATTCGCTGTTCTCGTGGCAGCATTTTTCCTGGGTGCCTGTAAAAAGCAGAATGAAGATTTTGTGGTAAATACTGTAGCCGACTTTGCACCGCTGAAAGTGGGTAAATACATCACCTACCAGCTGGATTCATTTCGTTACCTGCCCTTCTCCACGCAGGGCGTCACCATCAGTTACCAGGTAAAACTATTGGTGGAAGCGGCCATCACCGATAACCAGGGACGTCCTGCTTACAGGATCGTTCGCTCTATCCGGTCCGATACAGCAGCGGAATTTATTCCTGACTTTACTTTTTCGGCCACCAACACAGGTAACGGGTACGAGTATCTCGACAATAACATGCGCTTTCTAAAACTGGCGGAACCCATTGAAAATGGTTTTACCTGGAAAGGAAATTCCTTCATCAACACCACCACCCAGTTCACTGATTTTCGTTACCTGGATGGATGGGATTATATGTACGACAGCCTGGATGCTCCACTTTCGCTCGGTGGCATAACGGTAGACAGCGCAGTGAAAGTGGCCCAGCGGGATGAGATCATCGGCAACCCTGACGATCCCAATTCTTACAGTGAAAAAAACTTTGGAGTGGAATATTATGCCCGGGGTATTGGCCTGGTGTACAAATCAATTTTCCATTCCGAATACCAACCGCCCACGTCTGGTGGAAGTGGGTATTACTCAGATGCGAGCAAAGGATACACGATGCGGATGATTGATCACAACTAAGTCTTTATTCATCTTTTTTATAACCTTCCGGGAAAACGGGAGGTTTTTTTATTCCCCAGCTTTTGTGAAAGAAACCAACAGGGCGAAACCAGGAAAAATGATCTTGAAAAAAGCAGGTAAGCGATAGTACAGCAATCGGGGTAGTTGAACAAAAAGAAGGTAGCGGAGACGAAGGGATTCGAACCCTTGATACAGTTTCCCGTATACACACTTTCCAGGCGTGCTCCTTCAACCACTCGGACACGTCTCCGTTTTTTTCAGGACGGCAAAAATAGGGTTTCATTGCCTATGTGCCGAATATTTTTTCCGCGTTGGCGGTGGTAACGGCGGCTACTTCTTCACGGCTCACATTTTTTATCTCGGCCAGTTTTTCCACCACGTACCTGAGGTAGCTGCTTTCGTTGCGTTTACCCCTGAAGGGTACCGGAGTAAGGTAAGGCGCATCCGTTTCCAGCACCAGGTGTTGCAGCGGTATTTTATCCAATACCTCCGGCAACCCGGCTTTTTTATAGGTAAGTACGCCTCCGATGCCAAGGTAAAAACCTGCCTTTATTATCTCCCGGGCGCTTTCATAGCTGCCACCAAAGCAATGAAAAATTCCCCCCAATCCCCTGGGCGTATATTCTTTTACAATATTAATGGTCTCCTGCATGGCATTGCGGGTATGAATCACAATGGGTAATTTGTAATGGAGCGCCCACTCAATCTGCTGGCGGAATGCTTCTTCCTGCTGCCCGGCAAAGCTGGTATCCCAGTAATGATCCAGCCCTATTTCGCCTACAGCGGCAAAGGATCGTTTTGCAAGCCACTCTTCCACCAGTCGCAACTCTTCCCTGTAATTTTCTTTTACATAGCAGGGGTGAAGACCCATCATGGCAATGCACTTGCCCGGAAAACGCTGTTCCAGGTTGAGCATGGCCTGGGTGGCAGTGCTGTCAATCGAAGGCAGGTAAAATTTTTCCACCCCTTCGCTGGCAGCCCGTTCCACCACGGCGTCAATATCTGTTGCAAAATCTTCCGAGTACAGGTGCGTATGCGTGTCAATCAAAGTCATTTTACTAAAACTGCTGGCTAAATGGTTATAAAACAGTGCAAATTTAGTCCACACCTGTGCGTATTCCCGTTAAAGCCACATTAAAAATACTTAACAAATTATTTGGATTTATCAAAAATCAAAGTATCTTGCAACCAGTTTTCATAGGGTACGGATTAAAAACGGGCCAGAGTTTCTACTCCGGCCCAATTTTTTTTATAGAGCTTCTACCTTGTTTGTCAGGTGCCTATCGCACTAAATTGAAACCCCTTCTCCGCAAAATACTCCAACACTTTTGGCAGTGCAAACGCCATTTTTTCAAAGGCCTTGGCGCTGTCGTGGAATACAATAATGGATCCATCTCCGGCATGCGTTACCACGTTTTCAAAACAACGTTGCCCGTTGATACTGGGGTCAAAATCACCACTGAGTACCGACCACATCACCGGCCGCAGGCCCAATTGCTCCCGCGTTACCTTCAGTTGAAAACGGGTGGCCCGGCCATAGGGAGGCCGGAACAATGTTGAATCGATAAATTTAGCCGCCTCGGTAATGTCGGCGACATAAGTTGCATCCGGAGTTTTCCATCCATTAAGGTGATGGTAGGTGTGATTACCCACTCTATGCCCCTCATCCAGCAGTTGCCGGTAAATTAACGGGTATTCCACCACATTTTTCCCGATGCAGAAAAAGGTAGCCCTGGCATCAAAACGCTTTAATGTTTCCAGCACAAATGGTGTGGCTACGGGGTGCGGGCCATCATCAAAGCTGAGGTAAATCTTTTTATTTCCTGCCGGCATTTGCCAGCTGCAATGCGGGTATAGCTTTTGTAACCACCAGGGAGTTTTTGCCAGGTATAGCATGTGGCAAATTACGAATAATCGCTTCGTTTATTAATAATTGGGAAGGTGCCTGTGGCCTTCTATCTTTGCAATATGTTTAATAAAGTAAGAGTAAGATTCGCTCCCAGTCCTACAGGAGGGCTTCATTTAGGCGGGGTACGTACCGTTTTGTTCAATTATTTATTTGCCAAAAAACATGGCGGTGATTTTATCGTACGGATAGAAGACACCGATCAAACCCGCTTTGTGGAAGGCGCTGAAGACTATATTTTCAAATGCCTTGACTGGTGTGGACTCGTGCCCGACGAAAGTGTGTTACAGGGAGGTGCTTACGGCCCCTACCGTCAAAGTGAAAGAAAAGCCACCTACCGCCAGTATGCAGAGCAATTGGTAAAGGATGGTCACGCCTATTATGCGTTTGATACT
The DNA here is from genome assembly GCA_964452405.1 of uncultured Ferruginibacter sp. GTDB lineage: Bacteria > Bacteroidota > Bacteroidia > Chitinophagales > Chitinophagaceae > Ferruginibacter. The sequence goes on from CAYVLT010000144.1 coordinate 6,108, forward strand.
CCGGAAGAACTGGAAGCCATGCGGGAAAACCTGAAGACACGGGGCAGTAACAGCCTGCAGTATGATCACAACATCCGCATGGAGATGAACAACTCCCTGCGCTTGTTACCCCAGGAAACACAGGCCCTGCTTGACAAAGGAACACCTTACGTGATACGCATCAAAGTAGATCCTAACGAAACGGTGCGCTTTACGGATATGATCCGGGGCGACATCGCATTCGATACCAATAGTGTGGATGACAAGGTGTTGCTGAAAGCTGACGGCATGCCTACCTATCACCTGGCGGTGGTGGTGGATGATCATTTGATGAAGATCAGTCATGCTTTTCGTGGAGAAGAATGGTTGCCGAGTGCACCGGTGCACATCCTGTTGTGGAAATATTTATTCGGGTTGGATGCGATGCCGCAATGGGCGCATCTGCCACTGATTCTGAAGCCCGATGGTAATGGCAAATTAAGCAAGCGGGATGGCGACAGGCTGGGTTTCCCGGTATATGCCATGGATTGGAAGGATCCCAAAACGGGCGAACTTACAAAAGGCTTCAAAGAAATTGGATTTTTGCCCCAGGCTTTCATTAACCTCTTGGCGGTGTTGGGTTGGAATGATGGCACTGAGCAGGAAATTTTTTCGATGGAAGAATTAATTGAAAAGTTCAGCATTGAAAAAGTGCACAAGGGTGGCGCCAAGTTTGATTTTGAAAAAGCCAAATGGTTCAACCACGAATGGATAAAAAAATTGCCGGTGGCAGATTATGAAGCCCGCATCAGGCGGCTGATGGTATTGAACGGACTGCCCGACATTGAAAAAAATCATTTGTTGCAGGTGATGGAACTGGTAAAGGATCGCTGTACTTTGCTGAGTGATTTTTACACGCAGAGCGCTTTCTTTTTTAAAGCGCCGGTTAAGTTGGAAACGGCTGCTGTAAAAGCGAAATGGGATGAGAAGAAAAACCTTTTTTTTACAGAGCTTGTAAGAGCGTATCAATTAATGCCGGGCTGGCAACAGGCGGATCTTGAAAAGGAATTTAAAGAGATAGCTGCAGTCAACCAGCTAAAACCGGGCGAGCTGATGCTGCCTTTCCGCATCATGTTGGTGGGTGATAAATTTGGCCCCGGGGTATTTGATATCGCAGCATTGGTGGGCCGCGAAGAAACCATCCGCAGAATAGAACATGGTTTATCTTTACTGAATTAACGAACGAAAGCTGATTGTATGAACAGACCCATCAGAGTATTGGTGGCAAAGGTTGGCTTAGATGGCCACGACCGCGGCGCCAAAGTGATCGCCACTGCTTTAAGGGATGCCGGCATGGAAGTGATTTACACCGGATTGCGCCAAACGCCTGAAATGGTGGTGAATGCTGCCCTGCAGGAAGATGTGGATGCCATCGGGGTAAGTATTTTAAGCGGCGCTCACAATACCGTGTTTCCTAAAATTGCCCGACTGATGAAGGAAAAGGAAATGAATGATGTGCTGCTCACCGGCGGCGGCATTATTCCTGATGAAGACATGCTGGAACTGCAAAAAATCGGTGTGGGAAAATTATTTCCGCCGGGCACCACAACAGCATCCATTGTAGAATATATCAGTGCCTGGGTGAAAGAGCACCGCAATTTTTAGGATGCTTAGCTCACAGCGCCCTGCCTTTCAATAATGAATTGCATGACGGTATCAAGTTCGAGGTCCGCAATATGCATGGCTTCCAATATCTCCTCACGGTTAACAGTAGCCGCAAATGCTTTTTCTTTAAAACGTTTTTTGATGCCTTTCAGTTCCATTCCCTCATACCCACCGGGGCGCATCAGGCTGTAAGCATGGGTGAGCCCGCTCAGTTCATCAAATGCGTACAACATTTTGTCCATATCGGTTTGCGGTTCAATACCAAAGTGCCGGGGGCCATGGCTCGCAATGGCCCTGATGATCTCTGGATCAATATTTCTTGCTTCCAGTTCCTCAATTATTTTTTTACAGTGCTCCTCCGGCCATTGATCCCAGTCGGCATCATGCAGCAGGCCCGCCATTTCCCAGCGCCACTGGCCGGCATCATCCAGCCCGGCTTTTTCTGCAGCCCAGCATTTCATTAAATGAGCCACCTGTTTCATGTGTAGCTGAAGCCGTTCGTTTTTTACCCAGCTGTTCAGCAATTCATACGCTTCTTCTTTGTTCAGCACATTTCCTGCATTGGCCGGGTTGCCAAAATGCTGGCGGTTCAATAAAAGTGACATGTGAAAAGTTGCTTTGGTTACAAACTAGTTTCAACGAAAATAAAATTATTCAGGTAACTTCAAACGAATTTTAAATGGTAGCTGCCTCATGAAAAAAATACTCATTCTCTTCGCCTGTTATTTTCACAGTCTTGTTGTGTTTTCGCAGCAACAGCAGCTTTCCCTCATTCCTGGGCCGGTAAATGCGGTACTGCAGAAGGGTGTATACCAGCTGCCGAAAAAAATAGTGATCGCAGCGCCCGTGCAACCGGGAGTGGAGTGGGCCGCTTCCTGCCTGCAGCAAAAACTGTCCACCTCCACCGGTTACCCGGTGCAAATATTGCCATCGGCAGAAGCGGCTGCAATTCAAATGAAGTTGAATAAGAAATATGATACCACAACCGGTAAAGAAGGATACCGGCTTGCCGTGTCTGCAAAAGGAATCAGCATCAGTGCCAATGAACCTGCCGGACTTTTTTACGGGGTGCAGACATTACTGCAGTTGCTGCCTGTGAGCATTGAAAGTAATGGAGTGGTAAAAGCCACTTCCTGGACAGTTCCTTTTGTCGACATCACCGATTACCCCCGTTTTGCCTGGCGGGGATTGATGCTGGATGTAAGCCGGCATTTTTTTACAAAAGAGGAGGTTAAGAAATTTATAGATGAAATGGCCCGTTACAAATTCAATTTGTTCCACTGGCATTTAACCGATGATGAGGGCTGGCGGATCCAGATAAAATCACTGCCGCGGCTAACGGAGGTGGGAGCCTGGAATGCGAAGCGGGTAGGGCATTTTGGCGATTTTAGCCCTATTGCTGATGATGAGCCACGCAATTACGGGGGTTTTTATACACAGGACGATATTCGGGAAGTGGTACAATATGCAAAAGAACATTTTGTTTCGGTGTTGCCCGAAATTGAAATGCCTGGTCACAGCATGGCGGCCATTGCATCTTACCCGGAACTTTCCTGCACCGACAGTGCTGGTACTTACAAAGTGATATCAGGAGAAAAATTTATTGAGTGGCCAGCCAAAGGACATTTTTACGGGTTAAAAGATAATACACTTTGTCCTGCTAACGATAACGTGTACCCCTTTGTAGACAAGGTGATCGCTGAAGTGTCGGCCCTTTTCCCTTTTGATTACATCCATGTAGGTGGTGATGAATGCATTCAGAATTACTGGGAAAAAAGTGAGGCAGTAAAAACGTTGATGCAGAAAGAAGGATTGCATACGATGATGGAAGTACAGGGCTATTTTGAAAATAAGGTGGAGAAGATCGTGAACAGGTATGGCAAAAAAATGATCGGTTGGGACGAAGTATTGGAAACCGGCGTATCGCCTACGGCAGCCATTATGAGCTGGCGTGGCACCAGGGGCGGTGTGGAAGCATCCAACAAAGGACATGAAGTGGTAATGAGCCCTACCACCTATGCCTACCTCGACTATATGCAGAGCGATGAAGTGATGGAACCAAAAGTTTATGCCTCGTTGCGGCTAAGCAAAACCTATTCTTACGAGCCCTTATCGGAAGGCATCAATGCAAAGCTGGTAAAAGGTGTACAGGGCAATCTCTGGACCGAACAGGTGTATAACTTCCGCCAGGTGCAGTATATGACCTGGCCACGGGCTTTTGCCATCAGTGAAATTGCCTGGTCGCCGGAGGCAGAAAAAAACTGGCCAAACTTTGTGCGCCGGGTGGAAGCACAGTTTAAAAGATTTGATGCAGCGGAGATAAAATACGCACCCGGCATGTATGATCCATCGTTTAAAGTGAGTGTGAATGAAGAAGGCGGTTTGGTGGTTGAACTCGCCACAGAGATTGATGACCTGGATATCTATTATAGTTTCGATAACTCTTATCCCGATCATTTTTACCCAAAATATACCGCCCCGCTAACGGTACCCGTAGACGCAACCCTGCTGAGGGTGATCACTTATCGTGGTAAACAACCCGTGGGAAGAATGGTAAACATGCCGGTGGCGGAATTGCGTAAAAGAGCATCCAGGAAATAATAAACCTGCAGTATATGAAAAAATTGTTGTTGGTTACCGTGATACTTTATTCAATGGCAAGTGCAAGCGCACAGCAACAGGGCCCCAGGCTGGTAGTGCGGGGCGATGACATGGGTTACACGCACTCGGGAAATGAGGCGCTGATAAAATGTTACCAGCAGGGCATTGAAACGTCTATCGAAGTGATTGTGCCATCACCCTGGTTTCCCGAAGCGGTGAAGTTGTTGAAAGAAAATCCGGGCGTGGACGTTGGCGTGCACCTGGCCCTTACCAGTGAATGGGAAAATATCAAATGGCGGCCGCTGACAAACTGCAGCAGTATACTCGACAGCAATGGTTATTTTTTACCAATGGTTTACCCCAATAAAAACTATCCCGGACTCTCCATCAGCGAACGTAAATGGTTAATTGCAGATATTGAAAAAGAATTCAGGGCGCAGATAGAAACGGCACTGAAGAATATTCCACGCATCAGCCATCTTTCTGCACACATGGGCTGCACCAGCCTGGATGATGATGTAAAGAACCTTACCCGTAAACTGGCTAAGGAATATCATCTTGAACTTGATCTTGAGAAAATGGGTGTGGAGCAGGTGTATT
>CAYVLT010000145.1:0-10802 GCA_964452405.1 uncultured Ferruginibacter sp.
CGGGAAATTCACCAGGTCTTTTGCAAAAATGATCACGGTTAACGGCGAGGCCGGGTAGGTTGCGCCCAGGTTGATGTAAGTAACTTTCTCCGTGGTTTTTACGCCATACACTTCATTGCATACTTTAACCTGTTCTCCCAGGTGTTCTTTCACCGAATCAATGGAAATACTAACCTGACCGCTTGCGGCGGCATACATAACCACTGCAATGAAAAGGGAAAACATTTTTTTCATTTTATAATTATTTTCAGAACCTAAATATAGCTGTTTTGAATGCGGAAACCCTGGCAGCGATGTTGTTGCCATGTTAAACGCAGTTTGTAGAAAAACTTGCACGCAAGGTTTATGATAAAAAAAAATTTAACGGTAGCTCTTCGTTGGTGATTTTGGTAAGATAATTGAAATACCAGGTAAAAAAATATCATGCAGTCACGGTATCTACTAACAGTATCACTTTGCCTGAGTCTTTTTTTTGCAGCCTGCAGTAAAAAACATACGCCTCAAAAGGAAACAACTTCAACGGCAACGACAGAAAAGAAGAAGGAAATTAAAGTGGTTAAACGGGTTCCAACGCCAAAAGTAATTACAGTGGATGACAGGGCTGCCCGTAAAACTGCGGACGGAAGATTGTATTACGACCTGGAAGGGCACCGGTACTGGCGCAATTATGATGATGGAAAGTATTACCTGTACAATAAGAGCATGTATAACAACCCCGCATTTAAACCACATTAATTTTTATTGGAGCTGGTTCTCTTAAGTTGCATTTTCTATTTTTGCCGCAAAGGTTCACAGCAATGTATTTCAAAGACCACGAGGCGATCGAAGAAAAGATCAGGCAGTCTGCCTGGTGGCAACTGGCTGCTGTTACACCCGACCGGCATGAAAGTAATCAAAGCGGAGTGATGCTTACCCATCACCTGTTGGCAGTGTATGATAATGTTGTTGCCATTTTTGAACAGCAGCCTACTGGTTTTTACGGTGGGCTGTTCAACCTGCTGCAGCAACTACAACTGAACAAAGACGAAATACGTGATGAGTTAAAAATTGTGGCATTGCTGCATGATATTGGCAAAACAGCCGAGGATAAATCCATGGTGATCCCACATCCACTAACGGGAAAGCCTGCCCACAAACGGCATGGACTGGTGGGGTTGGTGGCTGCAATGGAAATTATTTCCAATGAGCTGGACAGCACACCGGACAAGCAGAACCGCATTTACAGAACCGTGGAGTTGCATGATATTTCCTACGGACTGTTCCGTGAATTTCGTGCTGCGAATATCATTCCAGCATTTGAAAGGTGGCATTATATCAATCATAAAATACATTCCGAACCAGCAGCAGGTTTGCTTTACCTGTTGATCTTTAAACTGGCCGATATTCACGGACATGCGAATATTGCCGACGTACTCTGGTTTTATCACACCGTAAAAGAGAATTACTTCGATCGCCTCGGTATAAAGCTTCCGGTTCCCGGTGAAGCGGATATCCGCTGATCATGGCTGTTGTATCAGGATCATTGATCCTGCAGCTTTTCTATTTCCCTGTTTGATGTACCATGGATCATTGAATAAAAAAACCGGGCAGCGCCCGGTTTTAAAACAAACAATGGATTGGTTGAAAACAGTCTTTACAGTTTGGTTACCTGCTTAAATATTTTTCCGTCTGCATTATTGAACTGTACAAGATAGTTACCTGGAACCAGCGACGACAAGTCGTTCAACTGGATAAAATTGGTACCCTTGGTGAGTTGGATGTTTTTTGAAAGCAGCTCCCTGCCGCTCATACTGAAGATTTTCACAACAGTGTTTTCATTCACTTTTGAATCAATGTTGATATTAATATAGCTGCTGAACGGGTTTGGAGAAAGTGTGAACCCGGTTGTCTTTTTCAAACGTAGTGATACCACTTTTGAAAAACTGCTCCGTCCATCAATATCTACCTGCCTCAGGCGATAGTATACAATTGTACCGGTTACTCCACTGATATCATCGGTGAAATTATAATACATGTCCAGGCTGGTAAATCCATGGCCCGCGATGGTACCGGCTTTGTTGAATATCTTTCCATCTGTGCTTCTTTCAATTTCGTACCGGTCGCAATTGATCTCCTGTAATGTAGCCCAATCCAGTTTAACCAGGTTATTACGAACGAGGTTTGCATTGAATGAAATGAGTGTTACCGGTAGTGGGCCACCCAATGGCTCCAGGATAGCAGTACCATCATCAGTTGACCGGATACCTGCATCTGAAAATCCTTCGATCCTTGCCACGTTGATGATCGGTGGAATGTTGCTGTGAGCATCCACTGCGTTTACCGTTACCTGGAACTGCACTTCAAATCCTTCCTGTGATGCCAGTACACCTCCATTTACCGCATCCGCCCCGGTGCCGATACGGAATACCACCACATGGCTATTTTCGAGATAGTCGGCCTGGTCGTCACCGGTGATATCCGTAAAGCCGGTGCCCGTGGTAATGCCGGCACAGTTGATCACTTTCATCGACCCGCTTACATAAGTAACAGACGACGGCAAAGTGTCTCTCACCACGCAGAAGTTTGCATTACCAACACCCACATTTTTTCCTTTTAAGGTGTACGTAAGTACTTCATTGGCTTCAGCAATATTATTGAGGTTAGCATCCTGAACAAATTTGTCCAGCACAACCGTAGGATCTTTTGTTTTGATCACGAACGTAAACAAACCCGGGAAATACTGGTCCGCTTCTGTACCAAACTCAAGTTGCACGGTAGAGTCGCCTGCCTGTATGCCATAGCCGTTGCCCACATAAAACTGGTCGATGTCAATACCCATCTGGTTGGTGTAATTGGGGTTTTTATTGGTTACATGAACGCCGGTATCAGTAATGGTTCCATTCCATGGATTATCGATCGCATTCAATCCATTATAAAAATTTGTACCGTTGATCTTGAGGTAATCTAATTTCAGGTTCGCATCACCTTCCCATACCATGGCGCCCATTTTTGCATCTCTCAAATCCATGGGTCCTGATGGAACATTTAAGCCGGTAAGGGTAACTGAAGAAACCTGTGATACACCCCCGGCGTACACCTGCTGAAATCCGTCATACACCCGCACACTGTTATACACAGAGGCTACAGGATTTTCATACACCACCACGATGCACCATCCGCCATAGTTTCCGCCATTGCTGGCAGAACCAACAGATGCTGCAATGTTTCCCACAGTATAAGTGCCGGTGCCATGATTTTGTACAAAAGCTGTTACATCTGTATAAGCCTGGTACTGGCTCACTGCACTGTTGCCGGTGCCGGTGGTATTTTTATCAAGTTGCGCTGCGGCATATTCTGTATAAGAACCCGATGTTCCAAAACGGATCTTCACCCGCCTGAAAGTATCCTGGGTAATATCGAAGTCACTTTTTTTAACGCGGGCACCCCAGTAAAGGCGTGCAAGTTTGATCGTATTTGAACCCGCCGGTAATGTAAGGTTGGCGCTGGATGAGTTTCTTGTTCCCGCCCCGGCACCGCTGTTGCCATCAACATCTACATATTGCACGTTGGCATTGTCGTTGCCATAGGTACTGTTGCCATTAGCCCGGTTATCGTTCATCCTGGCAGTGTCTGCGTTACCGTTAGATTTGAGAATGTGTGTGAGTGTGTTACCAAAAATAGTGGAGCCGCCTTTGATGTTGTCGGAATAAACCTTGGAATAGGTTCTGAACTGTGCCTGCGAAGTGGCAGAAAACGCAAGTGCCAGCACAAACACCAGGATGCTGTTTTTGATTTGCGGATGGCAAACCGGTTGGGTAAAAAGTTTCATGATCGTACGGTTTAAAATGATTAAAAACGGACGGTTAGATCATGAGAGATTGGAGCATACAGTTGCTCATGAGGATATTAAAACCAGCGGTAAAATTTCAATGGATTTGGAGTACGGATTGGAGCAGTGCGCTCAGTTGATAGGGATTGTTTGGTATATCAAAAATAAGATTGTTTTTGAATTCGCCAAATATTTTTTTTTATTCACCTGCACAATAAAAAATGAAAAGCAGCGTTCCCGCTGCCTTTCATTGATAGTATCGTACGCAAAAATGCGGTATCAATAACGCTTTTCCCTCAGGGGTACACGCTTTCTTCCTTCATCAGCAGGGCGCCTGAAACCGCCATCCGCCTCATTCATTCTAACGGTTCTGCCGTTGAATTTTTTTCCATCCAGTCCCCTGATCATTTTTGCTGCTGCATTCCTGTCAACCTCCACCCAACTGTTCATTTCTTTCATGTCAATTCTTCCCAGTACCTCTTTGTTAAGGTTGCTTTCATCGAGAATGAATTGTAAAAAACTTGCTTTGTAAAATCCATCCTTGGTACCCAGGTTGATGAATAACCTGGTAAAACCATTATCGCGTTGCCTGAAATTACCCCCTTCTCTTCTGCCACCATCCCTGGAGTTTCCATTATCCTGCCTGTCCCTGTTAAACTCACGCCGCATACCGGATGCATTGAGGTCTTCGGCATTTTCATAGTACTTTAAAAAATGACTGAACTCAAGTGCTGCCACCCGCTGCAATACTTCTTCTTTGCTGATGTTTGCAAATTTTTCGATCAGGTCGGGCATATAAGTTTCATAATCGCCGTGCGATACATCGGCCTGCATCAGTTTATCCATGAAATAAAAAAACTGTTTGCGGCAAACTTCTTTTCCGCTGGGTGCATCCATTTTATTGAAACGGGCATTTACCATGCGTTCGAGCGACCGGATTTTATACGTTTCGCGGCTATGACAGATGGAGATACAGATACCGCTTTTTCCTGCACGGGCTGTACGACCACTCCGGTGTGTGTACACTTCCATATCGTCCGGCAATTCATAGTTGATCACGTGCGTGATGCCGTCCACATCAATACCCCTTGCTGCCACATCGGTGGCGATCAGCAATTGCAGGTGTTTGGTACGGAAACGATTCATCACTTTATCACGTTGCTGCTGGGTAAGATCACCATGCAGGGCTTCTATCTCGTAGCCCTCCTTTACCAGTTTCTCTGCAATGTCCTGCGCATCTGCCTTGGTACGGGTGAAGATGATGCCATACATACCCGGGTTAAAATCGATATACCTTTTCAAGGTTTCATACCGGTGATGGGCAGCCACTAAAATATACTGGTGATCGATATTTACATTGCCACTGTTTTTTTTGCCCACGGTAATTTCTTTGGGGCTGGTCATGAAGTTTTTAGAGATGGCACGTACTTCCGGTGGCATCGTGGCACTGAAAAGCCAGATACTTTCGCGGTTGATGGTGTTCTTCAATACAAAATCAATATCATCCCTGAAACCCATGTTCAGCATTTCATCTGCTTCATCCAGTACCACGTATTTTACTTTCTGAAGGTCAATGGCTTTTCTTTCAATAAGGTCGATCAGTCGTCCGGGAGTAGCCACAACAATGTGCACACCTTTTTTCAGGTTGCGGATCTGCATGCTGATGGAGGCGCCGCCGTACACAGCTTCGGTAAACAGGCCTTTGGTATGGGTGGAAAAACTGGTAAGATCGTTGGTGATCTGCAAACAGAGTTCTCTTGTAGGACATACGATCAGGGCCTGCGGGTGACGCTCGGCCCGGTTGATCAGGTGCAGCAATGGCAAGCCAAATGCGGCTGTTTTACCGGTACCGGTTTGTGCAAGACCCACAAAATCGGTGGTGCCTGATAACAAAACAGGGATGGCCTGTTGTTGAATTGGGGTAGGCGTTTCAAAGCCTAATTCGGTAATAGATTGTACTAATTGTTCGTTCAAGCCCAGGGCTTCAAATGCATTCATGTAATTTTTTTTGTGTTTACATGAAATGCTATTCGCCTGTTGGTGAGCTACTTAAATGCTAAATAAAGCTAAGTGAAAAAGTAAAATACCAGGAGCAACAGCCTTGCGGCACCTCATGCAATACCAGTGAAATAAAATAAAATCGGCGCAAAGCTAAGGCTTTTGTGGCGTAAAACACAATAATTTTACGGGGTTCACAATAAGGATGCGGTTTTTGAGGCTTGTACAACTATTACGGGTACACGAAACAGGACCGGGTTCCTGACACAAAAAAGGAACTTTTTTTAGTGCTGAACTGCCAGTACATTTGGCAAAAAATTAAACCCTGGCCGGTCCTGTTGGTCTTCATTTACAGGATAACTTATACTGCCTGCTATGTTCAAAAACCTGTTTCTATTGATATGCGGTTGTTGTATGCTGTTTGCCGCGGAAGCACAGGATACATCCGGCACCAACGGGCCTGCTGTGATCGATACGGCAGCCATCCTGCAAAACCTCATGAGCCTGCTCGGCAATGCAGATACCCCGGTAAGTTATACGTTGGTATCTGCCGGTATCGGAAACCGTTTATTCAGTTTACACAATAAGCAACTGAATGCAAAGCAGGCCAGCACTTCCACACTGGTGTACCATGGATCGTTGGGTTATTTTCACCGCTCAGGTTTCAGCCTCGCAGCCGGTGCAAACCTATTGAACGATCCCAAAAAAGGGTTTGGTGCCAACCAGTATTCCATTACACCGGCTTTTGACCTCAACAATAATAAAAACTGGACGGCCGGAATTTCGTATACCCGGTATTTTGTAACTGATAAACTTTCTGATTTTGCATCACCCATTCAAAACGACTGGTATGCTTACGGAGGATATACCAGGTTTTGGCTGCAGCCCGGTTTATCTGTTGGTTATTCATCCGGTACTTACACAGAGATCAATCATTTCACTGTTTTACTCACAGGTAATACTTATATAGATACCGGCACCTACAAACTCAGGGCTTTTTCTTTAACAGGTTCACTCAGTCATAATTTTGAATGGAGTGGTGTATTCAACAATGATGACGGACTTGGTTTTACCCCGTCATTGCAAATGAATTTTTCTGCCGATTCCACAGAAGGTTTAACGCATACCATTGGCCAGAATTTAGTACGCTTCTTAAAACGCAGACGCAGGCTTCCAAAGCTGCAGGGAAAGAATGATTTCCAGGCGCAGTCTGTGGCTTTGAGTATTGATTTAAATTATTCAATTGGAAAGTTTACGGTGTTGCCGCAATTGTACCTGGATTATTTTTTACCTGAAACGGATGATAAAAAATTCACGCAAACATTCGCGGTTACAGTGGGCTATGCATTCTGACCGCACTTAACAAAAGATTATTAATTATATAATATCGTTGGCACATGGATTGGTTTACACCCGCCAAAATCAACTTAGTTATGAAATCAGTTACCTTATCAATCGCCTTTTTCCTTTTGGCATTTTCCGCCGCCAACGCACAGGGATTTGCTGCCGGTTTCAAAATCGGAACCAATATCAATAAAATTGAAGGACTTTCCTTCAGCGATAAATTCACTTATGGGTATGGAGCAGGCGCATTCATGCAGGTAGGCTTTGGAAAAAAATGGGGTATTCAACTCGAAGGGGTTTTTAACCAGGTGAATACTGACACCTCTGAGCGTTTCAGTGAGTTGTACAAGATCAATGCAGACAAGGTTTCCAACATAAAACTGAATTACTTCAGTATCCCGGTTTTATTAAATTACCATGTATCAAAAGGTATTGTACTGCAGGCCGGTCCGCAATGGGGCATCCTCATTAACCAAACAAAAAACATTTTGCAGAACGGGCAGGAGGCATTTAAACAAGGTGATTTCAGTTTGTTGGGTGGACTGCAATTGCAGCTTTCCGGTGTCCGGCTTTATGGACGGTATGCAGTGGGATTAACCAACCTGAATGACATCGACAATCGTGATAAATGGAAAAATCAAAGCTTTCAATTAGGCGTGGGTTTTGCCATACTTTAAAGAAGCGTTTTATACACCTGCATGATGCTCCTGGCATGCCCGGCAGAAGAAAATAACAAGGCCCGTTTTAATCCTTTTTCCCTCATTTCGTTCACCAGTTTTTCATCGGTACATAACTGTAACATGTATACGCCGAGCGTGTTAAAATCATGCGGATCGAAATACAAGGCAGCATCGCCGGCAACTTCCGGTAAACTGGAAGTGTTGGATGACAGTACCGGGATACCGCTGCACATGGCTTCCAGCAAGGGTGCCCCAAATCCTTCAAACACTGAAGGGTAGATCAAAGCAAGGGCCTGTTGGTAGATGGCGGGGAAGTCGGCAGCGGTGGTGAAAGCGGCTTCTTTCGCCGCCGGCATTTCATTCAAAAAAATGAGGCGGTCGATGATGCCGTTTGCAGCCGCCAGTTGCTTCGCTTCTTCTTTTAACTTAGTGCCATTACCGATCACCACCAGCGGTACATCTGCTTCCTGCTTTTGGGCAACCATCGCTTTAACAATGGCAATAAGATTTTTTCGTGGAGCAATGGAACTTACAAATAAGAAATAGCGGTCAGGAAGCTGGTACCTTTTTTTGACTATTTGTTTTTCTTCATCCGGAACAACGCGTTGAAAAATGGGATTGCAACTCTGGTAGCAGACATGAATTTTACCAGCCGGCACTTTGTATAATTGTACCAGGTCGTTTTTGGTTTGTTCACTGATGGCAATTACAGCATCAGCTTCACGGCAGGCCTGTTTTATTTTCCAGCGATGTACATAACGTTCGTCAAAATGATAGGTTTCGGGGAAACGCTCAAAAATGAGGTCGTGTACGGTTACCACCGATCTTATAGTTGCTTTGCCGATTCCTTTTGGCAATTCGTTGCTCACACCATGAAAGATATCAACACCGGATTGCTCAATTTCCTTCACCATTCCGGAACGTCGCCACAAAGCGGTAAAGCGTTTGTAAAAAGCGGCAGATGGTGTGATCACAGATGTGTGGGGCACCGTGGCAGGATCAAAAAGAGCGGTTTGCCTGGCAGCAAATAACACATACTCATCGCCCGGGTAAAACTGCGCCAGTGTAGGCAGCAACGACCGGATATAATTACCAAGGCCGGTTTTATTTTCAAAAGCCCGTTTTCCATCGAAGCCGATCTTCATACTGCTGACAATTTTTGAACGGCTGCAAGATATACAAAGCTTTACAAACCTTGCTGCAAGGAAGCCGCACCTGGCAACCTGTTCATTCTTACAGCCTGTTAGTTTTGTATCTTGCCGCTGAATCAGGAATATTTATGCAAAAGATATCTGCCGTTGTGATCACTTTTAACGAGGAAAAGAAGATTGCTGCCTGCCTTGCATCATTACAAGGGGTGGCCGATGAGATCGTGGTAATGGATTCCTTTTCCACCGATAATACCGAAAGCATTTGCAGGCAATTTGGTGCTAAGTTTTACCAACAGGCATGGGCGGGCTACGGGCAGCAGAAAAACGATGCGGCGGCAAAAGCATCAAACGATTATATCCTGAGCCTGGATGCTGATGAAGCACTGTCGGCGCAGTTACAACAAACATTGCTGGGTTTAAAAAAAAGCGGTTTCAGCGGTGTGTACCGGGTGAACCGCCTCAATAATTTTTATGGCTACAACCTGCATCACGGAAACGCCTATCCCGATGCAACCTGCAGGTTGTATAACCGGCGGCAGGTAAAATGGTCGTTGCGGAAAGTACATGAAGTGCTGGATATACCGGCTTCCGTAACCGTGAAGCAGTTGAAGGGAGATATACTGCACAAAAGTAAAGACAGCCTGCACGATCATGTACAGGGCATCAATACTTACTCCACATTGAGTGCTGCCGTTTATTTTGAAGAAGGCAGGAAAAATGCCCGCCTGAAAATGCTGGTGAGCCCGGCTTTTACTTTTATCAGCGCCTATTTTTTTAAGCTGGGTTTCCTAGATGGTTACCCGGGCTTCGTTATGGCTAAAATAAATGCGCAGGAAGTTTTTTTAAAGTACAGCAAGCTTTTACTTTTGCAAAAATTATCAAAACAAACAAACCATGAGTGATTTAAAAGAACTGATCAACGAGGCGTGGGAAAACAGGGAATTGCTGAAAGATATTGAACATTCCGAAGCGGTAAGAACCCTGGTGGAAGAGGTAGACAAGGGACGGCTGAGAACAGCAGCACCGGTGGATGATGGCTGGCAGGTGAATGAATGGGTGAAGCAGGGTATTTTGATGTATTTCGGAATCCAGCAGATGGAAACCTATACTTTACCGCCCTTTGAGTTTTATGATAAAATGAAATTGAAAAGCGGTTATGCCTCACTGGGAGTGCGTGCAGTACCGCATGCGGTGGCGAGGTATGGCGCCTACATTGCAAAAAACGTGGTGTTGATGCCTTCTTACGTAAACATCGGCGCCTACGTGGATGAAGGAACCATGGTGGATACCTGGGCTACGGTGGGCAGTTGTGCCCAGATTGGGAAGGGAGTACATTTAAGTGGCGGCGTGGGTATTGGCGGTGTATTGGAGCCACTGCAGGCAGCCCCGGTGATCATTGAAGATGGTTGCTTTATCGGCAGCAGGTGCATAGTGGTGGAAGGCGTGCGGGTGGAGAAGGAAGCCGTGCTGGGGGCCAACGCGGTACTCACCCAATCTACCAAGATCATTGATGTAAGCGGCAGCGAGCCGGTGGAAATGAAGGGAAGGGTGCCAGCCAGGAGCGTGGTGATACCAGGCACTTACAATAAAAAATTCCCGGCAGGCGAGTATGGCGTAGGCTGTGCCCTCATCATCGGGCAACGGAAACCTTCCACCGATTTAAAGACAAGTTTGAATGATGCTTTAAGAGATTTTAATGTTTCCGTTTGAGGAATAAAATCATTCCCTATATTTGCAACCCTGAATTAAGGTAATCCCTTAATAAATGCCCAGGTGGCGAAATTGGTAGACGCACTGTGTTCAGGTCGCAGCGTTCGCAAG
>CAYVLT010000146.1:0-10785 GCA_964452405.1 uncultured Ferruginibacter sp.
TTTATTCGGATTAAAAATGTTGGCCGGGTCCCAGGCCTGCTTGATCTGCCTGAGTAATTCGTAGTTCTTTTTACCGATCATCTGCGGAATAAACTCGCCCCGCAACCTTCCATCACCATGTTCTCCGCTAAGTGAGCCGTTATATTTTTTTACGAGGGTGGCAATTTCCTGTGCGATGATCCTGAACAGCGCATTACCTTCCGCAGTTTTTAAATTCAATATCGGCCGCAGGTGAATTTCACCACTGCCGGCGTGGGCATAATGAACCGCATGCAGGTTGTACTTTTCGAGTATCTTGTTAAACTCAGCAATGTAGGCCGGCAGGTCCTGCACATCTACCGCCGTGTCTTCAATAACCGGCACCGCTTTTTCATCGCCTGGTAAATTTCCCAACAAGCCAAGGCCGGCTTTACGAAGGTTCCATATTTTTTTTGTGTCGGCACCGAACAATAACGGGAAGTGATATCCTAAACCAGATGCCTGCAGGGCCGACTGCACTTCGGCGGCCAGTATCTCCACTTCCCGCCGGGTAGGCCGGGCAAACTCTATCACCAGTATTGCACCCGGATCTCCCTTTACAAAAAAGCGGTTCTTACTCTGTTCAATATTGCTTTTTGTACATTCAAGAATATAATGATCGATCAGCTCACTGGCGCTGGGCCTGTATTGCATGGCGATCACGTTTGCCCGCAAGGCTTCGTCCACGCTGTTGAAATGAATGCACAACAACCCGGTTTCCTTAGGCGGCAATTCATTTACGTGCAGTTTGATGTCAGTGATAAAAGCGAGGGTTCCCTCTGATCCCGCAATAAGTTTACAGAAATTAAAATCTTCCTTACCGGCTGTGAATGGAGCCGTGTCGAGCAGCAGGTCTACCGCATAACCGGTATTCCTTCTCTCCACAGATGCCTTGGGAAATTCCCTGCGGATTTCCACCTGGTTGTCGTAATTACTTAGCAGGCTGCGGGTGGTTCGATAGATGCCTGCTTCCAGGGTATTGCCTTCACATTTTTGATGAAAAGTATCAATGTCAATCGCCTTAAAAACAGTTTCGGATCCATCACTCAGCAAAGCGGTTACTTCCAGCAAATGGTCACGGGTACTGCCATATACCACCGAGTTACTGCCGCAACTGTTGTTACCAACCATACCCCCGATCATGGCCCTGTTGGCTGTGGAGGTTTCAGGACCAAAGAACAGGCCGTGCGGCTTTAAAAATACATTCAGCTCATCCCGTATAACGCCGGGCTGCACACGCACCCACTTTTCGGCCGCATTCAGTTCAAGAATGCCGGTAAAATTTTTGCTTACATCCACCACGATGCCGTTTCCCACCACCTGGCCGGCCAATGAAGTTCCTGCTGTGCGTGGAATCAACGATGTTTGGTTAGCCCCTGCAAATGCTATGAGGTGTTTAATATCTTCCACCGTTTCGGGAATGGCAACCGCCAGCGGCATTTCCCTGTAGGCCGAAGCGTCGGTGGCATACAGTAACCGCATGGTTTTGTCAAAATACAATTGCCCTTTCAGTGTGGCGCCCAGCTGTTGCAGCTTTTCATTCATCGGAGATCGTGCTTTGATTTCGGGCTGTAAAATTAGGCTGTTTTAGGCAAGCAGGTGCAGGCAGCTTCCGGATAAATTTCATGAATCGTTTTTATGACTACAACACCAGCGATCCACGAAAGCCCCTTGCGGCATAATAAGATTCGGCGCCATTGTGGTAAAGAAAAACTGTATCGTAACGACGATCGCAAAACAAGGCCCCGCCGAGCTTTCTTATGGCGGGAGGAGTGTAAATCCAACTCGAAGTTTTAAGGTCGAACGCTCCCAGTTGCTGCAAGGCACGGTATTGTTCTTCTGTTAATAGTTCAATGCCGACTTCGGCTGCCATGGCCATGGCGCTGTTGGCAGGTTTATGTTCTTTACGGGCATGGAGCGCTTCCTGGTCGTAACACACACTGCGCCTGCTTTTCGGGCTTTCAGGCGAACAATCAAAAAATGTAAAGGCACCGGTCTTTTTATCTTCTGCCACCACATCAGGTTCACCACCGGTGAGTTCCATTTGTTGTAGTGCCTGCAGTTTGGCCGGATTTGCGCTGAGACGCTCCAACACTTTTGCCCATTGAATATTTTTGTGCCGGTCCATGTTTTTGGTAAAACGTTCTTCCAGCGTTTTTATAAGGCTGTCTGCCTGGGAGGTTGTTAAGGTTGCCTGTTTGCTTTTCATGATGCTATGTTTTAAATTGTATGTTGAATAAATGATCAGCCTTTCGGATCGTTCAGGCCCTTACCTGCCAGTATCCGATCCATTGATTTGTCAATTCGTGATTGCCGCGTTGAAGATTGTTTGGGTGCTGAAAAATAAAGCAGGTACCCCCTTTGCCGCCCCGGCGTTAAAGCTGCAAAGGCTTTTTTGAGCGCCGGCATTTTTTTAAGTTGCCTGGCAAACTCTTCTGCCACCGGGTAGGCGCTGGTATTTTTCAATGTAACTTTTAAACCGGCTTTTTCCACTTCAATGGCTTCAAGTATGCAGGCTTTGATGTGTTGCGCCTGGCTGGTAATATCCCCGGCTTTAGTAAAACGGGCCTGCCTGGCTGATTGCACTCTTTCGGTTTGCTGCACCAGCAGGCGCTTTTTATCGGAAAGCAAGGCACCTTTAAAAAACAACAAACCACAATACTCTTTGAAAGTATGGATTAAAACAATATTGGCATTTTGCCAGGTGTAGCAGGGGCAACCCCATTTTACTGTTTCCGTGAGCCCGCAATCGAGTGCCAAAGAACGCAGCAGCGAAATTTCTTTGTGCCATTTACCCTCCTGGATAAAATAAAAATCTGCTTGGGGATTCATCTTTTAAAATTAATATAATTAGTCGCTACCGTTTACGCCTACACGATGAATGCGACCTGGTTTTATTTCAATTGCTCAGCCACCGACTGTAACCGGTTGTGTGCCCAGTTAATGCCCTGCGCAAAAGGCAATTGCAGCAACTGGTTACGCAACTGCTCCGATTTAAAGATCACGTGCATGCAGAGCTTACTGGTATCGGGTGAAAGTGCATCAAAACTGAGAAACTCAAGCTGCACGGCGAAGCCAGTGTTTTCCATTTCAAAAGTGCGGGTGATCTTTTTACCCGGAACAAATTCATGAATCACCCCGCTGAAACCATGCAGGTTACCGGCAGGATCGGTGGTTTGAAAACGATAACTGCCATAAGCTTTGTTTTCGAGCGTGAGCACCCTGGTGCCCATCCATTGCTCCACCAGGTCGGCCGTGGTAAAAGCTTTGAACAGCAGATCTACCGGTAAATCAAATTCACGGGTAATGCGTATCTCCTGCCGGCCTTCCGCTGCCTCGATGTTTGTTTTTTGCTGCATATTATTTGGTTGACTGGTATTTTTTCATCACGGTTTCAAGCTTATTGAAGCGCTCCTCCCATAGGTTGCGGAAGGGTTCAATAAAGTCTGACAGGTCTTTCATTTTTTTTGGATTGATGTGGTACGTGATTTCCCTGCCATTTTGCTCCTGCTCCAGCAGCTCACATTCGGTAAGTATCTGCAGGTGTTTTGAAACGGTGGGCCGTGCCGTGTGAAAGTTGGCAGCTATGGCACCGGCCGTCATGGATTGGGAGGCCAGCAGCAACAGGATGGCCCTGCGGGTGGGATCGGCAATGGCCTGGAACACATCTCTTCTTAGATTCATTGCGTAGCTATTTGACTACAAATATATAAGTAGTTATCTAACTACGCATTTTTTTTAGAAAAAATGTTGAGAAAGGTGGCATGGCTGACGGGCGGGCGGATGGTAATGGAAAACCCGGGGAGGCTGGAAGCCGGGCCGGCGCCGGATTTGGAAGGAACAGCCGCTGCCAAAGCCTCGTTAGGCGGTACTGCTCAACGCCCCGCTGTTTTATTAACTCAATTTGATTATCTGGCCCTGATGCGATAGATTTGCGTTCCTTTTACAAGCAGTATTATCGTATTTAAAATATTTAAACCTAGTAACAGCACATGCGACAAATTGCATTTAGAGAAGCCCTGAGGGAAGCCATGCAGGAAGAAATGAGAAGGGACGACAGGGTATTATTAATGGGTGAAGAAGTAGCCGAATACAACGGTGCTTATAAAGTTAGCCAGGGCATGCTGGATGAGTTTGGCGAGCGGAGGGTGATTGACACCCCGATTGCTGAGCTTGGTTTTGCAGGTATTGCCGTAGGTGCCGCACAAAATGGTTTGCGCCCTATTGTAGAATTTATGACCTGGAACTTTGCCGTATTGCCACTTGACCAGATATTGAACACTGCCAGTAAGATGCTGGCGATGAGCGGTGGCCAGGTGGGTTGCCCGATCGTATTCCGCGGACCAAACGGAAGTGCCGGACAGTTGGGAGCGCAGCACTCCACTGCCTTTGAATCGATGTATGCAAACATACCTGGTTTAAAAGTGATCTCTGTGAGTAATCCATACGACGCCAAGGGTTTGTTAAAAGCTGCCATCAGGGATGATGACCCGGTGATGTTTATGGAAAGTGAAGTAATGTATGGTGATAAGGGTGAAGTACCGGAAGAAGAATACCTGTTGCCCATTGGTAAGTGTTTTATAAAAAGGCCAGGTAAAGATGTAACCATTGTTTCGTTCAATAAAATGATGAAGGTGGCGCTGGCTGCTGCTGAAGAACTTTCAAAAGAAGGTATTGAAGCCGAAGTGATCGATGTAGCCACGATCCGTCCGCTTGACTGGGTAACGATTTTAGAAAGTGTAAAGAAGACAAACCGCCTCGTGATCGTGGAGGAACAATGGCCTTTCGCCTCTGTATCTTCAGAGATTGCATACCGCATACAGAAAGAAGGATTTGATTACCTGGATGCACCGGTAAGGCGTGTAACATCTGCCGATGCGCCGATGCACTACGCTCCTAACCTGGTGGCGGCCTACCTGCCAAACGCTGAGAAAACGATTAAAGTGGTGAAAGAAGTGATGTACCTCAAAAAATAAAATGACCTGCTGATAAAAAAATCCCGAAGTTGATCACTTCGGGATTTTTTATACCTGCCTGTAAACGCTTACAGCCCGCTTCTCTTTGCTGCCACCGGCGTTACCAGCTTAATTCTTTTTTGCTTCTTTTGACCAGGTGTCTTTTAACGTAACGGTGCGGTTAAAAATAAGCTTACCGGCAGCACTGTCTTTATCAGCACAAAAATATCCTTTGCGTATAAACTGGAAACTGCTGCCAGGCGCCGCCTGTATCAATGATGGTTCCAGGTATGCCGGTGATACCACCTGCAGGGATTCTGCGTTGATGTATTCTTTAAAATCTCCTTCTTCACCGGAAGGATCTTCCACTTTTAACAAGCGGTCGTACATCCTGATCTCAGCTTCAGCCGCATGCGGTACACTTACCCAGTGAATGGTGGCTTTTACCGTAATGCCGCTGGTATCATTGCTGCTTTTGCTTTCAGGAAAATAAACGCATTGTATTTCGGTAATATTTCCCTGCTCATCTTTTGTGCAGCCGGTGCACTCGATGATGTAGGCGCTTTTGAGCCGCACTTTTGAGCCAGGGAACAGGCGGAAATATTTTTTTGCCGGCACTTCCATAAAATCTTCCCGCTCAATCCAGAGCTCACGGCTGAACGGCACTACCCGGTGGCCGAAGCTTTCATCCGGTCCATTTTCTGTACTGAGCTCTTCGGATGCGCCTTCAGGATAATTGGTGATCACCAGTTTTACGGGGTCGATCACTGCCATGGCCCGGTGTGCTTTTTTATTAAGGTCTTCCCGCACGCAAAATTCGAGCAGGCTGAAATCGATCATGTTCTCCCGTTTGGCCACGCCGATCCGGTCGCAGAAATTGCGCAGGCTTTCGGCGGTGAATCCCCGGCGGCGCATACCGCTGATGGTGGGCATACGCGGATCGTCCCAACCGCTTACATGTTTTTCCTCCACCAATTGCAGCAATTTGCGTTTACTCATTACCGTATAGGTCATGTTAAGCCGTGCAAATTCATATTGCCTGGAAGGGAAGATTTCGAGTTGTTGAATGAACCAATCGTACAGTTCACGGTGAGGAATAAACTCCAGCGTGCAGATGCTGTGTGTGATGTGCTCGATACTGTCGCTTTGACCATGTGCAAAATCATACATGGGGTAAATGCACCAGGTATCGCCGGTGCGATGGTGGTGGGCGTGCTTAATGCGGTAAATGATGGGATCACGCATGTGCATGTTGATGGCCGCCATATCGATTTTTGCCCGCAACACTTTCTCCCCGTCTTTGTACCTGCCCGCTCTCATATCGGCAAACAACTGCAGGTTTTCTTCTATGCTGCGGTTGCGGTAGGGACTGTCAGTGCCGGGATGCGTGGGTGATCCTTTGAGCGCCGCGATCTCTTCGGGCGTGGAGTCGTCCACGTAGGCCAATCCTTTGTTGATGAGTGTAACCGCGTATCCATATAACTGCTCAAAATAATCACTCGCATATAATTCTTCGGCCCAGTTAAAACCCAGCCATTTCACATCATCCTTGATGCTTTCCACATATTCTGTTTCTTCCTTGGTAGGATTGGTATCGTCGAATCGGAGATTGGTTTTTCCGCCATATTTAATGCCCAGTCCGAAATTGAGGCAGATGCTTTTGGCATGACCGATGTGCAGGTAACCATTGGGTTCCGGCGGGAAGCGGGTAAGGATGGTGGTATATTTTCCGTTCTTCAGATCCTCTTCAATGATCTCTTCAATAAAGTTTAAGCTCTTTTCTTCTGACATTTTATTTTGTTGTGGGGCAAATTTACAAAAACTGCGGTAGTGAAAAAGTTTATCATGTGTGAACCCTGCAACGGTGAGGTTGTTGTTTTAACAGCCGGCAAACCCTCGCCCATGGGCTCACCTATGTTCGTTACCCGACTGCCAACAAAAAGTTGTTAAACACTTTTCATTTTCAATTCCTGCAACATCACAATGATCTTATCAAGTTTTTCTGTTTCAATTTTGCTGAGGTGGATCTGCAAGGCTTCGATCTCTTTTTTTGCCTCAATGTTACAGGTATAATCTTCCTGCGCCTGTATCCTGTCGCGGGCAGCCTGGCGGTTCTGCGACATCATGATCAATGGAGCCGCATAGGCTGCCTGGGTTGAAAAAAGCAGGTTGAGTAGAATGAAGGGATAAGGGTCCCAATGGTTTTTGATGCCGATCACGTTAAGCGTCATCCAAACGGCCACCACAACGGTTTGCCAGATAATGAATTTCCAGGATCCCATTCCTTTGGCGATCTTGTCTGCGATTTTCTGACCGGCTGTAAGGGTCAATGAATGTTTTTCGTGCCAGGTGCTGTGTTTCATGTTGGATAAATTATTACTGGTGGAAGTTAAATAAAAAAATCCCCTGCCGTGTTGTGCAGGGGATCATTTACAAAATATTATATCGAATTTACACGGCCCTTCCCATCTTTCTCAGGAAAGAAGCGTGGGAAGCAATGGCAGTTCTCATTCTTGGAAATTCAATGTATTTGATGTTGAAATCGGCACAGGTTTGTTTGATGATCTTGCTGATGGCAGGATAATGAATGTGCGATACACGCGGAAACAGGTGGTGTTCAATCTGGAAGTTCAACCCGCCCACGAGCCAGGAGATCAACTTGTTTTTGGTGGCAAAATTAGCCGTGGTCTGCACCTGGTGAATGGCCCACTCGTTTTCAATTTTGTTGCTATCGCCCACCGGCATAGGAAATGCTGTTTCCTCCACCGTATGCGCCAACTGGAATACAATGCTGATGATAAAACCCGTAACCATGCTGGCGATCAAAAAGCCCACCATCCATTTTACAAATCCCACCATGTAAATGGGAATTCCCATGAACAATAATGCATATCCTAATTTGGCGCCCCAAAAACCAAAATGCTCTTTCACACTCATTTTTTTAATGGGAATGGAACCAATGCGTTTCCGGAAATATTTCTGGTAATCGGTTTGGAACACCCAGATCAGGTGCAGGGTAGTGTATAATGGCCATACATAATAGTGCTGAAAGCGATGGATCTTATACCTTTTTTGCGTGGTGCACATGCGCAGGTAAGGTTTGATCTCGATATCATCATCCACCCCATCAATATTGGTATAAGTATGGTGAATAATATTGTGCTTCATGCTCCACATGATATGGCTGGCACCTAAAAAATTTACCGAGGCTGCCGCCAGCTTATTCACTGCCTTACTCTTGCTGAAACTGCCGTGGCCACCATCGTGCATTACGTTGAAACCAATGGCTGCGGTAAAACCGCCGATGAGTACGCATTCAATGATTGCCCAAAAATTGGAGGGTGTAAAATACACAACGTGTACGTACAACCCAATATAGGAGGCGAAGAAAAGAATCGCTTTAAAAAACAGGCTAAAATTACCGGTGGAAGACTTTTTTTTATCTTCAAAATACTGGTTTACCCGGCGTTTTAACTCCTGCTGAAAGGTGTTGGAGCTTTGTAGGAATTTTGGTGTTGCCATTATTGGATCACATTTTTACATTCAAGGGCGCAAGGTACAAATTTATACCTGTAAGCCGGGTGTTTTGTTTAACATTTAACCTGTTAAATACGCACAATAAAAATAGCCATATCGTCTATTTATTACTCAGGTAACACGGGCCACCAGGGCATCCATGTTTTGAATGCCGATCATTTTTTTACTGATGAAACCTTCACCATAGGCCACACCGATCATCTTGCCCATCATTTTGCTGCGATAGATCACGCTTTCTAAAAAATCTGGCGTGGAAATATAAGTTTGTGGTTCACTTAGATCGGTGGCATTGAATTGTGTTGTATAAGCCTTGATGCAGGCAATCTTTTGTTCCATCACCCCGCTGATATCCACCACGAAGTTAGGCTGCAGGTAACGGTCCTGGATATAATTGAATACATAGGAAGGTTTCCAATGCGGTTGTACGACGCCGTTTTCAACCGTTTCTATTTTCCTGAGCCCTGATAAAAAAGCGGCTGTTTCCACCAGTTGGGCGCTGCGGCCATGGTCGGGGTGACGATCATCCGGAGCATTGCAAAGAATAATGTCCGGCTGGTATTTCCTGATGGCAGTAATCACCTTCCGCTGCTGGGTTTCATCGTTTTGAAAAAAGCCATCCGCCATGCCCAGGTTTTCACGAATATCCAGTTGCATGATGGCAGCGGCGGCGGCCGCTTCCTGTTTGCGGGTGTCGGGCGTGCCGCGGGTGCCGAGTTCGCCCCTCGTAAGGTCGATCACCCCGGTCTTTTTTCCCCGTAATTTTTCCGCCAGTAAAACCCCGCTGCAGGAAAGCTCCACATCATCAGGGTGCACGCCAAAAGCCAGTATATCCAGTTTCATGTATGTATTTAATTTAAAATGCTTCAACCGGTTGGCGGAAGCCGGCGGCAAAGGTAAATCTTAGCAGTTGATTATGAAAGTGCCAGGAGAGATTGTACCAGGGAACAACAATGGATCAGCTGCGGTAGCCATACATCCGTTCCACTTCTTTTACGATCTTTTCCATTTCGGCCTCGTCGCCGTTTTTATCGTATGGCTGCTTGAGGTTGCTTCCAAAAAAGAAAGCAACTGTTTGGTAAAACCTGGCTACCACGCCTCCTTTATATTCTTTGATGATCTCGTAGCAGTTGTTGCCCGTTTCCCGGTTGATCAGTTTCATCAACACTTTTCCCTGGTACACCGATAGGTTCATCAGGGGATCGGCAAACTCTTTTTTCAATTCTTTCTCCCTCGACTTAATATATTTTTTCCGCTGCTCGGTATTGGTAACGCCCTGCAGGTGGGCATTGATGTCATTCATCACCACGCCTGCCTTTTTTGCGTAGGGAAAGGTTACATAGATAGCATTCCTTAACCTTGTCCATTCAGCCCTTGCCTTAGCCTGGGCCAGGCTTTCCCGTTGAAAGATGGAAATGGGCGGTAACGTTTTCGCTTCGATGGTATCGCCCATATAAATTACTGCCGCCGTAAGAATGGTATCATTAACCGCATACTGCGCCCCTGCTTTCTGAAACGGCAACACAAAAAAAGCCACAATCATGAGGCTGTACAAAGGGTTGTATGTTTTAGGCGGGCACATTATACAGGTAAATTTACGGAGAAAGTGCCTACAAGATTTAGTGAACTGTTAAAGACTTTTAAATATTGAAGACGAATGCGGGACCAATGCTGTTGGCATTTTCATTCCTTAATGTTTAAGCGGCCGCTTCTTGATCATACCTCCCTTGGTGTCCTTTACACTATTCATCACCACAAATGAATGCGGATCAATTTTTTGTATTTCTGTGTTCAGGCGGTTCAGTTCCAACCTTGTGATCACGGTATAAATAATATCCGTATCATGTGTTTCACCTCTTTTACCAAACCCTCTTTTACCGCTGTAAATGGTAACTCCCCTGCCCAGCCGGTTAATGATCATCTCCCTGATCTCTTCCGCATGCGAGGAGATGATACTCACACCGATGTACTCTTCGATACCCTCCACGATAAAGTCAAGTGTTTTGGATGCCGATAAATAAGTGATCATGGAAAACATGGCGATCTCCACAGAAAGAAAATATGCGCCAGCACTAAAGATGAGAATATTGATGAGGATGATAATGTCGCCGATGGTGGTCCCGAATTTTTTGCTCAGGAAGATGGCCAGCACTTCGGTACCATCAATGACGGCACCGCCCCGCACAGCCAACCCAATACCTGCTCCCAAAAAAAATCCGCCAAATACCGCCACCAGCAGGTTGTCGTTGGTAACGTTGGGAAAGTTAACGGTGGCCAC
>CAYVLT010000147.1:0-10751 GCA_964452405.1 uncultured Ferruginibacter sp.
CGTTTGATTGGTTACTTCTGACTTATCAATACTGAATTCAAAATATTCGTCTTTGTGAGCATGCAACCAATGAAAACGCACAAATTTATCTTCTTCACTTTCCAGCAACTGGGCTTTGTCTGCGTTGCCATTCCATGAAAAACTAAACACACCATCCCGTTCATCTACTTTATCTGCAAACCATTCCTGCAGTCCGGCGGGGGTGCTTAAAAACTCGTATAAAATCCGTGGTGAACACCTTACCGGGTACTCCAGGGTATATAAAACTTTCTTACTCATCCAGAAAAATTATAGCATGCTTCAATAGTGCAATAATAATAAATAATAGTCGGCAACAAAATATTTTCTCAACTATTTTTGTTTAACAAACCGGCCCGGATATTAGACAGATTCTGCTGTGTTTTTCCGGGCTTCTGCAGCCGGGCAAATTATTTTTTTTTCGTCCTCAAAAAAAATTTAAATTACACTACTCAAGTACTGCACGTTACGCCATGCCTATGTTCTGCCAAAACCATTAATGTAAATCCTTTAAACAAAAGGCTTATGAGTATGCGACAGTTGAAAATCACCAAGTCGATTACCAATCGGGAAAGCCAGAGTTTAGAAAAGTACCTGCAGGAAATTGGTAAGGTGGAATTGATAAGCCCGGAGGAGGAGGTAAGGTTAGCCGAAAAGATTAAACAAGGTGATGAGTCTGCACTGGAAAGATTAACCAAGGCCAATCTCCGCTTCGTGGTATCAGTTGCCAAACAATACCAGAACCAGGGGCTCACGCTGGCCGATCTCATTAATGAAGGAAATGTTGGATTGATAAAAGCAGCCCGCCGTTTTGATGAAACCAGGGGGTTCAAATTTATTTCCTACGCAGTATGGTGGATCAGGCAAAGCATTTTACAGGCACTGGCAGAACAGTCGCGGATTGTGCGGCTGCCGCTGAACAAAGTGGGGCTCACCAATCGTATCAGTAAGGCCTATTCGCAACTGGAGCAGGAGTTTGAAAGGGAACCCACCGCCGAAGAGATTGCCACCCTGCTGCAGGTGGAAACGGAGGAAGTGGCAGCCACCCTTGGCGCATCGGCCCGGCACGTAAGCATGGACCAGCCCTTTGCCGAAGGTGAAGAAGGCTCACTGATAGATGTACTCGAAAATCCCAATTCTGAAAGCACCGATATGAACCTGGTGTTTCATGCCTCCCTTACCGAAGAGATCAATCGTTCTCTAAGTACCCTTACCGAGAGACAGAAGGAAGTGATCCGTTACTTTTTCGGCATTGGTGTGGATCACGCTCTGAGCCTCGAAGACATTGGTGAAAGATATAACCTTACCCGGGAGCGGGTGCGGCAGATCAAAGACAAAGCCATTACCAAACTGCGGGCCGTATCCCGCTGTAAGTTGTTGCGCCCTTATTTAGGTGCCTGAAATTCCATACATTTGCCGGCAGTTTCAGATAGTGAACATTCAACATGTTCACTATTGTTTTTTAAGCATTAAAAAGTAATCATCGTGTTCAATTCGTTAAGTGAAAAGCTGGAATCGGCCTTTAAAAATATAAAAGGTGAGGGCAGGATTTCAGAACTCAATATTGCCAATACCGTTAAAGACATCCGTCGTGCACTGGTGGATGCAGATGTGAATTATAAGATCGCCAAAGAATTTACTGATAAAGTAAAAGAAAAGGCCCTGGGGTCAAAAGTATTGCTGGCTGTGAATCCTGGTCAGCAAATGACCAAGATCGTTCAGGATGAACTCACAGAGCTGATGGGTGGCACCGAAAGTGATTTCAATATCACCGGCAACCCCGCCATTATATTGGTGGCAGGCTTACAGGGTAGTGGTAAAACCACCTTCAGCGGTAAACTGGCCAATTATTTAAAAACAAAAAAGGGGAAGTCGCCATTGTTGGTGGCGGCAGATATTTACCGCCCTGCGGCGATTGACCAGTTGCAGGTATTGGGTGGCCAGATCGGCGTGGATGTGTATGCCGAGATGGAAAACAAGGATGCTGTTTCCATTGCTCAAAATGCCATTAAGGAAGCCCGTTCCAAAAATAAAAATGTAATCATCATCGATACGGCGGGCCGCCTGGCGGTTGACGAAGCGATGATGACAGAAGTGGCCAACATTAAAGCAGCAATACAACCGCAGGAAATTTTATTTGTGGTGGACAGCATGACGGGCCAGGATGCCGTGAACACGGCGGCTGCCTTTAACGAACGGCTCGATTTCAGCGGCGTGGTACTTACCAAGCTTGATGGCGATACCCGCGGTGGTGCAGCCCTTTCCATCAAATACACCGTTAATAAACCCATTAAGTTCAGCAGCAGTGGCGAAAAAATGGAAACGCTGGATGTGTTTTATCCCGAAAGGATGGCACAGCGTATCCTGGGCATGGGTGATATTGTGAGCCTTGTTGAAAAAGCGCAGGAACAGTTTGATGAAGCGGAAGCAAAAAAGCTGGAAAAGAAGATCCGCAAAAATCAATTCGATTTTGAAGATTTTAAAACGCAGTTGCAGCAGATAAAAAAGATGGGTAACCTGAAAGACCTGCTGGGTATGATCCCCGGCGTGGGCAAACAGGTGAAAGATCTTGATATCAACGACGATGCATTCAAAGGTATTGAAGCGATGATCAACTCCATGACACTGGAAGAAAGGCGCAACCCGGATGTGATCAACCCCAGCCGCAAGCAACGCATTGCAAAGGGAAGCGGCAAGGACATCGCGGAGCTTAACCAGTTTTTAAAGCAATTTGAGCAAATGAAGGGCATGATGAAGATGATGAACAAAATGCCGATGGGGCGCATGCCGGGTATGGGGAGAAGATAGGAAGCAGCGGTGCAGCGCCTGGGAGCCTGTGCCATTACAGATGCTGCGAAGGGCCGGAATTTTCCGGCTCTTTGTTTTTTTGACAAAAATTTACAATTTTGGCAGGGCGGGCGGCAACCATTTACCGGGAGGTTACGATTGATACAAAAAAACCAGCAAGCCCCTGAATTAGATACCAACACAAAAACTGGATACTTTGCCAGACAGGCAGCAACTCAAACATATCATCCAGGGTTGCGTTCAAGCAAACAGGCAAAGCCAGGGAGAGTTTTATAAACTTTACTATGGCTTTGCAATGGGTATCTGTATGCGTTACTGTAACACACATAACGACGCCATGGAAGTGGTTAACGATGGCTTTATCAAGATATTCCGCACGCTTCCCCAATTTGAAGCCCGCCACGAAAATTTCGAAGCTTCCCTGATGGGCTGGATGAAAAGCATCCTCATCAATACGTCGATCGATCATTTCAGAAAAAATAAGAACGGTTACCTGGTGGGGGATGTTGAAGAGGAACATCTTGAAATGACGGATGTATTGGCAACTGCCATCAATCGGATGACGTATAAGGAGATACTGGAAATGGTGCAGCAGTTATCGCCGGGTTACCGCACTGTGTTTAACCTGCATGTGATCGACGGGTATAAACATGAAGAAATTGCACAACAACTCAACATATCAGTGGGTACGTCAAAATCGAACCTTGCCAAAGCCCGGGCCAATATCCAAAAGATGCTGAAAGAGGCAAACAAAAATTTTTATGAACGACAAAAGGCCATTTGATTACATCGAGGAAAAGATAAAGGAGGCTGCCGAAAGCAACCACCCGGCTTTTGATGAAAAGGCCTGGGAGGCGATGTGCCTGAAGCTGGACAGGGAGCAGAAAAGGCGAAGGCCTTTCTTCTGGTGGTGGATTGGCTTACCTGTACTTATTGGCGCTGCCTGGGCAGGCTACCAATGGATGCAACCCACTGCAGCCCAACATCCGGGTACTGCATCGGCGGTAATACAAGGTGCTTCCAATACCAATGAATATCAAAATGAGAACGATCGTGCAACAACATCCCCTGCCGGCAAACCTGGTGGCACCGTTAATAATACCGATGATTTAAAACAGCACGAAAAGGAGCCGGTCACCGGTATGGATAATGTTGCCCCCGTTTATACAGTTGTTCCCAACGCCGGGGCTAATAAAAATACTGCCGAGCCACCTGCAAAAACAGGCATCGCCAGCCACAATGCCCATCAACAGCGGAAAGTGGCAGCAAAAAGGAAAGGAAGACTGACGGCGCATTCCATGAATGCCATTGCAACGGATGAGGCAAGCTTACCTGGAGAACAGGGAGATGGCGGCGACCTGGTACCAGCAGTGCAAAAACAATCAACGAATACAGTGTCTTCAGTAACCGATGAAGGGCGAAAAGAAATAACCGGCGGCACGCCTGTAAAAAAAACTGACAGTAATGTAGCCATTGTTTTACATCAACCAACCGATAGCCTGCAAGGGCAGCAATCTGGTAACAGTAAAAATTCCGGCACAAAAAAAACACCTGTGCACAGGGGTTTTTACCTGCTTGCTGCCGGAGGTGCTGATGCAGGCAGTACAAAATTGTTATCGCTCGGTAACAGTACCATAACTCCGAAATTCGGGCTGGGACTGGGTTACACCATCAATCGGCGCCTGAGCGTGCAAAGTGGTTTGTATATCAGTAATAAAAAATACCTGGCATTTGCAGGGGACTATCATCCCAAACCGGGTTCTTATTTTGCCAACGTGGAAATGCACGAGGTGAAGGCAGCCTGCCTGGTATACGAAATCCCGGTTACCATCAGGTACAATGTGGCCCAACTTAAATCGCTTCGTATATACGGCACCGTGGGTGCTTCGTCATATATCATGCAAACAGAAGACTACGATTATTATTATACCGCCTATAATTACCCCTACGAGAAAGAGTGGCAGTACACCGGCAACAAACACCTGTTTTCAACCGGAAGTTTTTCAATCGGTATCGAAAAGCAATTGTCAAAAAAAGTATTCCTGCTTGCTGAGCCATCGGTGAGCATTCCTTTATCGGGTGTTGGAGAAGGAAGTGTGAAACTTTACTCTACGGCGCTGTTGGTGGCGCTCCGCTACAACCTGTTTAAATAAACTCTGTTGCCGGCACCGCAACTTAATACCCAAACTGCACCCCTGATTTTATCCGGCTCAGCAACAGGTTATAGCAACTTCTTACCAACCGGTTGGCCACTTCTGCCCTGGTTGGTATACCTGCACCGGGGTTCGTGTTAATGAGCGCCCAGTCAGCCTGTGTCAATGCTCTTTTGTCGCCCGTATAGGTAGCGGTTTCCACCTGCCAGTCGTCATTCCCCGGGAACCTGTCGAACAACAAATTATTGCCACTTACATTGTCGTAAATCCTGCATTCAAGAGTGGCCCTGCTTTGCATGTACCTTTTTGTTACAAACACTTTGGCGTAAACGGTGGTGTACACCGGCTCCGGTGGATTTCTTTTGGTGGTGCCTGTTTGAACCTGCTGGCTGCGGTTGAGGGTGTACCGATCATTATACACCTGCCCGATAGACAGTTGGGTGAAATTTAATTCCACGATCCGGTCGGCCCTGATGTGATTGTAATCTGCATCCCGGTCAGAATAAAACCTCACATCCCGGTAAGATTGCGCATTCAGGTCGTTGATGATCTGTTGTTGCAACCAGTCGTTCTGAAAACCCCAGTAATTCCAGTTGTAGTTATAATAGTTAGCAGCTCTTACAATCACTTTGATGGTGGCTTTTTCCTGTGCTTCTCTCATCAGGTTTTTCACGTTTTCATAACCGGGCACCAGTTTATTGGCTTTGTAAAAAAAATCGTAAGCACTTTTTGCTGCCTGCCTGTTGTCGTAGGTCATGTAACTCAGGCCCTCATTATAATACTCCTTTGCAGCGTTGTTGGTGGCGCGGGTAATGGCTACAGAGGGGTCCCATAATTTAGGCACTGCATTCCTGGCGGCCGGTACAGCGCTGATCTTTTCATACATCTGCTGCATCACCCCAAATTCTTTCAGCAGTTTTACATACCGGTCGCCGGGTGGCAAGGTGCTGTAATTGGCCTGGTTGAGGGCTTTCCTTTTATCAACTGCTGCCTGGTAGGCATCGGGCAGCAGGGCCAGGGCTTCTTTGTCGCCGGCATTTTTCTGCAGTCTTTCCACCAGCTCAAATACAGTATTGTCTTCAGGATTGTAATATTTTTTGAATTTGTTCGCACTGCCGCATCCCAATATAAAAAGCAGCCATACTGCCGGTAGTAATCTTTTCATCTGTAAGGTTTTAAATATCCAATGATTGTAAGATAAAATAAAATTGGTTTTTAGGGATACCGGTTTAGGGCAGGCAACCTATTAAATATTTGGATTTTGTTGT
Source organism: uncultured Ferruginibacter sp. (assembly GCA_964452405.1). Lineage (GTDB taxonomy): Bacteria > Bacteroidota > Bacteroidia > Chitinophagales > Chitinophagaceae > Ferruginibacter. The sequence continues at coordinate 6,248 of CAYVLT010000147.1, forward strand.
GTGGCTCGTTATCTTCGCCGTCCTTATTGAAGGAGAATTAAACCCTATTTGTTCACAACCCCAAAAAATTTCTATTTTTTATGGCTGTAAAAATGAGATTGCAACGTCATGGGTCAAAGAAAAGACCGTTTTACTTCATCGTAGTTGCAGACGCAAGAAGCCCACGTGATGGCAAATTTATTCAGAAACTCGGTACGTACAACCCGCTGACTGTTCCGGCAACCATCCAGGTTGATCGTCAGAAAGCACTGGACTGGCTCCATAAAGGTGCACAGCCTACCGACACTGTACGCCGCATCCTTTCTTTCAAAGGTGTGTTGTACCTGAAACATTTGCTCAGAGGTGTTAGTCTTGGTTTGTTTGATGAAACTGTTGCCATGCAGAAATTCACTGCGTGGACCACAGAACACGACACCCATGTTGCAAAACGCCAGGCAGCCCACAGGAAAGCTAAAAGAGATTCCCGCAATCAACCGGTTGTAAAAAAGGTTGAAGCGGCTCCTGAAGCACCCGCCAGCCCGGCTGAAGAAAGCAAAACAGAAGAATAAGATATCCTCTGTTACAGTAATTTTTTCAAGCAATCTCTTTTTGAGGTTGCTTTTTTTTAGCTGTACACTATCGTGGTTGTTGTACGGCAGTCAGTAACTTGCAGGCATGAATCAGTATTTTAAAATAGGGAAATTTGCCGCCAGCTTTGGATTAAAAGGCGAGCTCGTATTGCAGCACAACCTGGGTAAAAAAACTTCCCTGAAAGGGCTCGAAACCATCTTTACCGAAGAAGGCAAAGACAATTTTATGCCCTGGTTCATCAGCACCACTTCCATCAAAAACGACAGCGAAGTATTTGTAAAAATAGAAGGCATCGATACTAAGGAAGCTGCCCGCAAGCTTACACCCAAGGAAGCCTGGGTAACGGAAGAAGACTTTAAAAAGTATGCGGCCAAATCTTCAGCCATCGCCTTACTGGGTTTTCATTTAATTAACGAAGGCGCCGACCTGGGAGAAATAATTGAAGTGATCGAACAACCCCACCAGGTGCTTTGCAGCATATTGCTCGATGGTAAGGAAGCACTGATACCGGTTCATGAAGAATCATTGCAAAAGATCGATCAAAAAAACAGGAAAGTGTATGTGCAGTTACCCGATGGCTTGCTTGATATATACCGCTGATTAATTTAGTATTTTAGTAAAGTGAACCGGTCTCCCCAACGCATAGTAGCGCATTTTGATCTCGATTCGTTTTTTGTTTCGGTAGAGATACTGAACAATCCTTCGCTCAAAGGTAAGCCTGTGTATGTGGGCGGACACGACAGGGGTGTGGTATCAGCCTCCAGTTACGAAGCCAGGAAGTTTGGTATTCATTCCGGTATGCCCAGTGCCCAGGCACGAAAACTTTGCCCCGATGCGATTGCACTACGAGGCACCCGTGGTGAGTACAGCCGGTACTCAAGATGGGTAACGCAGATTATAGCAGCAAAAGCGCCGTTATTTGAAAAGGCATCTATTGATGAATTTTATCTTGATCTAACGGGCATGGATAAGTTTTTTAATCCTTTGCAATGGACGGTCGATCTGCGTAAGCAGGTAATGGATGAAACCGGCTTGCCCATTTCATTTGGTCTGTCATGCAATAAAATGATGGCAAAGATTGCCACCAATGAAGCTAAACCCAACGGCTACCTGCAAATTCCTTTTGGAAAAGAACGGGAGTTTTTATCATCCCTGCCGGTGGATAAAATTCCGGGCGTGGGTGAACATACACATGCCGTGCTGAAATCGATGGGTATTTATACCATTGGCGATATCAATAAATTTTCTGTAGAAGAACTGGAAGAGCGTTTGGGTAAGTGGGGCGCTGATCTCTATAATAAAAGTTTTGGTATTCATAACGGCGAAGTTCACCAGTATCACGAATCGAAATCCATTTCCTCGGAAAATACATTCGAGGAAAACAAAACCGACCTGGAATTTTTAATGAGCGAGATTGTACGGCTCACTGAAAAAATAGCCCACGAATTGCGGCAGGACAAAAAAGTTGCCGGTTGCATTGCGGTGAAGATCCGTTATCCTGATTTTGAAACCACGTCCAAACAAACAACGGTGCCGTATACTTGTGCAGATGATGAAATAATACCGATTGCAAAAAAACTTTTTCACCAGTTATATAAAAAGGGTCAGCCGGTGCGCTTGCTGGGCGTAAAGCTGAGTGAGTTAACCAATGAGGCCATTCAAACCGACCTGTTCGACAACAAAGACCGCAAAACTGATTTGTATAAAGCGATTGATGATGTGAAGAACAGGTTTGGAAAATTGAAAATTAAGCGGGCTTCTTCCAATTAAAATGCGGCCCCCCAAATGGGAAGCCGCATGCATTTGTATCTACATCATCAGAATTTAAAACCTTTGATCACATCACTCTCACTTTTCTGGTAAATCATTCTTCCCAGTTCATCCAGTTTATAATCCGGTGTTTTATCACCCAGTAACATACTGGAAATATTTTTGCCATCTGCTTTGCTTACGATCACACAGCCTGCACTGCCCGCCTGGTTGTTGCCACCGAGTGAAGTGAGCACAGCCATAAATTCATTGGCTTGCCGGGTTGCTTTAAAGCGTTTACTGATCGACGCAAAACTGGCCGCAGCCGCACCGGCAAATGCGGCGGCATTCGCATTGGCATTTTTAATGTCCCGGTCAAGCGAAGGACTGGTACTGCCATAATACCCTTTTGCATAACTTAATTGTGCACTGCGCCCCATTTCAGCAGCAGCCATCATGGAAGAGGCCAGTCCGCCAAGCCCGCTCAGCACCTTGCCCATGCCGGTTTTGCCCGGTGCCTTATTAAAGGAATGCCATACCAGTTTTCCATCTGTTGAATACAGGCTGGCATTCTGATCGGAGGTGATCAGTATACCATTTTCTCTTACCTGCAAACCGGTGGGCTCTTCCTTTCCTTCAAAATTTACGCCCTTCACCCATTCGTTGATCTCACCGGAAGTAAAATCGATCTTGTAAATAATATCGTTGGCAAATACATATCCTGTTTTATCGCTGGCATTATCACCGGCGCAGTTCTTTACTTTAAATCCTTTCTTCCAGGTTTTGTCACCGCTTTCTATATCCAGTATATTGATCTCATCACTGGTGCGGTAGTAAAGTCCTTGTGGAACAATTTCAAGGTCGCGGATATCACCGTTGATGAAGAGCGGCTTTTTAGTTACTGACTTTCCTTCATCAAGATTAATAATGCTGATGTAATTATCGCCGTTGTCTTTTTGCGTGGCAAGGATGAGTTTATTGCCAATCATTTTATACGCATTCACGTCGCCTTTCAGGTCTATGTCATCGTTCCATTTGCTGTCGCCTGTTTCGGGATCGATACAAAGCAGGGTGGCCCTGTTTTTTCCGGCAGCACTGTTGCGTTTGATCTTGCCCATCAATCCGCCACCGCCGCCGCTTTGTTTGGCCATGTCTTTCTGCGTTTTTTCTGCAGTGGCAATCAACATTCCGTGAGTGTCATATAATATATAACCTACCGGAGATTCAAGTTCCACTTCTTTTGTTACCAGCTTACCATCGGCGGGATTGAATCCGAACAACGCATCCTGGTTCCAGAAATAGATCCTGCTTTGATCACCGTTGCGTAAAAAAAACTGTGCACTGGTGGAAGTGGCATTGCCGCTGAGATCAACCCTTGACTGGTTACCGAAAAAAGAACTTTTCTTTTGCACAACTGCACCTACAGGTTTTTCTGTTTTCCTGTCTGCACTCCACATCACTTCCCCGGTAGTGGGATTGAGCTTGTAAATATTTTTCGTGGTTGCGATAAAGATACCGTCGTCGGTAGCCAGGCCATTTGAAACCACCTCCTCGCTGTTTTTTTCAAACAGCTTTTTTTGCTCCCATATTTTATGACCATCGGCAAGTGAAAACATAACCATGGTAGGTTTGCCATTGCTTTTGCCAAAGCCATACAGCATCATTGCGTTCAGTTCTTTGATGTGGATGCGCTTTACAATATTCAGGATATCAAAATCCGGTGAGCTGGCGATCAGTTTGCCGGTGGCTACATCAATGAAGTTATGTTGTACGCCCTTGAACATGCTGCTTTTTATCAATGCTGCATAGGGTGTGCCTTCCACCGGGTCGTAATTCTCTTCTTTCACATCATCCAGTTTGTCGATCTTCCAGGCTTCTTCGCCGGTTTCAGGGTTCAGTCCATATAACGCATCGCCGGTGCACACCACCAGTATGCCTGCATCGGAAATTTGGTACCATTTTACATTGCCGGGAAATTTTTTCGCCCATTCTTTGGCCGGTGTTTGTGCATAACAGGTGATACCCACCAGGGTAATGCTGAGTAGTAACAGAAGTCTTTTCATTTTTAACAGGTTTTATGCCGTGAAAATATTTTTTACGGCAAGGCGGTGCAATACCTTCCATTGGGTATTTTTCCCGGTATACCTGTTGAGGTCATCGTTGCATAGGAGCAGAAGCGGCCGAA
>CAYVLT010000148.1:0-10690 GCA_964452405.1 uncultured Ferruginibacter sp.
CGACAACTATACCAGTTATATTGTGTATGCACAAACCGAAGCAACATTTGGCGAAAGTAATATCATCGGGGGTTCCGTAGGCGTATCCAGGTTGAATGGAAGGGCCAGTTTTGGAAGGAACAGCAAATTGCTGAGTCCGGATTTTGTGAAGGCATCCAATATTTCAGTGAGCAACACCGCGGTGGTGAATAACCAAATCCGCACTGCTGCGGGTGATGGTCCTAATCCGGCATTCTATAAGTTCACCGGTGATACGAAAAAACTGGGTAATTACACGATCAATAATTCAACCAATGTGCCTGTATCCGGTAACTATAAAAAATTGACGATTAAAAAGAATGTGACCGTTACCATTACGGGTACACTGTATGGTAAGATACAGATTGAAGGTGGTGCTCATGTAACCTTTAGTCCGCCTGCCGGAATTGTGAATATTGAAACCCTTAAAATTCAGGGTAAGCGAAATGCAAATACCCAGGTAGACTTTGGTGGCTGCACATCTGTAAGGATTGCGAATAAAGTGGACATAGCTGAAAATACCAACCTGAATGTGGACGGGCCAAACGTAACCTTCTATCTGGGTGACGACAGGAACGATGAAGAGAAATTTGTGATACATGGCGGCGACACAAAAATCAATGCCAATATCTACATCAAGGATGGTAAACTCAAGATCAATGGCGGCGACCGCGACAGGGGAGATGGTGACCGTGATTGTGATGGTGATGAAAGAGATCGTGACGAATACAACACGGATACCACTTATATGACAGGATGGTTCATTGCTGAAAGGGTTGAATCGGATGGTAAATATGTGGTATGGAATAAGAAAGGTTGCAATGTGCCTTCATCCCGTGGAAGTGTTGAACTACCAACAGTTACCACACCGGGCACTGGTGACCTGTTTGATGTAAGAGTGTTGCCAAATCCAAGTTCTGTTAAGTTCAGGATATTGGTGATGACCTATGATAAAACTCCTTTGCAGATCAGGATCACAGATGCAAGTGGTAAAGCTGTAAAAGTGTATCGTGATGTAACTCCTTATTCCGTGATTGAGGTGGGTGAAACATTCAGGAGTGGCGTATATTTCGCAGAAGTGATACAGGGCCAGCAGCGAAAGGTACTGAAGCTGGTGAAGCTCTAAAATAACCAGGCAATCATCTGAAGGGAGACTGTAAAAAAACAGTCTCCCTTTTTTCAAAAAGTCATATTTTTATTCAAGTCTGCCCCCTGAAATACTCCATATCGCATGCTACCGGAATTAAAATGAAATTATGTTGAGAAAAACCTGCAGGTTTACCATTGTAAACTTTATTTTTTTATGGTGTTTTCACACCTGCGTTTTTGCGAATGAAGTGGACAGTCTTAAAAATCTACTGGCCACCAACCTGCCGGATACGGCCAGGGTAGATGTTTTGAATAGTTTATCCAAGAGTTTTTTCAACAGCAATCCTGACACATCGGTGGTAATTGCCACAGAAGCAAAAAACCTGGCGGAGAAAGTGAGTTATAAGCCAGGCCTTGCTTTGGCTTATAAAAATATGGGGATCGGGTATTACCTGCACGGCGATTATAAAGATGCAATTCTTACCTGGCAGCAGGCCATTGAAGTGTACAATGCCATCGGCGACAAAACGGGCGTTGCCAATATGCTGAGCAACCAGGGAGCGGTATATTTTAACCAGGGCGATGATGCGAAAGCGCTCGAACTTCACCTGCAGTCATTAAAAATGTCGGAAGCGCTGAATGACACCTTGCGCATTCTTACATCTCTCACTAATATCGGTGGGGTGTATTCGAATAAAAAAGCAACGTATAAAGATGCACTCGAGTATTTTCAACGTTCCCTTAAACTCAGCCTGGCTATTAAAGATGATTATTCAATCGGCACTTCGGCAGTAAATGTGGGCGAGATCTATTATAAGTTGGGCGACGACTCAACGGCCCTCACTTATTTTTACCAGTCAGAAAAAGCCTACGAGGGTACGGAAAACCTGCCGTACACACTCAATGATATCGGCAGGGTGTACACGCGGCAGAAAAAGTATGATAAGGCCATCCAGATTCATAAAAAAGCATTTGAATTTTCACAGAAACTCGATACCAAGCTGGATGAAACGCAGTCGCTGGTGGGTTTGGCGCAGGCTTACCAGGCTCAGGGCGATATCAATGCTGCCATTGACGCTTACAAACTTTCCATAGAGATAGCCACGCCTTTAAATGCTGTAACTGAAATTAAAGATGCTTACCAGGGCCTGGCAGAAGCCTATTCCAGGATTGATGATTTCGCTAATGCTTTTAAATACCAAAACCTGTTGTCATCAATTAAAGACACCATTTACAATATCACCACGCTTAAAAAACTCGGAACACTTCAGCTTAGCTTTGACCTTGATAAAAAGCAGTCGCAGATAAAAATTCAGCAAGGTGAGATCAGGCGCCAGAAGTTTGTGAAATATGCTTTCATTGGCGGTTTCAGCGTGGTGCTGCTTTTTGCGGCCGTTTTCTTTAAGCAACGCAACCGTATTGGTAAAGAAAAGAAACGCAGCGAACAGTTGCTGTTGAATATCCTTCCGGAAGAAACAGCGGAAGAGCTGAAAGAAACCGGTACGGCCAAAACAAAAAGTTTCGAATCTGTCACCGTGTTGTTTACTGATTTTAAAAATTTCACAATTGCCAGTGAAAAGCTAACCCCTGAAGAACTGGTGGAAGAGATCAACCATTGTTACAGCGCTTTCGACCGTATCGTGGAAAAGTATGGCATCGAAAAAATAAAAACCATTGGTGACTCTTACATGTGTGCCGGAGGTTTACCGGTAAGCAATGCCACTCATCCATTCGATGTGGTTGCTGCCGGGCTTGAAATGGTGCAGTTTATTGAAGACAACAAACAGGAGCGTATAAAGAAAGGACAACCGTATTTTGAACTGCGTTGTGGTATTCACACAGGACCCGTGGTGGCGGGCATTGTGGGCATCAAAAAATTCGCATACGATATATGGGGTGATACAGTGAATACAGCTTCCCGGATGGAAAGCAGCGGAGGCATTGGTAAAGTGAATATCAGCCATACCACTTATGAAATTGTGAAAGATAAGTTCTCCTGTGTGTATCGTGGCAAAGTGGAGGCAAAGAATAAAGGACTGATCGATATGTATTTTGTTGAGGGAAAAACTGCCTGAAACATTTCAATTAACTATAAAGGTGAAGCATCGCTTCACCTTTATTATTTTGAGGTAACACCCGATCAATATCCTGCTTTTGCGCCGCCGATATTTTCAATCGGGTGCCAGGTGGTTTTAATTTCCTGCAGGTCGAGGATGAAATAAGGAGACTGCGCTTCCTCGCTGTTCCAGTCAACTTTATCATGGATCACCACCCGCTTAACATTCAACGCAGATTTTTCTTTAATCAACTGCTGACCGGCTGCATCTCTTTCACAATACACTATGGCATTTACATCCATATGATCTGCGAAGAAGGGCAGCAGTTCACTTACTTTCCCGGTAAGAATATTCACCACGCCCCCCGGCACATCGGAGCTGTTCAATACTTCTCCAAAAGTAACGGCACACAAAGGTTTGCCGGCAGAGGCTAATACAACGCAGGTGTTTCCGCCGGCGATAATGGGAGCGATCACTGACACTAACCCTGATAAGGAACTGTTTTGCGGAGCTACCACACTCACCACGCCACTTGGTTCGGTAGCCGAGAAATTGAAATGCGAAGATGCCACCGGGTTTACAGAACTGAATACCTGCTGGTATTTATCGCACCAGCCGCTGTAATAGATCAGGCGATCAATGCACAGGTTTACCTCGGCCTCCGCTTCAGCGGCTGAAGAGTCCTGCTTCATCAATTCATCGATAAACTGGGCCTTCCTGCCTTCCAGCATTTCTGCAATGCGGTACAATACCTGGCCACGATTAAAGGCTGGTCTTGCACTCCAGCCTCCAAAAGCTCCACGGGCACTTACAACCGCATCGCGAAAATCTTTCCTCGAACAAAGGCACATGTTGGCAAGCGTTTCACCCTTACCGTTAGTGGCCTTAAAATACCTGCCGGATTCTGTGCGGGGGAACTGCCCACCTACGTATATTTTATAGGTTTTCAGCACTTCCAGCCTGCCGGCTGCTGTATGGTGCACACCATTACCGTTTTCACTGAAGGTGCCCGTCTTTTTTATTATTGTCTTTGCCATAATTGTATTGTTAATTGTTTAAACCAGGTGCAGGTACGGTGTTAAACCATGCAGGCCGCCCTCCCTGCCATACCCGCTTTCTTTATAACCGCCGAAAGGAGAGGTGGGATCAAATTTATTATAAGTGTTGGCCCAAACCACGCCAGCCCTGAGTTTGGTGGTCATATTGAAAATTTTAGATCCCTTGTCTGTCCATACGCCTGCTGACAAACCAAAGGGAGTATTATTGGCTTTTTCAATCACTTCATCTTCGGTGCGGAAGGTTTGGATGGTAAGTACCGGCCCAAAAATTTCTTCCTGTGCGATCCGGTTCGATTGTGCCACATTGGTAAAAATAGTCGGCTTGCAGAAAAATCCTTTTTTAGGGATCGCACAACTGCTTTGGTACATTTCAGCACCTTCTTTTTGACCGATGGCCAGGTACTTTTGTATTGTGTCCAGTTGTTCTTTTGAATTGATGGCGCCTACATCTGTGTTCTTATCCATCGGGTCGCCCACGATCAGTGATTCCATCCTGTCCTTCAATTTTTGTATCACTGTTTTTGCAACAGATTCCTGTACGAATAACCTTGACCCGGCGCAGCATACATGGCCCTGGTTGAAGAAGATGCCGTTGATCACGCCTTCTACTGCCTGGTCGAGCGGGGCATCTTCAAAAATAATGTTGGCAGCTTTTCCTCCTAGTTCGAGTGTTGCTTTTTTGTTGGTGCCGGCAATGGCTTTCTGGATGATCTTGCCTACATTGGTTGAACCGGTGAATGCGATTTTATCGATACCTGGATGATTCACCAGGGCTGCGCCCGTTTCACCGGCGCCGGTAATGATGTTCACCACTCCGGGGGGCAGGTCGGCCTCGCGGATGATCTCGGCAAGTTTTAATGCGGTAAGCGGGGTGGTTTCTGCCGGTTTCAACACTACTGTGTTGCCGGTGGCAAGTGCCGGGGCAATTTTCCAGGCGGCCATCAGCAAAGGAAAATTCCAGGGGATGATCTGGCCGGCCACACCCAACGGCATTGTTTTCCGGTTAGGGAAAGCGTATTCAAGTTTATCGGCCCACCCGGCATAATAGAAGAAATGATTGGCCGCTGTGGGCACGTCAAAATCACGGCTCTCACGAATCGGCTTACCACCATCGAGCGTTTCTATAATGGCCAGTTCCCTCGCTTTTTCCTGCACCATTCTTGCGATGCGGTAAATGTATTTTGCCCGTTCTTTCGGAGCTGTTTTTTTCCAGGTTTTTTCATAAGCATTCCTCGCTGCTTCCACCGCTTTGTTTACATCTGCGGCATTTCCATCAGCCACTTCTGCCAGTTTTTCTTCTGTTGCCGGGTTGATGCTGGCAAAATATTTTTTGCTCAATGGCTTTTGAAATTCACCATTGATAAAATGATCATACCGCCCGCTGATGCTGGCAGCACTCCTGCTTTCGGGGGCAGGCGCAAGGTTGCGGGAAGAATCAAACTTCAGTTTTATCGTATTGCTTTTAGTTGCTTTTGCCATAACGAAAATATTTTACACGGTGATTTGATGAGCAGGCTCCAACCCGTGTGCATGGAGCTTACCTGTTTAAAAGAAATTAATCCACGCTGAAATAATCTGCCGATTGGTACACACCTGTTTGTTGTTTCACCAATTGCATTAAAATGTCGTTTGCCAGGCTGCTGGCGCCAAACCTGAACCATTCATTATTCATCCAGTCTTCGCCTAGTACTTCATTCAGCATCACAAGATAATGCAGTGCCAGTTTTGATTTTGAGATGCCGCCTGCCGGTTTCATGGCGATCTTCTTACCGGTTTTATAATAGAAGTCACGGATGGCTTCCAGCATCACCAGGGTAACAGGCATAGTGGCTGCAGGTGAAATTTTCCCGGTGGATGTTTTAATAAAATCGGCCCCGGCGTACATCGCGATATCACTGGCACGGCGTACTTTATCGTAGGTAACCAGCTCACCGGTTTCAAGGATCACTTTTAAGCGGGCATTGCCACAGGCTTCTTTGATGGCAGCAATTTCATCAAATACAAAATTGTATTCACCCATGTGAAATTTTCCCCTCGAGATCACCATGTCAATTTCATCAGCACCTTCGCTGATCGCAAATTTGGTGTCACGGATCTTTACGTCCCTGGGTGCCTGCCCGCTGGGAAATGCTGTTGCCACGGCTGCCACTTTGATACCCGACTGGCCTAATGCTTTTTTTGCCACCCTCACCATACTTGGGTACACACAAACAGCTGCTACAGTAGGCAGGCCGGGATAGGCATCGTGCAAATGCTGCGCCTTGTAACAAAGCTGTTTTACTTTGCCATCAGTATCCTTTCCCTCCAACGTGGTAAGGTCGATCATATTCAAGGCCAGTTTGAGGCCGTTGATCTTGGTTTCGTTTTTTATGCTGCGCTTGGTAAAGCGGCTTGCTCTTTCCTCCACACCCACCTGGTCGATGCGGGGTGATTGGGAAAAATCCGGAATTATTATTGATGCTGCCATTGCTGCTGATTTTTGCCGGCGCTGATAAGCTGAATGTGCCCGCAAGTTTATAAATGCTGACTTCTAACTTTTTTATTCGGTAAAATTACATTGCTTTTTTGTGTCTCAGGCGGTTAACACTTCCAGTCCTGCCACGATCATTTTTTCTACAGCAGCATTGCCATCTTTGGAAAACTCCTGTACCACCCGGTTGGCAACGATCGCATTGATGCTCATACACTCGTGACCGAGTAATTTTCCGAGCCCGAAAATGGCCGATGTTTCCATTTCAAAATTGGTGATGCGGTGTTCGTTGAAGCTGAAACTGGTAAGGCGGTTGATCAGCCCCGGGCTTCTTAAACCGAGGCGGAGTACCCGTCCCTGCGGTCCATAAAAACCGGGGCAGGTAACAGTGATGCCTTTATGAAATCCCTGCTTGAATTTATCCAGTAATACTTCGCTTCCTTTGGTTACATAAGGAATGGTAATGGAAAGATCAAGACCTGTTTGCCCGGCGAATGAATTGATCAGTTCATGATCGTCATGAGTTTTCGTGTAGGCGTAATAGTTAAGCAGGTTATCAAGGCCCAGGCCGTGGGTGGACGCCACAAAACTGTCCACAGGAATATCGGCCTGCAGTGATCCGGAAGTGCCAAAGCGGATGATGTGCAGCGATTGCAGGTTTTCTTTGGCTTCTCTTGTGTCAAAATTGATGTTCACAAGTGCATCGAGCTCATTGAGTGCAATGTCAATATTATCCGGCCCGATACCGGTTGATAACACGGAAATTCTTTTATTGCCGATATAGCCGGTGTGGGTGATGAACTCACGGTGCTGCAACTGGTGTTCAATCTTATCAAAATGCGCACTTACTTTTTTCACCCTGTCCGGGTCGCCCACCAATATTACTGTCGGCGCCAGTTCTTCAGGGCGCAGGTCAAGGTGGTAGATGGCGCCCCTGTTATTAATGATCAGTTCTGATTCAGCTATTCTGCTCATGTGCAATCGGTTTTAGCATTCACAGCATTTTGTTCGCCGACGGGATATTACCGGGCTGCTGTGAAAATTATTTTAAAAGGTTCAGATCAGGCTGTGCATATTTATACACTTTAAAATAGATCGTGGTTTTGGTCTGGTATACGCCGTTGATGTTTGACAGCTCGTTTACAAAATCCACCAGGTGCTCGTTGTCGCGGCACATCACATCCACTTCCAGGTCATAGTCGCCGGATGTCATCGCTAAAAAACTCACTTCCGGAAGTTTTGAAATGGTATTGGCCACTTTTTCTTTTAAGGTGGCCGGGCGTACATATACAGCTATATGGGCGTAAGAACGGAAACCTACTTTCTCCGGGTCAACCCTGCCAATAATATTAATTGTACCTTCCTCTATCAATTTATTAAACCTGGTGCGGATGGTGCCGATAGATACCTTTAATTTTTCGGCGATCACCGTGAATGACATCCGGCCATCTTTCTGCAAATAAGAGAGGATGGCAAAATCCAGTTCGTCTAAAATGTTGGTTGCTTTTTGCATGGTAAGTATGTGCAGCAAATATGCAACATTTCAGATAAAACGATCCGTGTAATTTTGGTAGTTAGTAAAATATTTTTATTTTTAGCGTCTAATTTCTGCAAAATTTTTAGTTTAACAAAAATAATTATGAAATACAGCCCCGTAAAAAACTACATCAATGGAGCATTTGTAGCTGCTTCCACTTCACGTACACTCAATGTTATTTCACCGGTTGACGGAGCCGCGTTGTCAACAGTGCCCATGAGTGCCCCTTCTGACCTGGATGCTGCCGTAGCAGCCGCTAAAAAAGCTTTCCCTGCCTGGAGCCGCACCCCCATCAAGGAGAGGGTGCAGGTTTTTTTCAGGTATAAGACTTTGTTGGAAAAACACCTGCAGGAACTCGCCACTTTATGCAGTGAAGAGAATGGTAAAACCTATGGTGAATCTGTTGCAGAAATTGAAAAATGCATTGAACTCACAGAGTTTGCCACGTCATTGCCACAATTGGTAACTGGTGAAGTGCTGGAAGTGAGCCGGGGAGTGGAGTGTCGTACAGAGCATGTTCCACTGGGCGTGGTGGCGTCGATCGTGCCTTTTAATTTTCCGAGTATGGTACCTAACTGGACACTGCCCAATGCCATCGCTTTAGGAAACTGTATGATCATGAAACCATCTGAAAAAGTTCCGCTGAGTTGTGGTCGCCTGGCAGAGTTGTTGAAGGAAGCAGGCTTACCTGATGGCGTTTTTAATATTGTACACGGTGATGTGGAAATAGTAAATGCGATTTGCGATCATCCCTCCATAGAAGCCGTTTCTTTTGTAGGCTCCACCAAAGTGGCGAAGATCGTTTACCAACGTGCCACTTCCAATTACAAACGTTGCCTTGCCCTGGGTGGTGCAAAAAATCACCTGATGGTGTTACCGGATGCTATTCCTGGTATGACAGCGCAGAACGTGGCAGCCAGTATGAGTGGTTGTGCCGGTCAGCGTTGTATGGCTGCCAGTGCTATGGTGGCAGTGGGTGATGTGGACCATATTGTAGCGAAGATCTGCGATGAAGCAAAAAAGATCGTTCCCGGTGAAAACCTTGGAGCCGTGATCAGTGCTGAGAGCAAAGCCAGGATTGAAAAATATATTGGTGAAGCTGAAAAAGACGGCGCCAAAGTACTGGTGGATGGCCGCAATACAAAAGTGGCTGGCAAAGAAAACGGCACCTATGTTGGCCCTACGGTAATCGATTATGTAAAGCCCGGTATGAGTGTGGCTACGGAAGAAATTTTCGGGCCGGTTATTTCCATTATCCGCACCAATACGGTGGACGAAGCGCTTGCTATTGAAAATGCCAACCCTTACGGAAATGCAGCCAGCGTGTTCACACAAAACGGTGGCATGGCCAGGTATATCATTGACCGTGCCAGCGCCGGCATGATTGGCGTTAACGTAGGTGTTCCGGTGCCGCGTGAACCTTTCAGCTTTGGCGGCTGGAACGAAAGTAAATTTGGTGTGGGTGATATCACCGGTAAGAGTTCCATTGAATTCTGGACAAAACTAAAAAAGAGCACCACCAAATGGAATCCTGAAGCCGGTGTTAACTGGATGAGTTAACTTGTACAATCACCCAGCCGGAATAAATTATCGCAATAAAAAATAAAAATATTATGTCGCAAACACAAACCTTTTCAGAAGCTGCAGAGATCATCCAGGACAGCCAGGACTATACCCTTTTTAGCTGGAGCAAACAAAAAGGCACCAACCCAATTGCGGTGAAACATGCAGAGGGCGTGTACTTATATGATTATGATGATAACCGCATACTTGATTTTTCGAGCGGGTTGATCAATATGAACATTGGGCATGGCAACCAGCGTATCACCGAAGCAGTGGTGAAGCAGATGCAGGAGGTTTCGTATGTTACGCCAAGTTGTGTAACCAAAGTTCGTTCTGATCTTGGTAAAAAGCTGGCAGAAATTTGTCCCGGCGATCTGAACAAATCTTTTTTCACGCTTTGCGGAGCCACATCCATTGAAAATGGAATCAAGCTCGCCAGGTTGTACACGGGGCGGCATAAAATTCTTACCCGTTATCAATCTTACCATGGCGCCACCATGGGCGTGATATCAGCGGGCGGCGATCCACGCAAATTACCAGTGGATGCGCAACAGGCACCTAATTTTGTTCATTTCGATTTGCCGAATTTATACCGGTGGGAATATGGAGAAGAGAATTTATTGAAAGAAGCAGTGGCACAACTGGAACGTGTAATCGCTTATGAAGGTCCGAATAATATCGCTGCCATTTTGCTCGAAGGCGAATCTGGTACTTCAGGATGTTTGCAATACCCTAAAGGTTACCTGAAAGCTGTGCGTGAGATCACGCAGCAACACGGCATCCTCCTCATCATCGATGAAGTGATGAGTGGCTTTGGCCGCACCGGGCAATGGTTCGGTTTCCAGAACCATGATATTGTACCCGATATGATCGCGATGGCCAAGGGCCTAACCTGCGG
>CAYVLT010000149.1:0-10678 GCA_964452405.1 uncultured Ferruginibacter sp.
CTTTTACAACGGTGGTTTCCAGGCAAAATATGGGGACAAGATGAGCAGTGTGCTCGATATTCAGTACAAGAAACCTGCTGCTGTTGGCGGCTCTGCCTACCTCAGCTTCCTGGAGCAGGGCTTTCACCTGGAGGGAGCGGCTGCCAAACAAAAGCTCACCTATATCGTAGGAGTACGTAACCGCAGCAACCGCAATATTCTCAGCAGCCAGGAAACAAAGGGCGCTTATATTCCCGGTTCCTCCGACCTGCAGGCCTACCTCACCTACAAACTGAATGAAAAATGGCAGTTGGAACTGCTGGGCAATTTCTCGGGCACCCGTTTTACCCTGGTCCCGGAAGATGCCCAGAAAACCTCCTCGGTATTTTCCCCCTTATACACGGCCAACCTGGGCCTCGACATCTATTTTGAAGGACAGGAGAAAGATGCCTACAAAACAAGCCTGCTGGGCATCAGCGCCATCCAGCAGGCCAGCAAAAAGCTGAAACTGAAGTGGATGCTGAGCCGTTTTGCCAACCGGGAAAAAGAAAACTTTGACATTGCCGGCGCCTACCTGTTTGGCGACCGGGATTTTGACAACACCAGCAGCAGTTTTGGCCAGATCGTAAACCCGCTGGGGGCTGGTTATTACCAGAACTATGGCAGGAATTCACTGGATATCACCGTTTGGAATGCCAGTGTAAAAGGTACCCTCGGCATTGATTCAGGTAAACATTTTATCCAGTTTGGCAGCAGCTTTGAGCAAACCAGCATCAACGACCACCTGTATGAATGGGAGTACCAGGACAGTGCCGGTTATTCTTTACCGGTCAACACGGGCAACCTCAACAGTTTTTATCATTCCAACACGCAGCTCAGCATTCAGAAATACAGCGGTTATATACAGGATAACCTGAGGCTGGGCCGGGGAAGCCGCGACCTGGTGTTACAAGCGGGCATCCGCTATAATTACAATTCGCTCAACAAGGAATTTTTACTGAGCCCGCGGGCACAACTCAGCTTTAAACCCAACTGGAAAAAACACGATGTGGTGTTCAAACTGGCTGCCGGCGTGTACGACCAGCCACCATTTTACCGTGAGCTGCGCCGCTACGATGGCAGCATCAACACGGCAGTGAAATCGCAGAAAAGCTATCAGTTGGTGGGCGGACTCGATTATAATTTCAATAATGCCAACCGGCCATTCCGCATTACCGCGGAAGCTTATTACAAACATATCACCGACCTGATACCTTATGACGTGGACAATGTGCGGATCCGCTATTCGGGCAATAACAATGCCCGCGGTTATGCGTACGGGTTAGAGACCCGCCTGTACACGGAGCTGGTGAAAGACGCCGAAAGCTGGCTGAGTATCGGTATCATGAAGACGAAGGAAAACATCAACGACGATTACTATTACCTGTATAAGAATGCCGCCGGCGAAGTGATCAATTCCAAAACGGAAGACCAGGTGGTGACCGACAGTGTAAGGCAGGATGTGGGCTGGCTGCGCCGCCCCACCGACCGGCTCATTACCATCGGGTTGTTTTTACAGGACTACCTGTCCACCAATAAAAATTTCCGGGTACACCTCAACATGCTCTATGGCAGCAACATGCCTTTTAATATTCCGAACAGTGTACGCTACCGCAATGCCCTGGTGATCGATCCTTATATCAGGGTGGATATTGGCTTCAGCGCTTTGTTGTTGAGTGAGAAAAATGCCAGGCGCAGTCACAATCCTTTCCGCGGCCTCGAAAATATCTGGGCCAGTTTTGAAGTGTTCAACCTCATCGACCGGCCCAATACCATCTCCTACCAGCTCATCAAAGATTTTTCCAACACCATCTACAGCATCCCGAACCGGCTTACGCCGAGGTTGGTGAACCTGAAACTGGTGGCCCGGTTTTAGACAGATACATTCAACAATAAAAAGAAGAGCAGCCTGGTCTGCCCGCTATAAGTCTTAACACAAAATGCGCTTTTACAACCCTGCAAATATTAACCTTTATCCGGTACAAATTTTATAATCAATGGCAACCTTACAATCACCCACTGATTAAACGAATACCATTTTGTCAATGCCGGTTGTTTAACGGTCAATCAGGTATTTTTATAAATTAAAGTGAGTAAACCGAAGGCCATCCAGGTTACCAGGCCATTCCATCAAAGTTGATCCTGCTTTTCATACTTTATTTATTGTTGCTGTAATTTACATCAACGCTGTTCCATGCAACTATTTTTTTAGTATGCAAAAGGATTTAATTTTCCTTGCGCCATCTTTTAGCTACTTCTGTAAACCAGCAAAATATCCTGTTGATGCATCGGGTACCCAGCATTTTACAAAAATCAAACACTTACCTAAGGCAAACATCGTCCGGAATACTTAGCAGGGTTGGAGTATTTACTGGAAGTCCATAGCCGACTGTTCGATGTTGCCTTGGGTTCTTTTTACACATACCCTGGAAATCTACATAACTCAGCTATGTGTATCACTGCCTGCCATTGAAGGTTCTTGTCGTATTATATTCACCCGCTTATCGCAGGCTGCAGGTTTCGTTTCACCAACCAACCCATCAGGCTTGTATCGCCTCGAGCATTTTTTGCGCCAATGGAAAAAGAATATTGTTTTCCAGGTGAACATGCTGGTGCAAATCTTCTTCAAACTCCTTCAATTCAGCCAGGGTAACTTTGAAAGTTGTGCAGGCATCTGCTGGTGGTTGATAGTTATTAGTCAACTCCCTTATCCTGCTCATAATCTCACCTGCTTCATCATGTTCAGCTTCCATAACACCCACCGGCCCGAAAATATAATTGAGATCAATGCCTCTTTTTTGCTGAAAATGATGCAGCGCCTCTACCTCCTTTATTCTTGGAAAAAGGATAACTTCTTCTTTATGCAGGTGCATATTCATTTCGTTTCGCAGTTGTACAAATAGCTCAAACACCTGCACCATATAGGGGAAACGTTCGCCATGCTTGGTGGCCACTTTGGTTATATGTTCCAGGATGGCGGGCATTGATTGTTTAAGGTAAAAATGATGGCGTAATAAGATATGCTGTATCAACTGTTCTGCATTCATATCACCAAACGAACCCGCACTTGCTTCAGCGGTAGTGGTAGCTTCAAGTTCCTGTAAAATTTCCCCGATGGACAGGCCTTTCTCTTCGCAGGCCTGCGCCAGCGTCCGTTTACCTTTACAGCAAAAGTCGAGATTGTATTTTTCGAGAACGGGTACAGTTTGATGATGGGCTGTTACAATGGAGGCCAGTGTTTGTTCTGTAATGTTTGACATAAGATTATTTTTTTGTAAAGTTGAAACTCTTTTTCATGGCCTTTTATGATTCAACTCAGTTTATTGTTTTTTTACACAGGTTTAAAAATAACAGCCCCGAAAAAATGACTACTGCAGCCAGGAATAACATTTCATTGATAAGGGGTATAGTAGTAAGTGTGAGGGCTGCAACCCCCTGCAACATCAACAAGACTTCATTGAGAATTACGCCGGAAACAAAAACAATAACGGCTCTTTTTGCCGCGGCACTAACAGGTATCATTTTTTCCCCCATCATAAAACCAACCAGGAAAAGGGAAATAACGCCGAGTAAAACCAGGTGCAGGTATCCTATTACAATTGGCCTGAAGCCAAAGGCAATTTTACTTAATGCCGGCACGGTGGAACCGGCTTGTAAGAATAATTTTATAGTAAGAGCCAATGAACAAAGCAGTAGTATCCACAAAGTTCCGCCTGGTGAAACGGAGCGTATAAATACCAGTTGTTTCTTAATGTGATAAATTAAAAATAGCCATCCCGCTAACTGCAGGATAGCCGCCAGCACAACAATGCCAAACAGCCACCAGGGAATGGGTAACCACAGTGCAGAGAGCAAATAGGCCGGCACACAAGCCAATGCAAACAACCAAAATATTTGCTTCAGCGCTTTGGGCGGCACGTTGATAAAAAACTTTAACGTTGCCAATCCCATGCAGGCAAAGAAAAACCAGCCATTGTATTGAAAATGAAGAAAAAAGTAAACCGATGCTAAATACCACTGCTGGTGCAGGTTTCCCGTTGCCATCATGAATGCGAGGCTAAAGGCTCCGGCAGAAGAAAGAGCATTAAATGCGAGTGCTGATTTTAGCCACCAATGCCCTACATGTTTATTTGCAAGACGGTTCAAATCCTTCCAGTAAAACACAACAAATGCATAGGAAACAAAAATGTTGAGTGTTGAGAAAATAATAGAGAACACTCCGTAACCCTGCAAGGGAAAACTAACCAGCATCCCATAGGCTGTGAGAAGATTGGCATTAATGATCCATTTGTACCGTTTAAAAATATGTACGGAAGTTTGCGATTGAAGGTACCTCACCAGCAATACGAATATTGAATGAGTAACCCATCCCGAAAACGCAAAATGTGAATGACCGTGTAACAAATACTTTTGATCGACAAAAGGCAGGTAAAATGCAATCTTATACCTCAACAGCAGGCCGATGACAGCAATCAACAGGAAGTTAAATAATGCAATTTGAGTATAGCGCCGAATGGAATAATTCATCATTAACTATTTATGCAAATAACCATTTAACAGTCCAATTTTCTTGTGATTGTAATCATAATGAACCCGTAAAGGAATGTAATAACAGGATAGGCGCTTCTTTTTCCAGGTGTCCCGGACATCCATAAACTTCAACCGTCGCAGGAGTTTAAACGGGTACAAAACCGGGAAGCTGTGAAAAAAAACAGGAAAAGTTGCAGCATGGAAAGCAGCATTTATCTATAAAGCCATGTAGAACAGGAGCGCCGCAATAAGGCATGAATTATTGGTACAGCTTGCGGTGAGAAACCAACTTACCTATGGTTAGCAATAAACCTTTCCCTTATCAACTGTTAAAATACCCCTGTCGTGCAGGTTCCGGATGGTTCTGATCACTGTTTCCACACGAAGCCCGGTCATATTCGCTATTTGTTGACGGGTTAGCATTACCTTATTGCAGTCCTGGCAAACATACTTGTTGGTTCTTTTTAAATATTGAAGTAGTGTATTAACACTTCGTTCAGGATCATGTGCCGCCAGTTCTTTCATAAACATGAATTTGAAACGAAGCCTGGACGCAATCAGTTTTGAAAATGCAAAATGGATGGAAGGATTGTCAGCGATCAGCCTGTGAAACTCCGACTTGTGTAGCCTGATTAAGACTGAGTCGGATACCGCGATAGCAGAAGAAACATAGGGCCCTTCATCAAAGAGTGGAATTTCACCGAAGGACTCCCCCGGCACCACCATGTTTTGGATAAACTCATTACCCTCATCATCCACATTTGACCAGCGAACTGATCCACTCACTAACTGGTAGTAAAAGTTACAGGAACTGCCTTCTGAAAAAATCACCTGTTCCGCACTTACTTTTTTATAGGCCGCCCCTACAGCAAGCAGCATATCTATATCAATCATCATGGGGTGAATGTTTTGTTGTTGAAGGGCAAAACTACTTTCTGTATTATCCTGATCATATGACCTGCCGTGCTGCTGATCATGACTTTCACCCGGTAAGAATATGATTGATATCAGTTTCCAGGATAAAACAGCCCGGGAAACGGCCGGGTGAAATGTAAACATGATTCAACGCATAAAAAGCCTGCTGCTGTAAAATTAATCTTGCATCATAAAATTTCAAACCTAAACACACATTTATGAAAAAATTGATAGTCGCTTTAACGGCTGGCTTTCTGTTCGCTGCCTGTGGTGGCGAAAAAAACAGCGACAGTAATGCTGCCAGGCCTGTTGCAACTGATGCAAAAGCCGAAAATGGCAACCCTTCTTATGATCCTGACCGGGGTGCCGGTAAGTTTACGAACGTGGAAATAAGCGCCACCCTTAATGCAGCTATGGCAGCCGACGGAGAAAAAATATACAATGTGAAGTGCAGCAGTTGCCACAAACTTACCGATGAAAAGCTGGTGGGTCCCGGGTGGAAAGGAGTAACTAACCGCCATACTGCAGACTGGATCATGAATTTTGTTACTAACACAGATGAAATGATCAATAAAGATCCCAAGGCGCAGGCAATGCTTGAAATATGCCTGGTAAGAATGCCCAATCAGAATCTTGCTGATAATGAAGCAAGAGCCCTATATGAGTATATGCGCAAAAATGATGGAGTTAAATAAAAGCGTCCAGATTTCCCTGGCCTGACCTAAAAAATATCAAAATGAAAAAAATAACCTTTCTACCTTTTGCAGGTGCAATCGCATTGATAATGCTTGTACCTTCCTGCAAACCTAAAAATGCCGGGTCAGCCGTAAATGCTGACGCCGCCGCCAAGGCATATGTAGCACCAGGCAAGTATGATGAGTTTTATAATTTTGTTTCAGGTGGCTTCAGCGGCCAACTGAGTGTTTATGGATTACCATCCGCAAGACTGCTGAGAGTGATCCCGGTTTTTTCTGTTGATCCTGAAAAGGGATATGGCTACAGTGAGGAAACAAAACCCATGTTGAATACATCTCATGGCTTTGTACCCTGGGACGACCTTCACCATGTGGAATTATCCCAAACCAATGGTCAAATCGATGGCCGCTGGGTTTTTGTAAACGGTAATAACACGCCAAGGGTAGGCCGGGTTGATCTAAAAACTTTCCGCACTGCTGAAATCATTGAATTACCAAATAGTGCAGGTAACCACTCCTCTCCCTTTATTACAGAGAATACTGAGTACGTGGTGGCAGGTACCAGGTTTAGTGTACCGCCGGATAATTCAAACGGCGATGTACCTATTAATTCGTATAAACAAAATTTTAAAGGCTCCATCAGCTTTATCAGCGTAAACAAGGAGGATGGCAAAATGGATATTGCCTTCCAACTCAGAACTCCAGGTGTAAACTTTGACCTGAGTCATGCGGGAAAAGGCAAATCTCACGGATGGTTTTTCTTTAGTTGCTACAATACTGAGCAGGCCAATACATTACTGGAAGTAAATGCTTCACAAAAAGATAAAGATTTTATCATGGCAGTGAACTGGAAAAAAGCGGAGGAGTATTTGAAAGCTGGCAAAGGAAAAAAAGAAACTGTTCGATACGCTCATAATGTGTATAATGAAAAAACCCATACTGCCACCTCTGAAATTAAAACAGAAGTAACCGTACTGGATGTAAGTGAACTAAAGGATATCTGTTACTTCTTTCCATGTCCTAAATCTCCCCATGGATGTGATGTAGACCCTACGGGAGAATACATTGTAGGAAGTGGAAAATTGGCCGCATTGCTTCCGGTATTCAGTTTCGATAAAATCCAGAAAGCCATTGCCAGCAAAGATTTTATTGGCGACTACCAGGGCATTCCGGTAATCAGGTATGAATCAGCTTTGTATGGCGAAGTGCAAAAGCCGGGATTAGGCCCCCTGCATACAGAGTTTGACGGAAAAGGAAATGCCATCACCACCATGTTTGTGTCATCGGAAATTGTAAAGTGGAACATTAAAGATCTGAAAGTAATTGACCGGGCATCTACTTATTATTCTCCCGGTCATCTTTGCATTCCGGGAGGTGATTCCAAAAATCCCAATAGCAAATATGTGATCGTTTACAACAAAATCACTAAGGACAGATTTTTACCAACCGGTCCCGAACTCGCACAAAGCGCCCAACTATTTGACATCACCGGTGAAAAGATGCAGCTTATCCTTGATTTCCCAACTATTGGAGAGCCACACTATGCGCAGGCGGTGAGTGCAGATGTGATCAAAAATAATTCTGTTAAGTTCTATAAGATAGAAGAAAATGCCAACCAGTTTGTAGCAAAAGGCGAACCGGAAACAAAAGTGATCAGAACCGGTAATCGCATAGATGTTTATATGACGGAGATTCGCTCCCACCTTACGCCCGATAATATAGAAGGAGTAAAAATGGGTGATGAAGTCTACTTCCATATCACGAACCTTGAGCAGGACTGGGACGTGCCGCACGGATTTGCGGTCAAAGGAGCTTTGAATGCGGAATTGCTGGTAATGCCGGGAGAATCGCAAACCTTAAAATGGATCCCGGAAAAAGTGGGCATCTATCCATTCTATTGTACTGACTTCTGCAGTGCACTGCACCAGGAAATGCAGGGCTACATCAGGATTTCACCTGCAGGCAGCAATGTGCCACTAACTTTCAGCACTGGCAAAAATTTACCAAAGGCGGATAGTGTTTCGGTTGCTCCGGCAAAATAACGGCCCCTAGATTCCCCGAAGGGGGACTTAAGAAAGGCCTCACAGTTATTTGAAATGTTTTTTATGACCAGCTGTAAATCTTTTTTCAACATCGTTGTGTCACTCACTTGTACTTTTTGTTTTCTATTCATCTTTTTTGAGTAAAAAGTAAAACGATATCTCCTCCTAATCCCTCTCTCCCGATTATTTCGGGAAGAGGGGAAGGGGTGAGGTAATAACGTAGAAGGTTAATCGAATGGAATTAATGCTGTACAAGAGTGCGACGCCAATGAAGTTCCACAGAGTTCCAACAGCCGGGCTCATAAAAAAACTCACCAACTCAAAACCATTTTATGAAAAAGCATTTTGTATATTTTTCTTTACTCATCGGCGGCTTAATGAGCTGCAATAACGCAACAGATAGCACAGCATCAACTGCAACAACTGAACAGGCAGCTACACCAGCAGGCGGACAGGAAGCGGTGAAAGATGATGAATCAGCAAAAGATGTAGTGAAAGTGGCTGTAGGTTCTAAAGACCACTCCACATTGGTGGCTGCGCTCAGGCAGGCTGATTTGGTTACTTCATTATCCAACGCCGGCCCGTTTACCGTATTTGCACCCACCAATGAAGCGTTTAACAAACTGCCTGCAGGCACGGTGGAAGGCTTGATGAAAGATGATAAAAAAGCAGACTTACAAAATATACTTCAATACCATGTATTTGTAGCATCGTTAAAAGCAGAAAATTTAACGGACGGGCAAATACTCAACATGGTGAACGGAGACGATGTAAAAGTAAGCGTGAAGGATGGCAAAGTAACGTTGAATGGAACTGCACATATCATCGCTTCTATTCCTGCATCAAACGGTATGATTCATGTGATTGATGAAGTGTTATTGCCACCTGCAAAAAAATAAGTTGCCTCTATGAACTTAAATTAATTCAAATGAAAAACAAAATAGGCGCCGGAACAAAACTGTTACTATTACTTGCTGCTGCAGGGTTGGTGGCAGTTTTGTTTACTCCTATCTGGCGCATAGACCTGGATGCACCTCAGTATCCTGAAGGCTTAAGTCTCCACATTCATGCAAATGGATTGAGAGGGAATGTTGACATCATCAATGGGCTCAACCATTATATTGGCATGAAAACGCTGCACAATGAAGACTTTTTTGAATTCACGGCGCTACCCTACCTGATCATATTTTTTGCTGCTGGCTTTGCAATAACGGCGCTGGCTGGACGCAGAAAATTATTGAATATTTTATTCTTTGCTTTTGTGGCGTTTGGCATTGTTGCCATGTATGATTTCTGGCGCTGGGAATATAATTATGGTCATAATTTAAATCCCAATGCCGCCATAGTTGTACCTGGTATGGCCTACCAGCCACCATTGATCGGCTTTAAGCAATTACTGAATTTTGGTGCATACTCCATTCCTGATACAGGAGGCTGGATTTTTATCGGAGCCGGTGCGCTGCTGTTGCTGTGTGTATTGATTGAATGGAAGCAGCATCAAAAATTAAGTAAGCGTTATATCGTTGTCAACCCTGTATTGCTGCTTTGCCTGCTGCCTTTATTAAATAGTTGCAGCGCCGGTCCTGAAGCGATTGTTCCTGGCACTGACCATTGTGCCTTCTGCAAGATGACGATCGCAGATCAAAAGTACTCAGCTGAAATTGTAACTAAGAAAGGGAAGGTTTACAAATTTGATGATATCCATTGTATGCTTTCATTTTCTAAAGCAAATACGGCAGATGCTGCGCAGGTAAAAGATTATTACCTGTCAGATTTTGGAGGAACTCATGCTTTAGTGAAAGTGGCAGATTGTCATTTTCTGCAGGGCAATCAAATTCATGGGCCGATGAATGGAGATATCATTGCATTTGGTAACCGTGACAGCCTGTTAAAAACTGCTGCCGGATTAAACGCATCCGAAGTGACCTGGAGCAACCTCATCAAATGAAAATAATTGCCTGCATACTATGTTGCTGCTGCCTGCATGTGAATGCAAACACCTTACGGGTAGGCAACCGGCAGCAGTACAAAACCATTACAGGTGCTGTGTCGGCCGCAAGGGCAGGCGATACTATTTTGGTTGACAAAGGAATTTATTTTGAGAAGAACCTGCTGATCAATAAACCGGTATTTCTAAAAGGAATTGGTCACCCGGTGATAGACGCTGAAAATAAATATGAAAACATCTCGGTAAAATCCAGCGATGTTACCATCGATGGGTTTTTATTACGGCACTCAGCGGTTAGCAGCATTGTTGACTACGCAGCAATAAAAATTTATAACTGTCGCAATGTGACTGTATCTGACAATATCATTATCGATGCCTTCTTTGGTATTTATGCTGAGCTGGGAACCCGGTGCATTATTAAAAACAATATACTTACGGGTGATGCAAAAACAGAACAGTCAAGCGGCAACGGTATTCATTGCTGGAAGAGTGACAGCATGCAAATCATCAGCAACACGATCAGCCATCAC
>CAYVLT010000150.1:0-10627 GCA_964452405.1 uncultured Ferruginibacter sp.
GGATACGGTCGGAACGGTGACGCCTACACGCCAAACAATTGTGCACGATCCTGTAATGGCAAAGGAGGGTAATACCTTTTACCTGTTTTGCACCGGCAGGGGCATCGCAGTATACTCTTCCCCGGATATGAAAAACTGGAAAAAAGAAAAGCCTGTCTTTGCATCAGCTCCCCAATGGGCAGTGCAGGCTGTACCCGGGTTTAAGGATCATATCTGGGCGCCCGATATCAGCTATCACAACGGGCTTTATTACCTGTACTATGCCGTATCGGCCTTTGGTAAAAACACTTCCTGCATTGGCCTGGCCACTAATAAAACACTCGACCCAACCTCGCCATTATTTAAATGGGAAGATCATGGTAAGGTAATACAGTCAGTTCCCGGCAGGGACATGTGGAACGCAATTGATCCAAACGAGATCGATGATGAACAGGGTAATCACTGGCTGGTATTTGGTTCCTTCTGGAATGGGATGAAGCTGGTGAAACTGAACAATGAACTTACTGCTCCGGCGCAACCGGAAGAATGGTATACGGTGGCAGCAAGGCCCAGGGATTTTTCGATCAGTGATACTGCTGCGGGCGATGCAGCCATTGAAGCACCCTTTATTTTAAAAAAGGGGAAATACTACTATCTCTTTGTATCCTGGGATTATTGTTGCCGTGGCGAGAAAAGTAATTACAAGGTAGTGATGGGAAGGAGTGAGAAGCTAACAGGTCCCTACTTCGACAAAGAAAATAAACCGATGGATAAAAACGGCGGCTCCGGAATCGTAGCGGGTGATAACATCCATTGGTTTGGCGCCGGTCACAATGCAGTGTACAGTTTTGATGGTAAGGATTATATTATCTACCATGGATATGATGCCGCAGATCATGGAAGACCCAAGCTGATCATTCATCGTTTGACCTGGGATGCAGAAGGATGGCCGGCATTGGCAGAATAAAATGAACGAACATTAAACACATAAAACAGCTGTATGAAACATGTAAGAAACTTAATTATTGGAACAATGATCACAACAACTGTGCTATCAGCCTGCAACAATGCCGGGCAGAAGGAGGAAACGCCAAAGACAACGGTTGCTGAAAAAGTAACCAGGGCCGACTGGGGTGAAACAGACGGCAAAAAAGTTTACCTGTATACCTTAACGAACGACAGCGGCGTTTCGGTAAAAATCACCAACTATGGAGGCACGGTTACTTCCTGGGTAACGCCGGACAGGAACGGGCAAAAAAGCAGTGTGGTGCTTGGTTTCGACAGTCTCACCGGTTACCTCGCCCAGCCTCCTTATTTCGGTGCCACCATCGGCCGCTATGGCAACCGTATTGGTAAGGGCACTTTCACAATTGATGGGGTGAGTTATAAGCTGGCCACCAACAACGGAGAAAATCATTTGCATGGTGGCGTAAAGGGTTTTGATAAAGTGGTGTGGGATGCATCACCTGCAGCAGATGGCTCATCAGCTTTGACCCTGCATTACCTGAGTAAAGATGGAGAAGAGGGGTACCCTGGAAACCTGAAGGTAACGGTTACCTATACCCTCACCAACAATAATGAACTGCTGATCGACTACAGCGCCGAAACTGATAAAACAACCCCTGTAAATCTTACCAACCACAGTTATTTTAATCTCACGGGTGATCCGTCACAGAACATATTGGGACACACTTTGCAGATCAATGCCGATAAATACACCCCGGTTGACAAAGGGCTTATCCCCACCGGTGAGTTGAAAGATGTTAAAGGCACACCATTCGATTTCCTGCAACCGCATACCATCGGGGAAAGGATCGCTGCCGTGGAGGGTGGATATGATCACAACTTCGTGTTGAACAGGAAAGGGAATGACATGGAATTGGTGGCAACCCTGTCAGATTCAGTAAGTGGCCGTAAACTGGATGTGTATACGATGGAGCCGGGGCTGCAATTTTATTCAGGCAATTTTCTCGACGGAACTTTTAAAACAAGTGACGGTAAACCCATCAACAAATACGCGGCCCTTTGCCTGGAAACACAGCACTTCCCGGATTCACCCAACAAACCAGCCTTTCCTTCCACGTTGTTGAAGCCGGGCGAAAAATACCATACGGTAACAAAATATAAAATATCGGTTGGTAAATAGCCTTTATGCCAGCTACTAATTAATATTCAGATCATCAAAAAGCATCCCGCTTCAAGGGAAACAAACAATGAAATTTTTTATCGACACCGCCAACCTGGCACAAATCAAGGAAGCAAACGAATTGGGTATACTCGATGGCGTTACCACGAATCCTTCTTTGATGGCTAAAGAAGGTATTTCAGGAAAGGAAGCCATTTTTAAACATTATGCAACCATCTGTGATATGGTGGATGGAGATATCAGTGCCGAGGTACTGGGAACCACTTTCGATGCAATTATCGCCGAAGGAAAGGAGCTTGCAGCAATTCATCCCAACATCGTGGTAAAAGTTCCCATGATCAAAGATGGAGTGAAAGCCATCAAGTGGTTTACGGATAACGGCATCCGCACCAACTGCACGCTCATATTTTCTGCCGGTCAGGCGATATTGGCCGCAAAGGCCGGCGCCACCTACGTTTCGCCTTTCGTGGGCCGTATTGACGATAGTGGTTGGGATGGGATGCAACTGGTACAACAGATGGCCGAAATTTTTGCAGTACAACAATACAAAACGGAGATACTGGCTGCTTCCATCCGGAATGTGAATCACATCATAACAGCAGCAGCGATGGGTGCAGATGTTTGCACCTGCCCGCTTGATTCTATTCTCGGATTGCTCAAACATCCATTAACGGATGTCGGTCTTGCTAAATTTTTAGAGGATTCTAAAAAGATGCAGTAGGCGTTAATTATAAAAAGAAACTTAAAAAATAATGTATGGCAACAGGTAATGCATATGTGATCGGTGTCGACTATGGTTCCGATTCAGTGAGGGCAATCGTGGTGGATGCTGTAACGGGTGAAGAGATGGCCGCATCGGTATTTTATTATCCCCGTTGGAAAAAACAACAGTACTGCAATGCTGCAGAAAACCGTTTCAGGCAACATCCGCTCGATTACGTGGAAGGATTGGAAACAACCATCAGGGAATGCCTCGCAAAAGCCGGAAAAGCAGTGGCAGCCGATGTAAAAGCGATTTCTGTAGACACAACCGGATCCACGCCAGTAGCAGTTGACAAAAGGGGAACGCCCCTGGCATTACTGCCGGGCTTCGAAGAAAATCCTAATGCGATGTTCGTGTTGTGGAAAGATCATACTGGTGTGGGTGAAGCCGCCGAGATCAATGCACATGCTGAAAAATTTACCACCAACTACCTGCAGTTTGTAGGAGGCATTTATTCCTCAGAATGGTTCTGGGCCAAGTTGCTGCATGTGTTGCGTGAAGACAAGGCAGTACGGGACAATATTTATTCTTTCGTGGAGCATTGCGACTGGATCCCGTTTTTGCTTACAGGTGGCAGCGATGTAAGTAAAATGAAACGCGGTGTTTGTTCGGCAGGGCATAAAATTTTGTGGGCGAAAGAGTGGGGAGGTTTACCACCCAATGAATTTTTTGCTTCACTTGACCCGATGCTTGACGGGATTGTAGACAGGCTTTTCAAAGACACTTTTACCGCCGACGAAGCTGCGGGTGTTATCAGCAGCGAATGGGCATCGAGGCTGGGTTTGCCGGGTAATGTGGTGATTGGTGTGGGCGCTTTTGACGCTCACATGGGAGCAGTGGGTGGACAGATAGAGCCTTACTACCTGAGTAAGGTAATGGGCACATCCACCTGTGATATGCTGGTGGCACCTGTTGAAGAAGTGGCAGACAA
The DNA here is from genome assembly GCA_964452405.1 of uncultured Ferruginibacter sp. Lineage (GTDB taxonomy): Bacteria > Bacteroidota > Bacteroidia > Chitinophagales > Chitinophagaceae > Ferruginibacter. The sequence continues at coordinate 3,820 of CAYVLT010000150.1, forward strand.
ACTGGTGAATGGTATTTGTGGGCAGGTACCCGGCTCCGTTATACCCGGGATGGTGGGCATGGAGGCGGGACAGTCAGCTTTCGGTGACGCCTATGCGTGGTTTAAAAATATTCTTGCCTGGCCTTTACGGAATATCCTCCGCAACGCAACTGCTGTTGATGCGGGTACGCTTGAACAACTTATTAAAGAAACAGAAGATGCGGTCATTCCATCCCTCAGTGCGGCCGCGGCAACAATAAGTGTTACAGAAGAAAGTGAATACGCAGTGGATTGGTTCAACGGGAGGAGAACACCGGATGCCAACCAGTTACTCACCGCTTCTATCACCGGTCTTGCACTCGGCTCTGATGCACCTTCCATTTTCAGGGCCATCGTTGAATCCACCTGTTTCGGAGCAAAAGCCATTGCAGAAAGATTCATTGAGCAGGGGGTTCCTGTAAAGGGCTTGATCGGGTTGGGAGGTGTTGCCCGTAAGTCGCCTTTTATCATGCAGATGATGGCGGATGTGATGAATATGCCCATCCGCATTCACCGCTCAGAACAAACCTGCGCACTCGGTGCAGCCATGTTCGCCGCCACCGCAGCAGGTGTTTACAAAAAGGTGGAGGATGCCATGGCAGCGATGGGACAAGGTTTCGATATTACCTATTATCCCAATGCCGCACTGGTACCTGTATATGAAAAAAGATACCAGCGGTACAAACAAACCGGCGCCTTCATTGAAAAGCAGTTACCCGGAACTGTTATAGCTGAACCATCATTACAAACCGCTTGAAAAATATGAGTAAGTATAAACATATCAAAGAAGAAGCTTTTGAAGCAAACATGCAATTGCCTGAATTGGGACTGGTATTGTTTACGTTTGGAAATGTGAGCGCCGCTGACAGGTCGCTGGGAGCATTTGCCATCAAACCGAGCGGTGTTCCTTACAAGAACCTTTCTGCCGATAAGATGGTGATCGTTGATTTTGACGGAAATACCATTGAAGGTGATCTCAGGCCATCGTCGGATACCAAAACCCACGCTGTCCTCTATAAATACTGGGAGGGCATTAACAGTATCGTACACACGCATTCAACCTATGCTACGGCATGGGCACAGTCGCAACGGGATATCCCGATTTTCGGAACCACCCATGCCGACCATCTGATTGCGGATATCCCCTGTGCTCCACCAATGGAAGATGAAATGATCAAAGGAAACTATGAGCACGAAACGGGATTCCAGATTATGAATTGTTTTAAAGAAAAAAAACTGAACTACCACGAGGTGGAGATGATATTAGTGGGTAATCATGCCCCTTTTACATGGGGAAGCACAGCGGCAAAGGCCGTTTACAATAGTGCTGTGCTGGAACAGGTGGCGCAGATGGCCTACCTCACCGAGCAGATTAATTTTAAAGCGCCGCGGTTGAAAGATGCCCTTATCAAAAAGCATTTTGAGCGGAAGCATGGACCGGACAGTTATTATGGTCAGTAATGGAAAAACTGGTGCGGGTTTTTCCGGTATAAATAAACTATGATGAAAAAGATATTTACACTGTTATTGATAATGGCTTGCGGCAATGTATTTGCGCAGCAAAAGGATTATTCTTTTAAAGCCGTTCCATTTACCAATATTCATCTTACTGATAATTTCTGGTTACCAAGGCTCCGGATCAATCATACGGTTACAATTCCCGCTTCATTTGAGCGCTGTGAAAAAACCGGGCGGGTGAAGAATTTTGAAATGGCTGCCCAAAAAACGGGTAGGTTCTGCACCATCTTCCCTTTTGACGATACTGATATTTATAAAACCATCGAAGGAGCCTCTTTTTCTATCAGCATCTTTCCTGATAAAAAATTAGAGGCTTATATGGATTCACTCATTGCCATTGTGGCAAAAGCCCAGGAACCTGATGGTTATTTATATACGGCCCGCACCATCGATCCCACACATCCGCATGCCTGGTCTGGCAGCCAGCGCTGGGTAAATGAAAGAGAGATGAGTCACGAACTGTACAATTCAGGACACCTCTATGAAGCTGCTGCAGCCCACTATGCAGCTACCGGCAAAAGAAATTTGCTGGACATCGCTTTGAAAAATGCCGATCTCGTTTGTGCTGTTTTTGGAAAAGACAAACTACAGGTAGCACCGGGGCATGAAGTGGTTGAAATGGGCCTGGTGAAGTTATACCGCATCACCGGCAAACCGGAATACCTGCAGACAGCGAAGTTTTTTGTGGAGCAACGCGGGCATTATAAAGGGTATGATCCAAAAGACCCTGATCCATTTAAGAACGGATCTTACTGGCAGGATGATGAGCCGGTGGTTGACCAGCGTGAAGCGGAAGGCCATGCCGTACGCGCCGGTTATTTGTATTCTGCTGTTGCCGACGTTGCTGCGCTCACCGGCGACCAGGCATTGCTGAAGGCAGTGGATTCGATCTGGTACAACCTGGTGTCAAAAAAATTATACGTGCAGGGTGGGGCTGGCGCTATTCCTTTTGGGGAAAGATATGGAGGCAACTATGACCTGCCCAATACGACGGCGTACAATGAAACCTGTGCTGCCATTGCGAATGTATATTGGAACCAACGCATGTTTCAATTGCATGGAGAAGCAAAGTACATTGATGTGCTGGAAAAAATATTATACAACGGGTTGATATCAGGTGTGGGTCTTGATGGTAAATCATTTTTTTATACGAATGCCATGCAGGTCACCAATGGATTTCAACATCCAAGTCTTGAGAGGGAAAGATCAGGATGGTTTGACTGCTCCTGCTGCCCGACAAATTTAACCAGGCTGTTGCCTTCGGTGCCTGGCTATATGTATGCACAGCATGGCAATGATCTTTTTGTCAACCTGTTTATTAACAGCAATGCATCCATTGATATGAATGGTAAAAAGTTGGAGGTTGAACAGCGGAACAACTATCCATGGGATGGAGAGCTCAGCTTTGTGGTGTCACCCAAAAAAGGCAGCCTGCCTTTTGTATTACGCGTACGCATACCCGGGTGGGCGCACAATGAAGCCATTCCTTCTGACCTGTATGCTTTTGAAAAGACCTCCGGGAGCAAAGTGGAGATAACCATCAATGGCACACCCGTTGATTTTGCCATGGAGAACGGGTATGCAGTGTTAAGCCGTACATGGAAAAAAAATGACGTGGTGCAGGTGAAACTTCCCATGGAAGTGCGGCGTGTAAAAGCGAATGAGAACCTGAAGGATGATCTCGGGAAAGTGGCCTTGCAACGGGGTCCCCTGATGTATTGTGCTGAATGGGTGGACAATAACGGTACCGCCTCCACGATCATCCTGCCGGGAGAAGCTGAATTCACCAGCGGGTATGAACCCGGCCTGTTGAACGGCGTGGTGGTGCTGCGCTCAAAAGTGCCGCAACTGCAGGTTGCACCGCAGTATGTCAGCACCAGCCTGCAAAACTTTGTGGCCATCCCTTATTATGCATGGGCCAACAGGGGCAAGGGAGAGATGCTGTTGTGGTTGCCTGAACAGGCAAAAGGAGTTGAAATTATTTCACATTAATTATTCATCGGATCAACAGCATGTCCGGAGCCGTAGAAAAAGACACTAACACTAATAGCCCTTTCCAGCAGGGCACATAAAAACTGAAAAAATGAAAACATTACAAGAATCAGAAGTTTGGTTTGTAACCGGCAGCCAGCATTTGTACGGCGAAGAAACATTGAAAAAAGTAGCCAGCCATTCGCAGGAAATTGCGGCTTCTTTGAATGCCGCCGAATCAATACCGGTTACCATTGTATTTAAACCAACGGTGAAATCACCGGAAGAAATATATGCTGTGATGGCGGAGGCCAATGCGGCAAAAAACTGTATCGGCATCATCGCATGGATGCATACATTCTCTCCCGCAAAAATGTGGATCGGCGGATTGAAAATTTTGCAGAAGCCGCTCCTGCACCTGCACACACAGTTCAACCGTGATATTCCCTGGAGTGAGATTGACATGGACTTCATGAACCTGAATCAAAGTGCACATGGTGATCGTGAGTTTGGATTCATCATGAGCCGGATGCGGTTGAATAGGAAAGTGGTGGTGGGGCATTGGCAGGATCCGCAGGTGATCGAACGCATTCATGCCTGGGCAAGGGCCGCTGCCGGCTGGAACGATTGGCAGGGTGCCCGGTTCGTGCGTTTCGGCGATAACATGCGTTTTGTGGCAGTAACGGACGGGGATAAGGTAGAAGCGGAAATGCAGTTTGGGTACAGTGTGAATACTCACGGTATCGGTGATCTTGTAAAAAGGATCGGTGAAGTACCCGATGCCGACGTGGATAAACTGACCCAGGAATATTTTGATACTTACAATGTAGTGGCTTCCTTAAAAAAAGATGGCGCCCAATACCAGTCGTTGAGAGATGCAGCAAAAATAGAGCTGGGCCTGCAGTATTTCCTGGAAGAAGGAAATTACAAAGGCTTCAGCGACACTTTTGAAGACCTGCATGGTATGTTGCAATTGCCGGGCATTGGCGCCCAGCGTATGATGGCGAAGGGGTATGGCTTTGCCGGCGAAGGTGATTGGAAAACAGCAGCCCTGGTACGTGCAATGAAAACAATGGGTAAAGGTTTGCCAGGGGGTAACAGTTTCATGGAAGACTACACTTATCACTTCAACCCTGATAACCCGATGGTGTTAGGATCGCACATGCTGGAAATTTGTCCAAGTATCGCTGATCACAAAGCTTCCTGTGAAATACATCCGCTGGGCATTGGTGGAAAAGCTGATCCGGTACGTTTGGTATTCAATGCACCTGCTGGTCCTGCGATCAATGCATCCGTTATCGACATGGGTAACCGTTTCAGGATGCTCGTGAATGAAGTGGAGGCACAAACTGTTTTACACGATCTTCCAAAATTACCAGTGGCAAGAGTGTTGTGGAAACCATACCCTAACATGAATGATGGTTGTGCAGCATGGATTCTCGCGGGTGGCGCCCATCATACCGGCTACAGCCAGAACCTTACTTCAGAACACATGGAGGATTTTGCTGAGATGGCAGGCATCGAATTTGTGAAGATTGGTCCCAAAACAGATTTGTATCAATTCAGGAATGAACTTCGCTGGAGTGAAGTATATTACAGGTAAATCAAATCAATATTCTATTTTATTCAAAACTTAAAACTTGCTGATGAAAAGTCTATCAACGCTCGACATGCTGATCTTTGTGGCGTATTTCATTCTCGTGGCCGGATATGGTTACTGGGTGTACAACAAAAAAAAGAAAGCATCTGTTTCCGCTTCCCACGATTATTTCCTGGCCGAAGGATCACTCACCTGGTGGGCCATCGGTGCTTCACTGATCGCTTCGAATATTTCCGCGGAGCAGTTTATAGGAATGAGTGGTAACGGGTATTTTGTGGGGGTGGCAGTAGCTGCTTATGAATGGATCGCTGCACTGGCGTTGATCATCATCGCAGTCTGGTTCATGCCGGTGTATCTTAAAAACAAGATATACACCATGCCGCAGTTTTTAAAAACGCGGTACAACGAAACAGTGTCACTCATCATGGCAATTTTCTGGTTGCTGTTGTACGTGTTTGTTAACCTTACTTCTATTCTTTATCTCGGCGCCATCGCAATCAGCGGGCTCATCGGTCCGGAATATCTTCACACCGTGATGATCGCACTTGCTGTTTTCTCGCTCATCATTACGCTCGGTGGTATGAAGGTGATCGGGTATACAGATGTGATCCAGGTTGCTGTACTCATCATCGGTGGTTTCGCTACGATCTATTTTGCATTAACGATCGTAAGTGATAAATTCGGATTAGGCCGTGATGCAGTTGCCGGTTTTAAAACACTGATGAACCAGGCACCTGATCATTTTCACATGATCCTGGAAAAGCCCACAGCTGCATCTTCGCAGGAAGACATCAATAAATACCTTATCCTTCCTGGTATCGCCATGTATTTTGCTGGCCAGTGGATCGTGAACCTCAACTATTGGGGTTGCAACCAATACATCACACAACGGGCGCTGGGTGCGGATCTGCAGACAGCCCGTAAAGGAATTTTGTTTGCCGGGTTTTTAAAACTGATGATGCCCATCATTGTTATGTTGCCTGGTATCGCAGCTTATGTATTGCACCAGAACGGACACCTGGAAGGGCTGCGGGGAATGGACGATGCCTACTCTGCCATTCTTGGCTTTTTGCCATCGGGCTTGAAAGGACTGGCGATAGCGGCGCTCACGGCAGCAATTGTTGCGTCACTGGCTGGTAAGCTCAATAGTATCTCCACCATCTTTACGCTGGACATCTACATGAAATATTTTAAAAAGAAAGATGTTCATGCAGCGGCGCATGCCACCACAGAAGACAATGCGGGTAAAGGTTCCGATGAGAAAGCAATGGTTTGGACAGGAAAACTGGCCGCCCTTGTATGTATTATACTGGCCGTGGTGTTTGAGTGGAAAGACCTGTTGGGCATTGGTGGTGAAGGTGGATTTACTTTTATTCAGAAGTACACCGGCTTTATCAGTCCGGGTGTATTCGCCATGTTCATCCTCGGTATGTTCTGGAAGCGTACCACCGGCGCTGCGGCTGTTGCCGGGTTGATCACCGGGTTTGTGATGGCCATCTTTTTCAACAGTTTCGCCGTGTCCATATTCGGGCACGAAACCCTGATGTACACTGCTTTCCTGAATAGCAAAGGCGTGTATGAAATACCCTTCCTGATTAATATGGGTTGGGCATTCTTTATTACTTTGCTGGTAATGATCAGCATCAGCCTTGCAGGGCCGAAGATCAATCCGAAGGCATTTAAACTGGATAGGGAAATGTT
>CAYVLT010000151.1:0-10597 GCA_964452405.1 uncultured Ferruginibacter sp.
CTGTTCCTGTACTCATACAAGTCGTCAGGTATGGCCGTACCAACACCTGCATGATCCTGGTGATTATTGGTGCCTTTTATCTTGAGTGACTTACCATTGAGAAAAAAACCTTCGTTGGGATCAAAACGGATCGTCCGGATACCAACAGCCGTTTCATAACTATCAATCGTATTACCATCCTGCTGGATCATGGATTTAAGCCGGTACAAATAAGGATGGTCAACACTCCATAGTACCGGGGTCGTAACCGGGATGGTTGACTTAAAGGTTTCTTCGGCAAATGATCGCAATGGTAAATTTTTAGCAGTGGCAGTTCCCACCACAGCGCCATCCTGATCCAATAATTGTTGAACAATATTGAAACGTTCAGCCACCAGGGAGCGATTACTAACGGTTAGGGATACCTGTAGAGTGGCTGAATCCCCATCAACTTTTGAAGTAACAAAACTGCCGTCACGGGCCACATGCAAGGGAGCTGTCTTATTCAGCCATACATGGCGGTAAATGCCGGCACCCTCGTAAAACCAGCCTTCTTCCATTCCGGCATCTGCTCTCACCGCCACTGTATTCATTTCTCCATAGTTAAGATAAGCGCTGATATCGTACTCAAAACCGAGATAGCCACTCTGCTGTGTGCCGAGGTAGAAGCCATTTACCCAAACCATACTATTTCTAAACACGCCATCAAAGGCAATGCTGATGTGCCTGCCGGAATCCTTTGCCGGTATCATGAATTTCTTGCGGTACCACCCGATACTGGCGCCAGGGAAATTGCGACCGATCGCTTTAAACCCATGACTGTAACTTCCGTTTTCACTGAAAGGTTGCTCTACGGCCCAATCGTGCGGCAGGTCAAGCTTTCGCCAGGAGCGGTCGTCAAAATCCGGTGCGGCTGCGCCATCACCATAGCCCGCTTTGGCAAAATAAGAGAAGGATGCAGTGCCGGTATTAAAATCAAGTGCTGTATTGTAGGGATGACCAAAAGCAAAACGCCAGTCAAAGTCGAAACACAGGTGCTCTCCCGGCGGCTTTACCTGCCCGTTTGCCTGCGAAAAAACACAATAAAGGAAGATGATACAAGCAGGAAATGTTTTCTTCATCACTGGTATTTAAAAGATGCTGTAGTTAGTATTTAAAGGAAGTCCGGCAGCTACAGTTTACCTTTTGAAGCACCCGTTCATCTCACTCCATCATTCTCACTCACTGAGCATTGATAAAATTACTGCAACAGCAGGCTTGAACAGTAGTACTATTTTATCCGTTCGTGGTTGCTTTTACACCAGCAGTCAAACCTTATTGGATGCATTTAGAGATTCAAAAAACACCCGGTCAGTTTTAACCCTGCTCGTTTAAGCAGCAATGGCGCATGGCTTCCAGGCGATGTATTTATTTTACCCGTGCCAGGATCGCTTCTATGGCACGCAGTTCATCTGCAGAAAAATCAAGTGCATTGATACAGGAAATATTATCTGTTAATTGATTCACGGAACTGGCACCGATGAGTACCGAAGTGATCCTCTGATCTTTCAACAACCAGGCAAGCGCCATCTGCGCAAGCGTTTGGTTGCGGTTCAATGCGATCTCATTTAATGAGCGGACCTGTTCGAGTTTCTCAGCAGTGATATCGCCTGCTTTCAGGAATACAGCTTTCGCAGCGCGGGAGTTTTGCGGGATACCTTGCGGGTAACGATCAGTAAGAAGTCCTTGTGCCAGCGGAGAAAAAGGAATGCAACCCACGCCGGCTTCCTCCAACACATCGAGTAAACCATCTTCCACCCATCTTTCAAACATGGAATATTTGGGTTGATGAATCAGGCAGGGTGTACCCAGTTGTTTCAGTATCTCAATGGCTTTTTTTGCCTCGGGCGCCTGGTAGTTGGAAATACCGGCATATAAAGCTCTCCCGGAACGAACGGCGGTATCAAGTGCCATCATAGTTTCTTCCAATGGTGTGTTCGGATCAGGACGGTGAGAATAAAATATGTCAACATAGTCAAGCTGCATCCGGTCCAGGCTTTGATCAAGGCTCGATAAAATATATTTCCTCGATCCCCATTCGCCATAGGGTCCCGGCCACATGTGGTACCCCGCCTTGGATGAGATGATCAATTCATCGCGGAGGTACCCGGTGAAATCGAGCTTCAATATTTTTCCAAAGTTTTCTTCAGCACTTCCGGGCTCTGGTCCATAGTTATTGGCAAGATCAAAATGGGTGATGCCACTGTCGAATGCCTTGCGGATGATACTGCGGCCATTGTCAAAATCATCCACTGAGCCGAAATTATGCCAAAGGCCCAGGCTCACAGCCGGCAGCAGGATGCCGCTTTTACCACAGCGGTTATATTTCATTGTGAGGTACCTGTCGGTGTTAGGTGTGTATGACATACGTTTTTTTTAAGTTGAAAAGCGTTTATTGCTTACCGGTAGCGGCCCATAAAATCCCGGCATACACATGCTTTAAAAAAGCGGGTTCGCTGTAAACAGCAGGCATGTGACCCAACGCAGTATAAAAAGACCGGCCTCCGTCGTAGCTATGGTACCAGGATACCGGGTGAAAACTGCCCATCCCCTCTCCTTTCTTATGAGGATCGTTCCATTCAGTTTTCGGATTGTAAGAGTTTTCATCTACGGTTAGTATGTATTGAAGACCAGTAACAGTTTCGGGTCCAAACTGGTACCATTCATCCGTCCACCATTGACCGTCGGTAAAACCTTCCAGGCCGGGAAATTTATTACCCGTGAAATGCAGCTTTGCTGTTTGAATAACAGGGTGAATGAAAAAGGTTCTGCCAACAAGGCGTGTGTACCATTCCCAGCCATACTCGGTGTCGGATGCACTGTGAATACCCACGTAGCCCTTCCCCGACCGGATGAAACGCTCGATGGCCTGCTTTTCTTCGGGTTTAAAAATATCGCCTGTAGTATTTAAAAAAATCAACACCTGGAAATTTTCAAGATATTTATCAGTGATGGCCACACCGTCCTGGTGCCACTGCAGGTTGAAAAAATTCCGCACGGCCAGTTGTTTCATGGCGGCCACACCTTCATTGATCGATTCATGGTGCCAACCAGCGGTTTTAGTAATGAGCAGTGCGTTGAATTGTTTGGCATCCTGTGCTGAAACTTGCAGTGTAAGGGCTGGCAGAACAAACATGATCATTAGGCAGCCAAGCATTTTTTTCATAGAAACAATTTGTAGTGATGATACAATTCCGTTGGACCGAACGCTTCATGCATTCAACGCCGCTGGCCCGGAAGTTATATTGTTATTTAAGATAGCCATTGTCGAGCAACCAGTCAGCAAGCCGCTGTGGCCAGTTTTTAATAGACACAAAAGGCGACCGGTACCCCATATTAAAAGCATGTTTATCCACGGAATACACATGCAATTCAACAGGAGCTTTTGCCTTACGGTAAGCTGCCGCAAGTTTCATCACCGGTTCAGCACAACATTCATCGTTGTTGGCCGCCAACAGGAATGCGGGTGGTGCATGGGCGCTCACGGTATCGGGTATCCCCAAAGGACCCGGGTAGATGAGTACCTGAAAATCGGGGTGACCATCCAGCCTGTCAATCGTATCTTTTACCAATGGATCACCCATGCCGGGTTGGTAAGCCAGTAGGGCCACCACTTCACCACCAGCCGAAAAACCCATCATACCCAGCTTTGCCGGGTTGATGCCCCAGGCGCCTGCACGACTCCTGATCAGGCGCATGGCACGGTATGCATCTGCCTTTACTTCCTTTTCCAGGGAATAGGGCGAACCTTCTTCCCTGAACAGGCGGTATTTTAATACAAAGGCAGTAACGCCTAATGAATTCAAAAACAAAGCAGCATCCCTACCTTCTGAATTATACACCAACAAACGATGACCGCCTCCCGGGCAAATAAGAACCGCGGTGCCGTTTGCCTTTCCTTTGCCGGGAAAGTATGCGGTTATGGAAGGGTTATGAATGTTTTTCACCCAATAATCCTGTGCCTGCTCGGGTTCATCCTTTTTATTTTCATAACCGGGTGCACCATCTTCCCAAAGCGATACCTGCTGTGCAAACGCTGCCCCGGTATATAAGCCCAACAAAGCGGTGAACGCAATCGCCAAAAAACGAGCGGGTGCAGGCAGTTTAGCCCGACACTGAAAAACAGCAGCATAAAAAACGGTCTTGTCCATTTTTCGGGTATGCATTACCGGTATTATTGATAGTTGAAGCTTGCTTTTTTGTCGCCGATCATCAGCTCAAATGCGCCGGGCTCTGTTACCGTTTTCAATTGTGCGTTTACAAATGCCAGGTCATTTTTATCGATGGTGAAGGTTACAGTTTTAGATTCACCCGGTTTCAGGCTGATCTTTTGAAATGCCCGCAACCTTTTCATATTAGGTGTAATGCTGGCATACAGGTCCCGCGAATACAATTCAACCACTTCTTTGCCTTCCATTTTCCCGGTGTTTTCTACCGTAATGCTTACCGTTAGTTTGGTGTTGGCAGTAAGCAGGTTGCTGCTGAGTTTGATGTCGCTGTAGCTGAATGTTGTATAGCTGAGTCCTGCACCAAAAGCAAACAACGGATCGTAGCCTGTGTTGATATTGTCGTTAAAAACTTCCCGTACTTCCTCCGTTGGTTTACGATCATACAAAACGATTTCACCCATACTTTTCGGGTAGCTGAATGGCAGGCGGCCGTTGGGGTTGTAGTCGCCAAACAGTACATCTGCAACCGCTTCAGCCGTTTTCTTACCGCTCCAGTATGCCATTAAAACACCTTTAACGAGTGGCTCAATACCTGTAATGAAACGGGGCCTTCCTTCTGTCAGCACCAGTATCACCGGCTTACCGGTGGCGGCGGCTGTTCTTACAAGAGCGGCCTGCTCTTCCGGCAAAGCAAGATCGCGGGTATTACCGGGGCTTTCCGCGTAGGCGTTTTCACCAATGCACAAAACGATCACATCTGCATTACCTGCTGCTGCGGTAATGGCTGCTGTATCATAGTTCTTCGGATCGTCAAAAACTTTTCCTGTGGTGGTAACTACGTTTGTGGCCCCCACTTTTGCTGCTATGGCTTCATAAATCGTTTTGCTATCTGACGGGTACCATTGTTCTTCCTTGCCCTGCCAGGTGTAGCTCCAGCAACCATTCAAGGCACTGATGCTTTGGGCAGAAGGACCGGCTACCAATACACGGGCATTTTTTGAGAGCGGTAAACTTTGGTTGGTATTTTTCAACAGGGTCATGGCTTCATGGGCCGCATCCAACGCGATGGCCTGGTATTCCGGCCTGCCAAAATTGGCCACCGCAGCAGGTTCTGCATAAGGGTTGTCAAAAAGTCCCGTTTTAAATTTCAGAGCCAATATTCTTGTTACTGCATCGTCGATCCGGCTCATGGGCACTTCACCTTTTTTTACCGCTTCAATAAGCAGGTCGTAGAAAGTGTAATCGCCCGGCACCATACTCATGTCGATACCTGCATTCACCGCCATCACAACAGCGGCACGGGGAGTGGCCGCCACATTGTGCCGTTCATGCAGGCGTTTGATATCCTCCCAGTCAGTAACGATGAGGCCTGTAAAACCCAGTTCTTTTCTTAATACGGTGGTCAATAAATATTTACTGGCGTGCACCGGTTCCCCGTTGATCTCGCTTGAATTGATCATGATCGTGGAAGCCCCTGCTTTTATGGCTTCCCGGAATTGCGGCAGGTAGTATTCCCTCATCTCTATTTCGGGGAGATAGATCGGTGTGCGGTCTTTTCCCGTTCGGGAAGCAGAATAGCCAATGTAATGTTTCATGCAACTGGCCACTGCTGTTGGGTTTTTTAAGCCATCTTCTTCGTAGGCTTTTACTACGGTGGCGCCCATCGTTTTACCAATGTACACATCTTCACCGTAGGTTTCCGGGAACCTCGACCACAGAGGCTGGCGACCGATATCAAGTACCGGCGCAAAATTCCATCGAATGCCGGATGCACGCAGTTCCATCGCGGTTACTTTTGTAACAGCCTTGGCGAGCGCCAGGTTGCGGGTGGCGGCCATACCAATATTCTGCGGGAAAAGAGTTGATTCAAGTGTATATGTTTGTCCGTGAATTCCATCCAGGCCATATAATACCGGTATTTTCAGCCGCTCGTTTTTTACTTCATCCTGTATTTGTTTGATGATCCTGTTCCATGTTTCAACTGAAAGCGCATGAGCGGTGGTATTAAGCATTGATCCAACATGATGTGCAAGGATGGCGTTTTTCAATGCTTCGGGATCAATCTCTCCATCCTGGTTGCCCCAGCCGCCCTTAGCCACTACCGCAAATGTAACCTGCGTCATCTGCCCCACTTTTTCTTCCAGGGTCATTTGTTTCACCAATGCAGCTACTTTTGCTTTTTCTGCGGCTGTTTGCGCACACAAGAGCAGTCCTGAAAAAAGGCCTGCTGTAATTAATAAAACGTGTTTCATTTTTTTTGTTTGATATAAAAGATCGGGTAATTCAATATGTACCTGGGGAGAGGAATGGCAAAGCGCAATCTTACCGGCAGTGAAAAACACCGGCTCTGCAGGCAGTTAAAGGTAATACAATTACAAAAACAAGCTGACCATTTTACCGGAATAGCGGATGGTTTTATCAACGCCGGAGAAATTCATGCCCGATGGCGATTTTTTAGTGATCAGTTTCACCTGGAAAATACGTTGTTGCAACATGCCATCAAAATGTCCCTTCCTATCGCCGATGGTTAGTTGCTTTTTTTCTTCATTGTACCAGATGGGTATTTCGCTGAAAGCGCCTTTTTCGTAATTGTAATTCAGGCCTTCATCCTCGTACAAGGTGAAAGAACCGTCCTTTCCTGCATATACATACAACAGGATTGGGTCAGCGGGCTTTTCCCCGGTGTACTGCAGGGCAGGACCGGTGGGCACGATCGCTCCTTCTTTTACAAAAACCGGTATTTGTTCATAAGGCGCTGCCGCGGTGATATGTTGACCACCCTCAAAATACTTCCCGGTGTACAGATCGTACCAACCCTGCCCGGCCGGCAGGTACAGTTGCCTGTTTACCGCTTTGTAAGAATACACAGGGTTAATGAGCAACGAAGGACCGAACATATACTGGTCGCCGATGGATTGCACGGCTGCATCGCCCGGGAAGTCCATTACCAGTCCACGCATAATCGTATAGTCGTGATGGTAAGTGCTACCCGCCATCGAGTAGATATACGGCATCAGCCGATAGCGAAGCTGGTCGTAATACAGCATACTTTTATAAGCTGGGTGATCTTCAGGAGCAATATTGTATATCTCCCGGTAAGGAAACTGCCCGTGTACCCGGAATAAAGGCACAAAACTTCCGAACTGGTACCACCGGGTTTGCAATGCCCGCCACTCTTCCAGGTCCGCCGGGGAAGGTTTTTCATAACGGTGCTCCACAGAAAAACCACCAATATCCATGGTCCAGTAAGGCAACCCCGAAATTGAGAAGTTGAGCCCGGCGCTGATTTGGGTGCGCATGTCTTCCCAACGGGAAGCGATATCCCCACTCCAGATACTAGCGGCATAGCGTTGCGAACCGGCAAAGCCGGAACGGGTGAGCAGGAACACTCTTTTGTTGCTGTCAACACCCCGCTGACCTTCATAAATTCCTTTTGCATTCAACAGTGGGTAGGCGTTGAGGTATTCAGCCGCCGTGCCGATGGCCGTGGGCGACATCTGCTTTTTTCTTTCTTTGTAAGACGAGTTGGAAAGAATATCCGGCTCACTGGCATCCATCCACCAGGCATCAATTCCCTTAACATAGATCTTATCGTGGATCAGTTTCCAGAATCCCTTTCGGGCATCCTTGTTGAATACATCGTAAAAAGTAGAAACATAACCCGGGCCCACCCAGTCTTTGTGAGGTTCGGCAATCGTACGTTTGTACAACCATCCGTTTTCGTTGAACAGTTTAAATGATTTAATGCCTTCGTAAAATTTTGGCCATACGGAGATCATGAAATGGGTATGGTATTTATTATGCAGGATGCTGATCATATTGGCAGGATCAGGAAAACGGGCGGTGTCAAATTCCTGGCTACCCCAATCATTCTCTTTCCAGTACGACCAATCAAGTACAATATTATCGAGCGGAATTTTTCTTTTTCTGAATTCGGCCACATTGTCCAGTATTTCCTGCTGGGTTTTATAACGCTCCCTGCTCTGCCAGAAACCCAGTGCCCATTTTGGAACCAGGGTAGCCTTTCCTGTTAGTTGCCGATATCCATGAATCACTTCGTCTATATTATTTCCCAGTACAAAATAGTAATCCACCTGGCGACCGGCTTCAGAGTCAAAAGTGAAACTGTTCTCATCAGCAACAGGCCGGGGTGGCAGGAAACCGGCATCCAGGTAAGATTCCCCGCCGTCAGGTATCCATTCTATCCTGATCGGGTACTTTTTTCCTGCCTGCATCGGGAAAGCTGTTAATGCAGTGCCCGGGTTCCAGGCCTGGCGCCATTTCTCAAACCTGAGTGTATCGTTGAGGTATAATTTTACATACCCCGCATAGGTAAACCTGAATTGATGAACACCTTCAACGCCACTGGAAATATTCCCCTGCCATGTAACTATTCCTTTGTCCACCGCAAAGCCGGCCGGAAGTTTCAGCCGGCTGTCGTTTAAATAGGGATAGTTGATGTCTGACTCGGCTTTTTCAAAAGCAACATCATCCGGCTTTGTGCGATCATTGGCATAGGAAGCTGTTAACCATCCCTGGTTACCATTCTTATCAAAGAGTGCCAGGTCAGACAATGTTTGATAGGGCCTTGTATCGCCTGCCCTGCTGTATGAATAATTGTTCCAGAGGATCCCGTAATTTTTTACAGACACAAAAAAAGGAATCGCCACTTCGGTGTTGTTCTGAAAAAAAGTAACCTGCTTCCCTTTGTAATTCCATACATCATCCTGGTGCTGCCCCAATCCATAACAGGCATCACCAGGCTTCATTTCAAATGTTTGTGCCACATGATACAATGGTTCACCTTCAAACACCACCGGGCTGATGATGCGGCCGGTAACCGGTCGCTCCATGATGATCTCCCTGCCATCTTTTCCGGCAAATGAAATGGCCCCGGTTTTTAGGTTGACCGTAGCTGTTAGAACCGCGGTACTTAACAGCAGGTTGCCACCGGATTCAGCAGTGGTCCAGCCAACCGGCTCCGGTGTTTTGATCACCACCAGGTTTTCCGAAGCTTTTATGTCCAATGCAGGAGATGCGGTTACCCGGATGATATGGTTGCTGAATACCTGCAACTGCACTTTTCGGGCACCGCCTGATAAAATGGTATCAGGATATACCAGCACCCCATCCTTGGTGGATTCCCACGAAAGAGGAGTTTTTTGTGTATAGCCGGAAGAGGTAATCAATAAACAAGTCAGCGCTGCCAGCAGCCGGACTCTTTTTTTAGAAAAATTCAGTTTCATCTGATCTGTATTTTTTGCGCATAATCATGCAGGTAAGTTATTTTGCAGGCCGTTGGCTGCGTTTTACAGGATTACAGTTCGTTTTTGTCCCTGCTCATTCACAAAGGTTATTTTTTCCACGGTGCTGTCTGCCGGCACAAAACGGCCGGATTGCGAAAGGAAAGAATCGCCAAAATAAAACTCCCGCTTTTCGCTGTTGCCGTTCTTATATTTTACCAGGGCATATTTTTCTCCCGGGCCGGCCGTAAAATTCCGGGTAGTCCTGCGAAGCTGAAACACGCGGAGTTTACCCTTGTATTCGCTTGCCGCCACCAGGTAACTTCCATTACCAGACCGGAGTTTCACCAGGGCCTTTCCATTGCCCGGAATATAAATGCCGCTTTGGGTAATTGACAGTGGTTTGAAATTGCCTGCACCATCACCTTTCAGCAACAGACCGTTCAACGCATCAAAACGGCCATTTGAAACCTCGGTACTGAAATCATTGCCATTAATCAGTACATCGAGATTGCCATCACCGTCAAAATCACCGGCAACCATTGCATTCAACACTGAAAATTGGGCTTCCTTGGGCAAGGGAATCATCGTAAATTTTCCATTGCCCTCATTGCGAAGGTAACAGGATTGTAAAACGGTTGCCTTGAGCCGTTGTGCATCTTTCATCAACGGGCCGGGAAAAATATCGTTGATCGTTGCTGTTGCGAACGGTGCATAAGTATTGTACCGTTTACGCAGGGATGGAATTCTTTCCAGGATATCGTCGCGGCCTTCGGCCGGAAACTCCTGTAAGCCTCCTTTTGTATCCGGAAGAAAAAGAGAAGTAACCGGAACATAGCCGCCGGTGTGATCAAAATCTTTTGCGGTTACGTAAACCGGGTATTGCCCGCTGGCCTGGTAAAGCGTGTTGAGGCCAATATTGCCAACGATGTAATCCGTTTTCCCGGTATGCCTGAAATCTCCGGCCACAATTGAATTCCACCAGCCTGCCTTATCAGCCAACCCCGTAGAGGCGGTGATATTAGTGAAGTGGCCACCCGAATTTTTTAAAAAAGTTACCGGCATCCACTCACCAGTAAGTACCAGGTCGGGCTGTTCATCATTGTCAAAGTCGGTGATCAATGCATCACATACCATCCCGATATTTTCCAATGCCGGCGCCACCTC